>NZ_CANLZC010000002.1 GCF_947495455.1 uncultured Shewanella sp. | reverse complement strand
TTTCATGTATATGCCGAGTGGCTGCTCGTCTTGAGCATAATCCTGTCATGGCCAAGTATTTGGCTAATCTGATTTTACTTATTTCATTGTTCATGGAAAGATGCCATTAGGGAGCTAGATTGAATGATGTGCTTAACGCTCAGGCCTAAAGAAAAGCACCATATGAGTAAAATAACAGGTCTTTCACGGATAAGCCGAGTGGCTGCTCGTCTTGAGCATAATCCTGTCATGGCCAAGTATTTAGCTAATCTGATTTTATTTATTTCATTGTTCATGGACAGGGGTCACTAGGGAGCTAGATTGAATGATGTGCTTAACGCTCAGGCCTAAGGAGAAGCACCATGCGAGTAAGATAACAGGTCTTAACCATACCATAAATAGGAGCCAACATGCTTGTTCATTGGAATGTTTACATGATGGAAAGCTTAGTGCTTGCCAATTGAGTTTCATCAACAAAATTAATGCCACAATAAAACCTAAGGTACTGAAAAAAATCGTTGGGTAAGTACATAAATTAGGATGGGCAGGCCGAGCTAATATTGTAAAAAAGTAAAGCATTAAGGTACTGAATAAGTAGCTGAATGTGGCCAAATGATGTAATCGTAAGTAGTTAACGGGAAACATTCCCATACAAAAGAGTGACAAGCCAAGCCAAGCACCCGCTAAGGCCATTAAGAGAGTGATTTGGCTCAGTCCAATATTATACAATGCTACCATAGCAATGAGAATAAAAAAGCCCGCTAACATGAGCGCAATATTATAAATAAAAGCATAAGGAGAGTGGGAGTAATTCCCTAATAATTCGGAGCGATAGAAGAAGACTGATGTACCATCAGATTGGTATTGTGCCCACAATGCGACGCCTATTCCAAATAAGATACAGATAGCGCCAAGGCTAATCATGAACATAAAAAAACGATGAAGATCATAGTTGACTGGCTGAAGGGGATCGGTATTTTTCATTAGAGTTATATTCCAACAATAACGAGAAAGGGAGCACATTTAATGTGCTCCCTGCATGAATTCAGTTGTGGGTGGGAACGTTAAAAGTGGCTAAACTCTTTTACGAAAAATAACAATTATTACGGCTACGATGGCTAAGACCATACAATACCAAGCGTGTGTCACAACTTCGAGAGGCGATAAGGCAAAAATTGATGCGGCGAGTAAGGCTTGAGCGCCATAAGGTATTAAGCCTTGTACGATACATGAAAATATATCTAAGATACTAGCTGAACGTTTAGGATTAACGCCATGTTTGTTTGCTAAGTCTTTTGCTATATCGCCAGTGACCACAATGGATACTGTATTGTTGGCAACACACACATTTGTCGCGGTAACTATGCTGGCAATACCTAATTCAGATGCACGGCGAGATTGACCGTCTTTTGATGTTGAAAAGCGTGCAATGAGTGATTCAATTTTTAGACTGATGAAGGTCAGTCCACCTTGTTGTTGCATTAATGCTGCTAGCCCGCCTACAAGCATAGATAAAATAAAGATTTCTTGCATATTGCCAAAGCCGGTATAAATATCTTGGCCAAATTTGATGATGGAGTAATCCATAGTGACGAGTCCTGCAATGCCAGCAAGGATGATTCCAACCGTTAATACTAAGAATACATTTAATCCGATAATGGCGAGGAAAAGAATAGTGAGATAGGGAATGACCTTAATAAAATCAATTTGTTGAGGTGCAACTTGTGCTTGCCCTTGACCTGCAATAATAAAAAGTATCAGAGTAATTAATGATGCAGGAATGGCAAAAATAAGGTTTTCTCTAAATTTATCTCGCATTTCACAGCCTTGAGTGCGAGTCGCTGCAATAGTGGTATCGGATATAATGGATAAATTATCCCCAAAGAGTGCGCCTGAAATCACAGCGCCTGCCATCAGAGGTAATTCTATATGGGCTTCAGTGGCCACACCTAGCGCAATAGGTGCGACAGCGGCAATGGTACCCATAGAAGTTCCCATTGCTGTCGCAATAAATGCTGCAATAACAAAAAATCCTGGTAAAAGTAAACTGGAAGGAACCAGCGATAAGCCGAGGGCGACAGTAGCATCTACACCACCTGTTGCTTTAGCGACAGCGGCAAATGCCCCCGCTAACAAGTAAATAATGCACATAGCAATGATATTGGAATGCCCTATTCCTGCTAAAAACGTATTGATGGCTTGATTGAGCTGTTGCTTTGAAATAATAATGGCGAAAATGATAGCAGGTAAGATGGCGACAACGCTGGGCAATTGATAAAACGCAAAATCCACGCCTTGGCTTTGATAATAAACACCTGCACCAATAAATAAGCCAAGAAATAAAAATAATGGCAGCAATGCAATAAAGGATGGATTTGGCTTTGTGTTAGGACTCGGTGCTGGTGTGCTCAATGGTAAGTACTCTTTTGTGTTATGTAGTGACGACTGGGCAATGATGGATGAAGATCATCGCCTCTGGCAGACTCATGATGCTAAATGGCTGTCTTGTTTTGCTCAGGATATTCAATTGTGGGACTTATGTCAATTTAGACGTCTAGATGGTTTTACTGCTAAATATTTATTTTGTGAAAATTGAGCTTAATTGCATGATATTTCATCTTTTAATTAAAACTGGTTGTATCTGTATTCCAACCTCATTATATCAAGATTGACTGAGTACAATATTATTTAGATGATTTTTTATAAGCTGTAATGCGTGAGTCATTGAAAGTGTTCCTAAGCACTTTTCAATGACTTCGCAGATTTAAAAGGCATGTTTGATGGGGGGCTTTGTCGGTTAATTAAACATTAATTGAATTTGTCCCGACGCCTCGACATTGATAGCACTGCTGCCACTTTTGATTGCCGGTGTTGAAGAGGCCATTTCGGCTTTCATCATTGGACGTGGATGAGTTAAGTATTGATTACCCGTATTAATGTTGACTGTGACTATTTGATATTTACTGGCGCCCATATTTTCTTGAATGAGCTCGGCTTGTTGCTTGAATTGATTAAGGGCATCGATAGAGAGCTGATTTTGTGTTCTTTGCATAAGGGATGGACTGACTTTAAATTCAATAGCTGTAATATTGAGCTCTGTCTGTAGTTTGCCTATTATTTTTGTTAACCGAGGGAAGTCTGCGCTTTCCAATTTAAGTTGTTGAAAGGTTTTCCATGCAATGATTTGTTGATCTTTATAAATTGGGCGTGTTTGGTAATGAGTGGTTTGATATTTTATTTTCTGGGTTTTTTGAAGCATATTTAATGCCGATGTCATTTGTTCATTGACTTTGATATTGGCTGTCTCTGCTTGTGGAGATTGATGGGAAGCCTGAAGAGTCACTTGCATGATATCGTTATTAACTTCTGCAGTCGCGGTTGTCGAGATATGATAGAGATTATAATTTAAAGGTTCTGCGAACGAATTGGGCGTGAGAATGATGAATAAAAATGATAATAAATGTATAGAATGTTTCATTGCTAATCACCTGATTAATTGAGTATTATCGATTAGACTATTCTTCATATAGACGGTTCGATAATACAGATGAAAAAAATGCTTTTTATCAGTGTATCAGCTTTGAATGGGTTAGGTGGTATTTAGAGTTAATACCACCTATCTTATTTTTATCGAATGTTATAAGAAATTAAATTGATCAAATGTCGTTTCAATAATTTCATCGGCAATAATATTGTGCGTTTTTGTCGTTGGGTGTGTGACTCCCCAAAAAAGATAGCTGTCTGAGCCATAAGTTGCGCAGTCGCTGCGTAGTGCATGTGTTTGTAAGTAATCTATCGATGAGCTTCTATTGATATCTAAGCATGAATCAGAGGTATTACGCAGCCCATAATTTTCAGGTGACTCAATAATATTGTCAAATAATGCACTTGTATCATAGAGAACGAAATTAAGTCCTTGTGCTTGATAGAGTGCGACTTCTGTTTCTATAAATGCATTAAATGCAATGATTTTTTCACGGATATCTTCTGTTGTCCCATCAGTATTGTACTTGAATTGAGGAGCTGAGGTTGCATCAGGTAGGTTGAGTACTACCATGTTTTCAATGCCATTTTCAGCGAGTCTTTTGAGTGCATCAGAGAAGTCGTCACTGACTTCATCAACGCTGCGATCATCATTGACAAAGTCATTTAAACCAAACTCAAAAGTGACTAATGTATCTTTTGGATCATAGTGCTTAGATAATTGCATGTATTCTAAATAAGAATCAATTTGACCTCCTATGCCCGTTAATACGACATATTTATCTTCACCTTCTGCGCCTCCGATGGCCCAAGTGTAGACTGGAATGTCTTGATGTTCCGCAAGGTATTCTGTCCAAACAAACCCATTGGAGAAATGCCCTAAAAACCATGAGTTATCATTAGGAAATAACCATTGAGAACCATTATAAACATTGCCCGTATCGGAAATACTGTCGCCAAAGCTGACGATTTTATTAATGGTGCTTAAGTCGTCATTATTGTTGCTTTTATCATTGCTCCAAATTGTATGGTTGTAGGAAAAACGCGTGTCTGCGGCAAAGAAAGTGATATCAGCGGCTTTAAAATCAGTATCGAGTGTTTTTTCACATCGCTCTTCGATGGTGTTATTAGAGACTTCAGTGTAGAACATATTCTTCCATGAGGTGCTGGAATACCAATAACCATCTAATTTATAATAACTTCCATCATCGTTGAGTGCCCACTCCCAGTCTGTTGCAGCTTGATCGTGATTGTCATGGGGACGATACCAGCATCTTACATAAGTATAGGTCTCATCATTTTGTAATTTTTTTATTTTATTGCTTGATAATTCGGTGAAATCAGCCGAAGCGCAGACAGGCAACAGTATTGCTGCAAATAGAGACAGTTTTTTCATTTTCCATTCCATTTATTGTTATTCAGAGTATTTTTATTATTATTTTTGCAACGATTTTGATGTTGCTATATGCGCTCTTATTGTTAGAACGTTCGCCCTATTTGTTGATCATCAATCATTAATTAGCAATATCTCAATAACAACATTTACTATTATTTACTTAGTTGTTTTTTTGTTAATTTTTCATTTTATTATGTTAAGTGTTGATTTTAATGGTTAATTGTGATTTTAGAAGATTGTGATTGATATTGTCATTATTTAGAGTGATTATCATCCATAGATATTTTTGATATGAAGTGTGTATTAATAACCTGAATTCAGAATAAGAAAATATCAATAGTGGGGAATAAATTGCTTGTTTAAAGAGCAGAAGTTTTAATCAAGAGAGACTGATCAATGTTCTGGGGTAAGAAAGCTATCTGGACAAATCTATTTAAAGAAAAAAGACAGTGTGCCAACAAAATGAACAGGATATTGGTGCTGTAGGAGAGTCTCATGGTGGTTTAACGATTAACACTTATACTGCGAAAGATGACTGAGATATTTTTATTGAAGTTGTTTAACACTATAACTAGTGGCTTCTATGATAGGGTTAGCATTATTAACGATCTCTAGTCAAATATACTTGAGTTGTTTTTTTTCTCTTTAGGAGGGCTTGTTTTTTCAGAAGGAGAAGATTCTTTATCTATATCGTTTAACCCTGCTAAATTAAAAATATTCTCAATTGATGCTTGACCGTCTTTAAACCATTCTTTTAACAGTTCAGGAAGAGGTAATCGTCCCCAGCGAATACATTTTATCAGTAAGAATGAAACAGGGTTATGAGGTTCATTGATTTTAAAATAATTAGAGATAATGTGCAGTTGTTGAAAAGCTTGTTCTCGACTGGTAATGGATGATTGATTTAGTGTATTTATGTGTGATGAATCGATATTCTTACTTGGATTTTCGACAGCAGAGGCAGGGGAAGTTTCATTACTTAGCTGATTTGTGTCTTTTATTCCTTCATCTATATCAAAAAGAAAAATGATAGCTGATTTTATGTCATTGATTTCATTAATTGTACTTTTAATTGCAGGTGGAGTAATTAAGGCATTTATATTGATTTTTTGATTAATTAAGTCATTTATTTTTTCGAGTTCAATTACTGAAGAGTTTAAATTTTCCAATTTGTTTCTTATATCCTTCAAATCAAAAGAAACGCTTTTTAATAAATTTGATTTTATTTTAAGTAATTGATTTTTATCTTTACCTTTGAGATAGTCAGCTAATGTGAAATGCCCAATGATAGGTGTTAGCCGCATTGGCATGAAGAGTAATCCACTATCTTTTGATTCTCCAAATATTTGAGAAAGAAAGCGTAGTCTAATGGAGTCTAAATTTTGTTGATTTTCTTCTGGTTCAGTTGAAGGTATGGGGTTGATTATTTCCCAGTAATTTTTCAATAGCGTATTGAGAGTTTTTATGCTCAGTGAGAAACCGAGTAAAGATTTATCGAGAATAAATTGCGAAGTCATTAGCCAGCCCAATATTTCAATATCTTTGGTGTCATTTTTTAATGTATTGATACAAAGCTCTGATAATTCTGACCAGTGATTGATAATATTTTCATTCATCTGAGTAGTATCATCGAGTCCATCATTGTCAATGACCATTTTTATGCTTGTTTTTGCTTGATTAAATGAATTTCTCAAGGGCCTGTATTTAGTGCGGTCTTGTTTTAAAAATTCTCCACAGGGTTTTTGTTCTGATATAGGGGCTATCAGTTTTTCGAAAGATATCTCATTGAGTAACATTGAGTTATATCCCTATTGTTAGATGAATAAAATTTATTGCTAACCAATAAAATCAGAACAACTGTGATTCATGTCATTTTTATTATAATGCAAGGGTCAGATATCGGTTAAAAATTTTTTAAAACGAAACATTTATGATTGATTTTACGGCAATTAGTTATTTTTATGTGGATGTTTGATCTTTTTAATCTTGGCTGCTACTTTTTAAAAGTATCAGTATTTTATTGAATCAATTCGATTAATTAGAATTGATTCAATGATAAAATTATGATGTTTATCTATGATTTAGGCTGAAAGAAGTTAATTTTTTAATACAGGATTTTAAAACTCTTTGGTGAAAGAGATAGTGAGATGGGCTTATCTATTATTTAGTTTTGAAGCATGATGATCTATTCATGATGCTAAACAGGCTATTATCATAGCATTAAACTCGTTTTCAAGTTTCTAATTGAATGTTAATGGAGATATCGGTATGGGGTGTTATTTACAGATCAGTTCAGGGCCTGATTTAAAAGCGCCTGCAGCAACAGCGAAAGGAACGGGGTTAGATGGAAATAAATGGATTGCATTAGATGGATATTCATTTGGAGTGTCAAGATCGATTGATATGGTTGTTGGTGCGCAAACGAATATGGATAAAGGGTTGACGAGCTTTGGGGAGGTTTCGATTAGAAAAAAGCTTGATTCGGGTTCTGAATTACTCATGTCATATTTATATGCACCAGGGGAAAGTGGACAAGAAGTCCATATTGTCTCAACGAAACCTTCTAGAGGGGGTCATGGGCAGGAGGTGGCGTTTGCGATTAAATTACTCGGTGTGCGTCCCTCGAGTAGCTCATATGATGCAGATCATGATGGTCAAGTGCGAGAAAATTATTCTCTTACTTACACTGCTATCGATGTTCAATTTTACTATGAAACAACCGAAGGGAAACTCTCTAAAGGTGGGCTTGTTGGATATACACTTCCAGAAGGTAAATGCACATCAATATGTGATGGTTTGTCATAGAAATATTTTTCATGTAGTTACTACTTAAATAGTCGAGTAATGAGGAGGCTGTATGGGATTAAATTCACAGCATAAACGGGTCAGTAAAAACAGAGTGAGTATTACTTATGATGTTGAAACCAATGGTTCAATTGTCACTAAGGAATTACCTTTTGTTGTCGGTATGGTTGGGCCCTATTCTGGTCATAGGCCCGATGATGAAAAAGTACCTGTTGAAGACAGAGAATTTACGCAAATAGATAAAGATAACTTTGATAGTGTGATGAAGCAATTTGACCCTCAACTATCTTTTAAAGTCGATAATAAATTGATCGATGACGATAGCCAGTTTGAAGTTAATCTAAAGTTTGGTTCTATGAAAGATTTTCAGCCTGAACGGATTGTAGAACAAGTCGAACCTTTAAAAAAGCTGGTTGATACTCGTAACCAATTAAAAGTATTGCTTTCAAAAGCAGATCGCTCTCGTGACTTTGAAAAATTACTGAAAGAAATTTTACAAAGTAATGATGCTATCGAATCACTAGCATCTGAACTAGGCGTAAATAAGGAAGAAGCAGAATGAGTGAAGAGAAAAGTGAAGATCAAAGCTATTTAGAACAAGCTTTGACCATGACTAGTCAAACACCAGCGGATGACACCAAAGCATTACTCGCGACTTTAACCGAAGAGTCATTTAAAGGAACGGTTACATGGGATAAAAACCTTACAGTGACTGTCGATAATGCTATCAATGCCATAGATGAGTTAATTTCTAAGCAATTAACTGAAGTGATGCATAATGAAGAATTTCAACGTTTAGAAGGCTCTTGGAATGGTGTACAGAAAGTGGTTAAAGAATCTGATTTAGGGCCAGATTTAAAAATACGGATAGTTGATTATAAGCAAGATGAATTATTGGATCAATTTGAAGATGCGGTTTCAATCGATAGAAGTCGTTTTTTTGATATGATTTATCAAGAAGAATATGGTACGGCAGGTGGTGAGCCTATTAGTTTACTACTTGGCGATTATTTCTTTTCTTATAGCGATGAAGATGTTGCATTATTACGATATATTGGCGAAGTTGCTGCAGCTTCTCATTCGCCTTTTATTGCCGCCACAAATCCGGCCATGTTTGACTTTGTAACTTTTGAAACTTTTTATGAAGGTAAGCCTGTTGCAGCAGGTTTTGACTCACCAGCTTATGCAAGTTGGAATGCGTTTAGAGAAAGCGAAGATTCTCGTTATGTCACTTTGACTATGCCTCAAACTATGGCAAGAATGCCTTATGGTGATAGAGGAACTAAAGTTAAAGATTTTAATTATCAGGAGTTTGAACGTGATGATAAAGGGGAGCCTAGACCTTCAGGGCTACAAGATTTCACTTGGACTAATGCCTGTTACGAGATGGGGTTACTCATGACAACAGCATTTAGAAAATCTGGTTGGTGTACCGCTATTCGTGGAGTGGATAATGGGGGCAAGGTAGAGAACTTACCTAACTATACTTATTTATCTGTCTCTGGTGATACAATACAACAATGTCCTACACAAATAACCATTACCGATGAAAGAGAGAAAGAACTCAGTGATTTAGGCTTCTTGCCCCTAGTACATTTTAAAGGCAGTAATTATGGTGTCTTTTTAGGCGCACAAACCACACAAAAACCCAATACTTATATTGATCCTGATGCCACCGCGAATGCGGCTATTTCGGCTCGATTACCTTATATTATGGCAAGTTCTCGTATTGCCCATTATTTGAAAGTGATGGGCAGAAACAGAATTGGCTCTGCGTTAGATCCTATTGATGTCGAAAAAGAATTATCTTTATGGATTGGTCAGTATGTCAATCCAAATGCCATTGGTAATGACTCTAAGGCGAAAACACCATTAAAAGAAGCAAAAGTGACGGTTGTGGAGCAAGTGGGTCGCCCTGGTTGTTATTCTGCTGTTGCTTATCTTTGCCCTTGGTTACAAATGGAAGAATTAACGACTTCGTTGAGGATGGTGGCTAAGATCCCTGAATAATTGTGAGATGGTATAGGTGAGTTATTATGGGAGAAGGGCGATTTTATGGAAGAGAGTGTGGTTGAACCTAATGATGGTGAATTAGAAGGTAATATTTTAACTTCTTTAAAGGTAAAGACCAATAATATTATTGCTAAAATAGATCGCCTTTGTTCTGATCAATTATCATTAATTTTACAGCATAAGGACTTTATAGAATTAGAAACAGCTTGGCGTTCATTGAAAAATCTTGTGAGAACGAAAACGTATTCTAATAATGTTTTAATTAAGGTGATACCTTTAAACTGGAATGAATTAAGTAAAGATATTAATTTAGCTCCTGAGATAAAAAGAACATTACTTTATCGGTTGATCGTTAATAATGAACTAAATACTCTGGGAGGAAGCCCTTTTGGTATATTATTAATTGATTACGCTATTACTGAACAGGATTTTTCATTAAGTGATTATGATGACTTATTTACTTTACAATTATTGGGTGACTTAGGTGAAGTTGCTCTTTGTCCTGTTTTAGTGGATTTGAGTCCTTCATTTTGGGGAGCGTCACCTGAGAGATTATTATTTGATCATGATAGGCTTTTAAGGATTGCTGATAGTACTGAGCTTCATTCATGGCGACTGCTTAGGAAAGTGCGCTCTTCTCAGTTTTTAGGGTTAACCATGAATCAGTTCAAAATACGGGATCCATATACTGATTATTCTTGTGGTTTTGTCTTTTCTCAAAGAAATTTAGATGACTCCATTTTATGGTCCAAGGGTTCTTTTGCATTAGTTGCAAATATTATTAGAGAGTTTGAACGTTCTTCTTGGTTTGGTTTTTTACGTGGTGGAAATAAAAAAGAGACAACAACTGTAAAAATTGGAGATAAAAGTGATCCTGTTAAGCCCCAATATAATATATTAACTTCCCATGATAGGTTTTGGGCTGACTTGGGTATTATACCTTTGCTATCATGCTTTTTGAGTGGGCAGGGTGTTATATCTAGCAATCAATCGGTGCATTTGACAACACATTCTTCTGATTCTATGAAGTTGAAAAATATGTTACAAACCACATTAATAGGTTGTCGGTTTTCACATTATATAAAGTTACTATCTCGTTATTATATTGGTGGACATGAATTGCCTGAGCAGGTAGAAAAGAAACTGAAAATATGGATTGAGAAATATGTGAGTGAAATAGACTATGGTGATGATAAAACAATGGCAAAATACCCTTTATATTCCGCAGATATTTCAATAAAAAAGAATAAGGAAGAGACAAGTTATATTTGTAATATGACACTCATACCTCAACTACAATCAACTCAATTAAAAGGTGAAATTCATATATCAACAGTACTAAATAACGAGGTGGCTTGATGTTGCTTCATCGTTTTACTTCTGGTTTTGAGACTAAAAAAGAACAGTTAAGACTATCGATTATAGAAAATATAACAGCAATCTTATCTTCTCAACCTCCAAGTTGGAATGAGGAATTAATTTCCCCTTTATTAATTCAGTCTATTGCTAATTTAGGCTTTGTCAATCCTCATCGAGTATCATCTAAACAGAAAATTAGTGAGTTATCAATATCGTTAACAAAATTGATTAATATATTTGAACCAAGATTAAAGAATATTAAAATTGATTTTTATTTTAATAAAAAAGAAAGCAATCGTTTAGAGTTTATGCTTGAAGGTTATTATATTTACGAAAGAGAGTTGTTTGATATAGCATTAAACTCAATGATTAATATTGCAAATGACAGTTTCTATATTAAGGAGAGCTATTTTGCATAATAACTTTCTTTCTTTTTTTGAAAAAGAGATATCTTTTTTAAAAAAGGATGTGGCGCAGTTTTCAAGAAAATATCCTGAGTTAGCAAAGAAGTTAAATGTGCATGGAAGCAGTATTGAAGATCCAGATATATCAAGGTTGATAGAGAGTGTTGCTTTACTTAATGCGCGCGTGCATCAGAAAATGGAGGATGATTATCCAAATCTTGTTAGGCAGTTAATTAGAATGTTGTTTCCTCAAGTCGTTTGCCCATTACCATCCTATAGTATTATGGAATTTAAAGTAAGTGAAAAATCAAGTGCAGTGGAGCGTGTTCCTGAGGGAAGCTTATTTACGGTAAAAGATGATGGTGTTGAAACTCATTTTAGCACTTGTGCTGATCTTGATTTATTTCCAATTGATTTATATAAAGTAGAGATATTTGAAGCACCATTTAATTTGTATAAGCCAGATAAAGCTGTTTTTTCTCAGTCATTATTAAAGGTTTCTTTTAGAAGTCAAGACGGAGAAACTCTGATTTCAAATATAATAGGTGACGAATTAGTTTTTTATTTGGATGGTGAGTTGCAGGATTCCTATCGATTATATGATATCATTTTCAGTGAATTGGATTGTATGGTGTTGTCTGTTGGAAAGTTAGAAGATGGCATTGAATTAGGTTGTGAATGCGTACAACCTTATTCAATAGAAAAAGAAATTAATATTTTGCCATATCCTGTTCAAGGTTTTGGTGCACTAAGTGCAATTAATGAGTTTTTTAATTATACTGATAAACTTAGATTTATTAGTATTGATATTAGTAGCTTTAAACATAAGTTAGGCAATGCCAATGAAATGTCTTTATACATGTATTTCAAAAATATTCCTTTGGCGCTTTCTAGAACGATAACAAAGGATAGCTTTAAGTTAAACTGTGTTCCTGTAGTGAATTTATACCCATTAGAAGCTGAGCCTTTAAGAGTATCAGGGAATAAGATGAAGAACACAGTTATCACCGATGTGACAAATAGTTATGTGCATACTTTTAGTATTGATGAAATAAAAGATATTTCTACAGGGAAAGGAAATAAAGTTACCGCTTTATATGAAGATAAGTATTATGATGTAGAGAGTGATTTACATTATTTGTTTGAACAAAATATTAGTGTTAGTGGTGAATTTAAAACTCATGTGACGTTAGTTGGAAGCTCAAAAAAGAATATTTTAGATAAAGAAAGGGTTTTTTCCGTGAAAGTAAAAGCCATGATGACAGATAAAGTGTCATTGCTTTCGTCTCAATCTGATGTTAATTGCTTAAGTGCTCTAACGTTAAATTATCAGCCACGTATGTTGAAAAAACCATCATCAAGTTTAATGAATGTATTGAATGATAATGTATCTTGGGATCTTATTCAGCATTTAAATCTTAATCTATCAGTTATATTTAGTAGTTGTTCACCTGTGATTGAATTAAAAAATATACTTTCAATTTACAATAGAAATGATAAGGCGAAAAATGAAAGTTGGATTAACTCTATTGTTAGTTTAAAAATGGAACGTGTTGTGTCTCCTGCAAGGATCAGTAACAAAAGCTGTTATGTTCAAGGAAGTCGTATAGAAATGGAGTTAAATAAATCAGAGTTGAATACTGGTGGGTTATTTATTTTTATTCATACATTAGATTATTTCTTCTCGTGGTTTTGTGGATTTAATAGTTTTACTCAATTAGACATTCGGTTAGATGGGGTGAGTGGAATATATTATTCTTGCCCAAGAAGAATGGGGTGGAGGGCTGGATGCTGATGCTTAATAATCAAAAAAAATATGAGGAGTATGAATATGTTCAATTAAGGCGTTTTTTAGAAAATATCGAGCCTCTAGATTACTCTAATAGGAAAATATTATCTTATTCTGGCCAGTTTTGTGATTATCATTATGGTCAGGTAAAAACCTTATTTAAAAGGGAGGATAAGTGGGTTATAAAAGCTAATATACCCAGTTTATTAGGTTACTATTTTACTTTGCCAGAGAATTTTTATCATAAAATATTACGTTTGTATTTTGATGATGATGATTCCATGATAGATTTTTTTAGTTTATTTGAAAATAGATATTTCGATAGTTATTTTTATTCGTTTGTTAAACATGATCTTGCTTTGAACTATGAAGATAATGTGAGAAATAAAGGTAAGGAAAAAAAATATTTATCTGATTTATTTGAGTCTATTGGTGGGCGGCTTGCTCAGTATGGAGGCTTGTTTTCTTTGAAAACAAGCCATGTTGGTATATTAAAGAGGATATTAGAAGATTACTTTGGACGAACTTTTAACCTGTACCCTGAAGAGCCAGATTATATACCCCTTGTCGTTAATAGCTGTTCTAAATTAGGCGTTAACAACTCAAAGTTAGGGGATAATTTTTTACTAGGAAAGAGGTGTATTGTGTTTGGTAATAATATTATTGTTGAAGTTAAAGCCAAAAGTGAAATGGATTTCTATCAATTAAAAGATGATGCTGACTTAAAAGGTGAAATTAATATGCTCATTGAAGAATATATGGCATATCCTCCTAATGTTAAAATTATCATAAAAACGGCTTCCTCTTATATGCCTAAAATGAAGTTAGGAAAGGAAAGTCAATTGGGGATTTCTTGCTTTATCCCTATTGAGACGGAATCAACCATTTTCTATAAAGTGAAGTAACCTTATGGTTAAATTAGAACTTTCAGAGCTTATCTCAAAGCTTACTCCAGAGTTAAAGCAAGATTTAGAATCTGCTGCGGGTGACTGCCTTTCTAGGCAACACTTTACGGTGACTGTCGAACATTGGTTGTTTCAGCAGTTAAAAAGAGGCTGTTCTATATGGATTGAGGTTTTGGAGTCCGTTAGCATGGAACCCTTTCCTCTCCTCAATGAACTGGAAGCGGCCTTATCGGCTATGCCTAAAGGAAATGATAGTCCGCCTAGCATTTCTTCTGAATTAGTCGAACTCATTAAAGACGCGTGGTTAATTGCATCCATCAACCAAACTTCATCGAAAATTACGACCTATCATCTTATTATGGTTGGAATTAACCGGTTATCAACGGGAAGTATTTTTTGTTATGGTTGTCAGTCCATTGAAGACTTGATGAAAAAAATCTCTTTAAGTTGGATTCAATCTAAGGCTGAACCACTTAATCAATCAATTTCAAGTGTAAAAACTGATAGAAATGAGTCGATGGAGCAACATACTGCTTTGGAAAAATATTGTAAAAATATTACTCGAGAAGCTAAAAATGGTGAATTAGATGCAGTGATAGGCCGACATGATGAAATAAGAAAGGCCATTGATATATTATGTCGAAGAAAGCAGAATAATCCTATATTGGTGGGAGAACCTGGTGTAGGGAAAACGGCTATAGTCGAGGGGTTAGCTTGTCGTATTGCAGAAAAAATGGTGCCATCGGTTTTAATTGGTACAGTGATTTATTCGCTTGATTTGGCTTTATTGCAGGCAGGGGCGAGTATAAAAGGTGAATTTGAAAATAGGTTGAAAGATATACTCAATGAAGTAAAAGCTTCGACTGAGAAAATGATTATATTTATTGATGAAGCACATTCTCTTATTGGAGCTGGAGGGAAAGAAGGGCAAAACGATGCCGCTAATATCTTAAAGCCTGCATTATCAAGAGGTGATTTTAAAACCCTTGCAGCGACTACGTGGGTAGAATATAAAAAATATTTTGAAAAAGATGCTGCGTTGACTCGGCGTTTTCAATTAATTGCTGTAAATGAGCCTTCAGAAGAAACGAGCATTCAAATATTAAGGGGGACATCCGTATCGCTTTCTGAACACCATAAAGTGAGAATTTCCGATAAAGCTCTAGAAGCGGCTGTAGGGCTATCTGTGAGATATTTACCCGATCGACAATTACCAGATAAAGCCATTTCTTTACTTGATACCGCCTGTGCTCGTATTGCGTTAAGCCAAGTGGCAGAGCCACATCAAGTGGAATCAGAAAAGGTGCATTTATCTCAGTTACAAACTGAGCTCGTATCTTTAGAGGCTGAAGTGGCATTAGGTAATGATCATAAAGCGCGTATAGTGGAGCTAGAAGGTGAAATTAAAGAAACTAAAAATAAATTAAATTTATTAAATGCTCGCTGGAAAAAAGAAAAAAAATTAACGGATGAAATATTAGCTTTGGAGTTGAAAGTATTAAATGGAGAGAAAGAAACTCAATTTATTAATGAGCTAAATACATTAAGGCAGTCATTGTCCTCACTTCAAGGCGATCATCCTTTAGTACATAGTATTGTTGATGATATAGCGATTGCAACAGTGATTGCTTTATGGACAGGTATACCTGTGGGAAATATGCTGGAGGATGAAGTTGAGCGATTAATTAATTTAGAAAAGAATATTGCGAAAAGAGTGGTGGGTCAATTTGATCCGATTAAAGCGATTGCTGATTCAATTCGTATTTCGCGAACAGGTCTTAGTGATGTGCGTAAACCTATGGGCGTTTTTTTAATGTGTGGGCCTAGTGGTGTTGGGAAAACAGAAACTGCGTTGGCATTATCTGAGCAGTTATTTGGTGGAGAGCAATATTTAACGATTTTAAACATGACTGAATTTAAAGAAGAACACAAGGTTTCCATGTTATTGGGGGCTCCTGCTGGTTATGTGGGTTATGGACAAGGTGGCGTATTAACTGAGGCTGTTCGTAAAAAACCTTATGGTGTGTTATTGCTCGATGAAATGGAAAAGGCGCATCCAGGTGTGCATGATATTTTCTATCAAATTTTCGATAAAGGCTGTATTAATGACAGTGAAGGACGCAATATTAGTTTTAAAAATACATTAATTATTATGACATCCAATGCTGCGGATAAATTAATTAGTGAATTATTTGAAGAGAATACGCCGACAATGGAAGAGATATTATTGAAGATAAATGATGAAATACAGCATTTCTTTAAGCCAGCTTTTCTTGGGCGTTGTACTTTAGTGCCTTATTATCCTTTAACAGCCATAGAGCTCACTCAAATAGCGAAGCTTGTTATTGCTCGTATTGCTGAACGTATTCATAGTCAATATGGAGCAGAGCTTGATGTTACAGAGCAGGCTTATGATTATCTCATTGGATTAAACCAATCCCCCGAAACAGGGGCAAGGGCAATTGAACAAATTGTGCAAATGAAAATACTCCCTAAATTATCGACTGCATGCATTGAAAAATTAGTCGAAGGGAAAAAATTTAAAGTGGTAAAAATTGACTATAATGAAGTTTTAACTATCTCACTTCATTAACATATCAATAAATGAAGGGATGCATATGGTGCTTTCGCTACATGTTATTTTCTCTCCTAAAGGAGAAACACTGACTCGATTAAATTTTACACTTCCAGAAGAAGGTGGAAGTATTGGAAGTGATCCTAATAATACTATTGTATTACCCGATAGTTCTTTTAAAGTAATACCAATGCATGCTGTTATTAAAAAAGAAAGAGACAAATATTTTATTAAGGATATGAGTCAATCGGGTATTTATATCAATGGATCAGAAAAAAAACTCGGATATTATAATGAGTTACTATTGAATGATGGTGATACACTGGATATTGCAGGATACAGGTTACTTATTTCTTGTTTTTCTTCAAAAAAGAATATTTCTTTTTCACAAGATGCTGCTACGGAAAATTCAAATATGAATATGGACATTAAACATATAGACCCTTTTCCTTCGAACAATGCTTTAGGGCTAGATGTATATGATGATCCTTTTGAGAGTTTTGATGAATCAAATTTGAATAAAGATAATCCATTGAATACGGTTGGCCAATACGCACAAATGCGTCAAGATCCTCATCACATTCATGAAGTTGCTTACAACAATAAAGAGAGTGAAAAAAAGTGTATGACTCAGTCTGCATTTGTTGCAGTTGATACAAAAGAACTCGATCCATTTACGGGGTTAATTGAAGAGGCACCATTGCAAACTGTGCAGAGTCTTAGTAATAGAATTGAACCTGTATATTCACCTCAAACTTTTCCTGTAGAGAGGCCTGAGGTTGTTAATGGGAGGGGGACTTTGATGCCTATGCATCAAGTTCTTCAGACAGAGTGTCGTAGTCATAGTTCTGTTATGGAGATAGCAGATATAGAAGTGATGAAAGCTAAAATTGAAGGGGCTATGCAGCGCTTTCTAGACGAGCTTTCGCCTGAATATTTAGAGGCAATGTTTAATGATTGCCACATTGGCTGGCGTAAATTGAAGGAAAAAGACTTATGGGGGTTATATCGTGCTCACTTTTTTAGAATGATGAATTCAAATGAGTTTCAACGAAAGTTTTGGGCTTACTTTTGTGATCAGTGAGGGTGTATGGTATTACGTAAAATATTTTACTTAGCTATTATTATTACTGTCGCGGGATGTAGCTTAATTGGTTTGGGTGGGGAAGATCCCACTGAGTTACATTTAACCATTAAACCTGCTTCAAAGATTAATCCTAATTTTCTAGGAGAGGCCTCTCCAGTTGTGGTGAGATTATATGAGTTAAGTAGTAATACCGAGTTTAATTCAGCCAGCTTTATGTCTTTATTGACCAGTGATAAGTCTGCTTTAGGTAATTCAATGTTAACCCAAAAAACATTACCCAGTTTGATCCCTGGAGAAATGATTAAGTATAACCTTGTGTTAAATGATAAAACTCTCTATTTAGGGGTGCTTATCGAATACGCTGATTTTAATAATTCGATACCTAAAGGTATTGTTTCAATAGTACCTTTTGAAGAGAATAATATCACTCTCAATGTTAATAGCATGAGTATGACTTTAGATAGGGAAGGCGATTAAATGAATAAGAATGTTAAAAAGGTCGTTTGGTCTGAAGGTATGTTTATAAGCCCCCAGCATTTTCAACAGCAGGAGCGATATTTAGAATCCTATATTAAGAATTATCATCATTTTAATCATGGTAGTAATTTTGGCCTGTTTGATATTGATATTGACGTTGATTTACTTAAACTTGGAAAGTTTGGAGTGAAGTCTTCATCTGGTATTTTTCCTGATGGAAGCCCGTTTCATACCCAGTATGAGATGGTTATCGATATTCCTGACGATGCTATGGGAAAATTGATCTACTTAGCATTACCTATTTACAGGCAGGGTATACAGGAGGTGACATTTGAAGAAAACTCAGGTATTCGCCATCGTGCAATCATGCAGTCTATTTTTGATTCTAGTCGTCAAGGCACTGAAGCAGAAGAAGTTGAATTATCTTTTCTTAATATAGGGTTAAAAATGGAAGGAGAAGATGTTGAAGATTATACACTTATTGAAATTGCTAAGATTAAAGAAAAGAAAATAGATGGTGGAGTCATTTTAGATCAAACTTATATTCCTCCTTGTCTAAGAATAGGTGTATCAGATTATGTTTTAACGTCATTAAAAGAAATACATGCCGATCTTATTAGCCATGGTCAAAATTTATCTCAAAAATTATCGGTTGATAATAGTATTAAAGCGGATCAAATTGTCGCTTCTGATTATATTATGTTGCAAACCATCGCAAGATGGACACCACCAGTTTCTGTTTGGTTGAGTGAAAACAAAGCTTCTCCACAAGCGTTATACTATTATCTTTGTACAATGCTTGGTGAGTTTGCAGCATTGAAGTCAACTTTTATCAGTGATTTTAAAAATTTT
The DNA here is from genome assembly GCF_947495455.1 of uncultured Shewanella sp. GTDB lineage: Bacteria > Pseudomonadota > Gammaproteobacteria > Enterobacterales > Shewanellaceae > Shewanella. The sequence goes on along the minus strand of NZ_CANLZC010000002.1, from coordinate 116,539 downwards.
GATTGTCATGATATGTTCCCTATATTTAGTCGGTTATTTGGTGAGCTGAAAATATTACTCAGACAGGGAAGAGAAAGTAGTGTCACCATTTTAAATTGGGATAAAACGTTATTTGATAAAAGAAGACTATTACGAATTAAAGTCATGGATGCTGTGTTATATAATTCAAGTCGAATTTTATTGGCCGTTAGTTGTTCTTTGGGAATGGTTGAGACAAGTAAGCAGTTTATCGTGTCTTCTAAATTGGGAGGAAATAGTCGTATCGCGGAGCTTGTGAGAAATTCTATGTCTGGTATTCCTCTAACTGTACTGCCTTTTGCACCGAATGAGTTAAAGCCAAGAGCAAATAAAGCTTATTTTGAATTGGATACAGACTCTCCTTATTGGCAAGAAATTGTAAGAAAAGATGAGCCTATTGCATTACATTTAAATGAAAAAATAACTGATTTTGAGATCGAGATGATATTTATACGTTAGGGAAATAAATCATGGAGTCAGACAATAGTAATGGTTTGGAGCAAAATGATAGCATCTTAATACAAGACAAAGTGAAAACTGTAGATTTACCTTATACTGATAATGCTCTATTAGATCTATATGCTGAATATATTTCGATTTTAATAGCCATTCCAAGGCAAATAAGACCTGCTGATCTTGCTTTTTATAGGCAAGAACTCATCAATAAAATTATGGTTATAAGAAGAAAAGGCGTGTTACTAGACTACCATCCTAGTATATTAGATAAGGCGTGTTTTATTGTGTGTGCGGCAGCAGATGAGGCCATTATTTATAGTAATTGGGGGAAAAGTTCTGGATGGGAAAATGCGACACTTTTAAATCATTTTTTTAATCAAAATAATGGTGGAGAAGTGTTTTTTGAACTATTGGAAAAGGCTAAACTTCAGCCTAAAAAATTAATAGATTTTATCGAATTACAGTTTGTCTTACTCAAAATAGGTTTTATGGGAAAATATCGCTTTGAGTCGCAGTATTTATTGAATGAATATGCTTCAGAGTTGTATGATTTTATTTTTAACTATAAGAGCTTTAATCCGTTAAAGTTAAACTCTAATGTAAAGAAAGTAAAACCTAAAAGCCAGATAAAATTTATCGCCCATGCCCTTTGGCTTTCTTTAACCTTAGTTATTGTTCTTGCCGTGGGAGCGACATCTGTTGTTTTTTATGATCGCTGGGTTGAAAGTGTTTCGAAGCAATTTGTACATTTGGTTGATACTGAAAAAGCGGAAAGCTGGTATCAACATTTTTCAGATGATGACTTCATTGATAGCAATATTACCTTAAAGTCACCTCAAACTGGCTGGTATGTTCAATTACCAGAACCTATGGAATTAAATAAAGCGAAAAATTTGATGAAGCATTTAGTTCTTGCTGGTTTTGATGTGCAATTGCAAGTTAAAGGTGTTGAGGCATTTATTAACTTATTTGCAGGAAAAATTTATCAGCAAGGTGAACATTTAAATGATCTTCTTTACTTAAGGTATTCTCAATCTGGTAAAGTCAGATATTATAAAAAGGAGAGTTTTATTCATGCCAAGTAAATGGAGGTGGGCCTTCGCTGCCTGGTTATTGATTGTTGTTATTATTGTCATTATTGCTTACCTATATCGAGTAGAAATAGGCGATGAAGTGTTATTAGCATTAGGTGGTGCTATTGTTACCATTTCAGCAGCTATTATTGGTTATTATCTTAATTCAAATAAAGAAAAGGAGGAGTTAACCCCATTAGAGCTAGAAATAAAAAGAGGTAAAATGCTCATAGAAAGGCAATTTATTGGGGCATTGAAAAAAATATATGGCCGAAAATATAAACATGCAAAGTCACTTCACTCTTTACCTTGGTATATATTGCTTGCAGGTAAAAGAGTGGATGCTAAACGCTTTCTTTATCTTAATAATTTAAATAATGTTAACTCAGATGATACAGAGGCAGATAGGCTATTTAGAGTTTGGGGGAATGATGAACTATTAATTTTTCAATTGACAGAAGACATTTTTAATACTGATAAAGAAAAAGAAGCATTATTGATTTATCTTGCTCAATTGTTGTATAAATATCGACCACGGCAAGCGGCTAATGGTATAATTACTATTGCGAGATGTAAAACTATTTTAGATGATAAAGAGGTCGACAGTGATGGTGATGTATTAGCGAGAGGGTTACAAAGATCAATTAATCACTTTAATGTTGAAACAGGATTAATTTTACCTGTTTATACTTTATTTGATGCATTAGATGAAGTGAGTGATATTAGTGAATATTTTTCTAACTTTTCGGGAATAGAAGCTGAGCAGCCTTTTGGGGCTTTAATTCCTTTAGAAAAAGAGGGGAAGAGTCAATTTGATGCACAGTGGTTTGATGAAGAGTTTAGCCGTACAGTTCATGAAATTAGTTTGTTACAGTCTAAAGAGTTAAATGATAGTAAAAAAACAGAAAATTGGCCATCCATTGTCGCTGTGACTTTTCAGCTTAAATTGCTTAAACTTTCTATTCAACGATTTTATTCCGTTTTGCTTGCTGAAAGCCGTTTACGCGATATTTTTTTCTATCGTGGATATTATATGTTTTCTGCGGGTGATGCTAAACGTAAAATGGATATACTATTAAAAGACGTTGGAGAGGCATTAGGTTTTAAGTCTAATGAACATAAGCTTTCACAAACTCAAGGTCGTAGTTTATTTTCAATGCATCTAGTAGGTAAGATTATTTTGCCTGAATCACAGCTCGTTGGTGTTAATAAGAAAAGAGAGAGGCGATATCAATATTATCGTATTTTTTTGTTTGTTTTTTTGGGAGTCGTAGCTTTTGGTAGTATTTACTTTCAATATAGGAATATGAATTTACAAGATGACTTTACAGATAATATGTCAAGTAATATTGAAATTTATTCTGAGAAAATGTCAGAAATTGTTCCAACCCTTGATAACTTCCATATTATCCTTTCAAATCTTGATGAATTAAGATTGATGTATGAAGGTTCACATAAGGAGAATTTTTCAAAAGGCATGCTTTATTTCTTAGGAAATAATGATATTGAAAAAGACTTGAAACATGCATATGATATTCAGCTAGAGCTTATGTTATTGCCTTTATTTATCGAGTTTACTGCTAATGATTTGCGTATTGAAATAGCATTAAATAACTCAGGTGAAATTTTTGAGCTGTTGCATTATTATATGATGTTTTTCGATTACTCTAAATTAGAAAAAAATAAACTTATTATGTACTTAATGTCTGCATCTCATAATTATGTTGACCTCACACCTCATCAAAGTCGACAGCTTAAGATGCAAATGGAGGAATTATTTAGTTTTGATTATACGGGGCTGGCTGTAGATACAGAATTAATTGAAATGGCCGATAATCATTTACGTGGTGTGCCTTATTATAGGTTAATTTACAATAGTATTAAAAGTGAAGTACAAAATAAAAAGATAGTTGATATTGCCGATGCGGTAGGTCAAGGCTTTTATACCATCTTTAGGTTGCCAAGCGAATCTAAGGTTACACATATTCCCTACTTCTATACAAAAAAAGGTTTTGAGGGATCTCGAGAGAGTTTGTCAGAAGGTTCTGAAACTATCAGAAAAAGATTAGATGAAATAAAGAATATTAATGGAGATAAATCTGAAACAACAAGAACTGAGCTTATTAGTTTGAGTAATAAAATTAGGGAACTCTATTTCAGTGAATATATCTATTATTGGAATGATTTATTGATGAATGTTTCAATTAATCACTTTTCAAATAGCAGCGCGTTTAGGGATGCGTTATCCTTATTAAAGGATCCTGTTCAAAGCCCATTGATTCTTTTTCTTGAGCAAGTGAGAGAGAATACTAAACTCGCTCGCGATGCAACTGAAGATGATGAATATGATGATCATAATCAACCAGAACGTGTCGTCAATAATGCCTTTTCAGATGTTATTCACACATTTAATGAAAAGTCTGTGGTTGCAGGGTCACTTGCTGAGTTTCAATCATTATTGATTGGATTAAATGATTATATAGTGAAAAATGAACAAGCTCCTGTTCCAGGAGCTGCTTGGCTTGAATCCGCGAAAGCGCATATTGATAATGAGCCTGATCCCATGGCATTATTGAGATTACAAGCGGCTTCTTTACCTAAGTCAGTTGCACACTGGGGCGAGTCCATTTCAACTCAATCTGTTTCCTTGTTATTTAATCAGGCACATAAATATATTCAACGTCAGTGGGCCATTGAAATTGGAAAAAATTTCAAACGTGAATTGGGGCAATATTATCCCTTCAATGTGAACAGTTCAGAAGATGTGACTTTGGCGCGTTTTGCTGATTTCTTTAAATTTGATGGCGTATTGGACACTTTTTATCAATTTTATTTATCTCCATTTATAGTTGGAGAAGGAGATAGAGTCACTCCAATTGTCTCAGACGGTATTCGTTTTCCATTTAATAATCTGTTTTTAAAGGAGGTTAATCGTGGCTTGCAGATAAAGGATGAGTTATTTGATAATCCTGATAATCAATTGGAACTGATTTTAAGTATCAAGCCTCGTAATTTGTCTTCTTCGGCCACACGCTTTGATTTAGTCACGGAAAGTATTTTACTCAATTACCAGCAAGGCCCGCGTTTATGGAATAAACTAACATGGCCTATGGATATGGATAATTTTCCTTTGTCAGCTAATTTCTTTTTTAATGGCATGAAATTAGCGGAAAGAAATTATGAGGGCGATTGGGCATTATTTCGATTTTTTAATGATTCCATCATTAGTTATAATCCATTTACAAAAAATTATTTATTAAATTATCAATTGGATAAGTATAGGATTGATATAGAAATTAAAGGTAAGGAACGTCTTCACCTGATTTTCAATCTCATTGATGGGTTTAGTCTGCCCAGTGAATTGAATATCAATAAAGAAGAACTGGGTATGAGTGAGATGGCATTACAAGAGTAGAGTTGTAGCTATTTTTATCTATACCCGTGATACTTGAAGATGCATGTTTTCAGAGCCTGTAAAAGCGCCTAGTTCAAGGCGTATTATTGCAAGAATGCTTATTGCTTTTTAAGATGATACAACGCAGAAGTCGGTGCTTTTACAGACTCTCAAAGGGCTGGTTTAAAAGCCTTTTATACTGCGTTATTGAACATCAGCTTAGAATGACTAGGCACGCTGTTCAAAGCCTTGCCTAAAAGGCTTTTCATTCCAGCTGAATCCTGCATCTTCAAGTATCACGGGTATAATTAAACTAAAGGGGATATTATGGCTAACGATATGGAGACTTCTGGCCGTCGCTTATTATTAACCTTAGATAAATCGGATGTTTATGTCCTAGATTGTGTTGATATTATTCAAAAAATAGGTGGAAGCAATTATATTAAAGGTGTATTGCTGACGAGTGAACCTTTGACACCAGATAAAATAGGAACAGATGTTAAAGTCACTTATACTTTAGAAAGTGGTAATACCACTTCATATTTAGGAACTTTATATTCATATCAGCTGAAAGAACATGTTCCAATGAGTGATCTATATTACTTTTATTTGGAAGCTAAGCCTTGGTTTGAATTATTAAAAGAATCTTCCAATTGTCGAATTTTTCAAAATTTAACAACACAAAGTATTATTTCATCTATTTTTAGTGAATTGGGGTTTTCTGGATGTTATGAATTTAAGTTAGTTGGAAGTGATGAATCTCGAGAGTATTGTGTACAATTTAATGAATCTGATTATGATTTTATCTGTCGAATCATTTCAGAATTAGGCTGGCATTTCCATTTTTATGATGAGTCTGATGTGCAAAAGCTTATTATTGGTGATAATAATCAAAGCTTCGCTTCTTGCTCACCCGATACTGCTGCTTATATCTCTGGAAGTGAGGATCAGTATGATAGCATTACTTCATGGTTACCTTATTATCAAGCAAGTATGGGAAAGGCTCGAACGAATGATTATTCCTCGAGTTTAGTCTCTAACTTAGATAGTAGTGAGCAAACGGCTACAAGTGAGACGATTCAATCTTCTCAACATTTTTATACCTATCCTGCAAAATCTTCCACAACAGTGCAAAGCACTGCCACAGCGAAACTACTAGTGCAATCATCTGATTGTCAATCAGTTAAATATATCGCCAAGTCTAGTTTAACTTATTTAACTGGCGCTAAACAGTTTACATTGTCAGCACATGACGATGAGAGCTTTAATCAAACCTATGTTATTTTAAAATCGATTCATACTATTGTGGATTCTATGGTTGATGGCGTTAGTTTTAGTAACGAAATGGAAGTACTACCAGCAAGTATAGAATTTAAAAATTTTCCATTGGATAGAAAACAAATTCATAGTTTACAAAGTGCTATTGTTGTTGGACCGAGTGGTGATGAAGTTTATCGGGATAGTCAAAATCGAATAAAAGTTCAATTTCACTGGGATTTAGAAGGTGAGTCTAATGAAAATTCCAGTGCTTGGATTAGAGTGTCACAGGTGATGGCTGGACAAGGTTTTGGCATGATGTTTACTCCTCGAATTGGTGATGAGGTTTTGGTGGGATTTATTGATGGTGATCCTGATAAACCTATTGTGCTGGGCTCTGTGCATCATGAAAAAAATACCCCGCCTTTTTCATCCAGTACACAATTTGGCTTGATGTCACGTTCGACTCCTAGTGGAAGTACCAGCAATGCGCATATTCTTCGTTTTGATGATGCTAAAGACAGTGAAGAAATTTATTTGCAAAGTGAGAAAGATTTTAATGTACTTGTGAAAAATAATTGTGCTTCACAAGTGCAAGGCGATGAAACTCAGCAAGTCGACAAGTCCTTCACTCAATCGGTGACAGGCGCTGTGGCTTTAACAACAGAAGATGCTTACTCTATCTCCGCGACAAAAACAATGAAATTGGATTCAACTGAAGATTTTTCTATAGTCTCAGCGGCTGCTGTTGGCGTGACGGCGTCAGATAATATTAGTTTAAATGCTTCGAGTGATATCGAAAACACGGCGACAAATATCACGCTTGACGGCTCGAGCTCTATTAAATTGACCTGTGGCAGTAGTGAAATAAGCATGTCGACTTCAAGTATCAGTATTAGTTCACCTTCTATTTCAATTGCGGCGACGGGTACTGCTGAGTTAACGGGCGCCAGTGTGACTGTTGAGGGGGAAGGGACGGTAACGGTAAAAGGTGTAACTGCTGAGCTTAATGGTTCAGCCACAGCAAAAGTGACCTCTAGTGGAATAGTGGAAATCAGTGGCTCTTTGACTACTATTAATTGATATTGAGCCGTTAATTGATTTGGAGTTTGTGATGCCTGAAGAAATTACAATTATCCCAACAACTGAGCAAATAGCCGAGTCTAGAGCTAAAGTTATGAAACGTTTGAATCAACAAACTTATTTATCCCAAGGTTTCAATCTTATTAATCAAGATCGGCTGGATGAGACTTGGAAAGTATTTATGGAAAAGTTTAGAGATCAAAATCTACCAGCAGCTGAGAAAGAAGAATTGCAACAAATCTACAATATAATGAAAGACAAAGACACCCTTGCCAAGTATTTAGATAAAGCAACGGGGGATATCTATAAGCAGGGCGGGCAATTAACTCCTGAACAAAGTAGACAGGTTGCAAATACAAAGTTTAAGTGTAAACAAGCATTTATCATGCATTCTGAATATGTGGCCTGCCAATCTGAATTATTGGATTATGCTCAGGCGATTGCTATTAGCTGTAACGGTGAGGTTAAGTGTCCGCCCTCCGCTTTTGGAGGCATAAAAACTTTCCACGCTATTATTTATAAAATGACAACAAGAAACGACGACTCAAGAGAAAGAGACTTTGGTGACATAAGGGATGCCTGTCGAATGACCATTGCATTTAAAAATATGGATGATATGACGATGGCGAAGGATATCGTGATGCAAACCAAAGAGTTTGATGGCACTAAATTCAGCCAAAAAGCGTTAAAAGATCGATATGGTACCTGCAAAGGTGCTAATAAGGGATATAATGAAGTTGCAGATGGTTATAAGGATTTAAGTTTCTTTTTAAAAATGCCCTGTGGAATGATAGCCGAATTACAATTAAACACAGAGTCTATGCTGGCGGCAAAAAAGAAGGGACATATTCTTTATAATATCACCCGCCAGGCACCAAAAGGTTATACCGGTGATACTCCTTATAGTGTTACGGGTCAGGCTGTATTAGAAAAAGTATTGACGATAATGACTCCTGATTGGTTTAAATTTGTAAGCACCAATGTATTTGGCGCTCGTCCTTATTTACCGACGATTGAAAAGTTAGTCGACAAAATAAGAGCTAATGTAGCCAACAAGGTTTATTCGATAACGATAACAAAATTAGAACATGACGCATTAAGTCTAACATCAATATGTATTTATGATGATTTTGGCAGAAATAAATCGTCTGTATCCCAATCTAGCGAGAGTATTTGGCAGCAAGTTTATAAAAAATATTTTAATTAACTTACTTGACTGGAGAAAGGTAAATGACACTGGCGGCAAGAGTTGGGGATACACAAGTTTGTTCAATGACAACGGGCGCTGTCCCCCATGTTGGTGGCGTGATTATGTCTGGGAGTGTGACAGATGTGCTCATTGAGTGTCTTCCGGCAGCGGTTGTGGGTCAAAGCTGTGTTTGTGTGGGAGTAACCAGTACGATTGCTGCTGGCAGCACCACAGTATTGATTGGTAATATGCCAGCCGCTAGAATGGGAGATTCGACTTCTCATGGTGGCAGTATTGTATCAGGTAGTGCGACTGTGATGATCGGCGGATGATGTTGAAGAGCCGTAATACCGCTATAGTGTTGTTGATGAACAGGTAAAAAAACGATTGATGCATAAAGATATTGTAATACCAGTTCTATTATATAAGTGATCTTTCAGCGGGAGTTCAACATGCTGTAGGCAAGGTCGTTAATTGCTCCTGCATTAACAGACAGTCCCACTATCCATGGCGGTCGCAGATGATTGAAGCTAATAGTCATTCTCGGCTTAGGTTCAAACGTCGCCCTACCTCCTTCATCCATGAAGTCGTATATCGAAAGCAGCTAACGTAGCATAAAGCATGTTGAAACCCGCACAAAGTGAGTTTCTCAGGCATTCCACTTCAGCGTTGCATTCATTTTAAAGGGAATAACCCTTCTACAAAGAATGCGCCTTGAATTGAAAAGCCTGGGAAGCTCTGAATTGATCATCTATATAATAGAATTGGTATAATATGCTGTTGATATTGAATGTTAATTTGAGTAGAACATTTTGAGTGACTTTTAGCATAATAGGAAAAACGGACGGGATGGGAGCCCATAAAATGCCTATTTTGAGGCTATCAATATGACTTAATTTATCATTTCTTGTATGATTTTCTCACCACTTTCTTGATGCCATAGGGTTAAATAATTTCCCCAACAGCAACCTGTGTCGAGTGCTTGAAATTGTTTGTTGGAAACAGCGCCCATGAGAGAGGCCCAGTGACCAAAGATTAAGGTGTAGTCTTGTGGTAAAGCCGATTCATGGGTAAACCAGGGTGTTAATCTTGAGTGCTTATTATGTTGAGGCGATGATTTTTCGCTGAAGTTGAGCCGTAAATCTGGCTCGAGATATCGCATTCGAGTGAGGGCATTAATGGTGTAAATGGCTTGTTCATTTAAGGTGAGTTTGTCATGCCATTGATTAATGTCATTACGGTACATACTTTTTATTAGTTTTAGGTAATTCGGTGAAGTCAATTGTTTGCTAACGGCATTGGCTTGAGCGGCTAAAGTGTCTATTGACCACATGGGCGGCACGCCAGCATGAGTCATGACAACTCGTTGTTGTCTATTGATATGACTTAAGGGTTGCTCTCGTAACCAGTCGATTAGGATATTAATGTTGTCAGCAGCAAGTAGAGCGTTAAGACGATCTTTTGGGGGGGGCTGGTGAAAACCTGCGTGAAGCGCGAATAAATGCAGTTCATGGTTTCCTAATACGAACTGAGCGGAGCCTGATAATGATTTTATATATTCTAGTACAGCTAAGGACTTTGGTCCTCTAGCGATTAAATCACCAACTAACCAGAGTGTATCTTTGGAAGGATTGAAATTGACTTTGTTTAACAACAGAGTTAATTCATCAAAACACCCCTGAATATCTCCAACATAATAGTTTGCCATGACTAATGAATGACTCCGGGAATGGCTAAACGAAAAATAGGGATATCAGCATTAAACTCAACATTATTATCTGTTTGCATTGTATAGTGGCCTTTCATCAATCCCATTGGCGTTTTGAGCATTGTGCCGCTGGTGTATTGATATGAGGTTTGAGGTTTAATCATTGGCGTTTTACCAACAACACCTTCCCCTTTGACCTCATGAATTTGTCCATTGCCATCAGTGATATGCCAATAGCGACTTTTTAAGGTGGCAGGTGTATTGCCCAAATTGGTAATTTTAATCGTATAACTGAATAAGTACTTGTCTTCGCTAGGAGAAGACTGCTCTTCGATATATTGTGTTGTCACTTCTATTTTGACAGAGGAGCCTAGTGTGCTCATCAATACCCCCAAACATACAGCTTATAAAATGAGGCGAGTGACCGCCTCAGAACACTTACTTTTTATCGCAAAGTAAATTGGCGAGCGCAACGTATTCTTGAACACTGATTTGTTCTGGTCGACGTGTAGGATCGATCCCTAATAGGGCAAAATCCTCATCAGAAATGAGTTGCTTTAAGTTATTTCTTAAGGTTTTTCTGCGCATATTAAAAGCTGTCATAGTGAGGTGACGAAGCACTTCGACATTTTTACAAGGGTAAGGTTTTGTCTTAAAGGGGACTAATCTAACGACAGCTGAATCGACTTTAGGGGCAGGCGTAAAGCATCCTGGAGGGACTTCAAGCACAGGCATGACTTGGCAAAAATACTGTGCCATGACGCTAAGACGTCCATAGGCTTTTGTTCCAGGACTGGCTGATAATCTCAGAACCACTTCTTTTTGCAGCATAAAGTGCATGTTTTTGATGTATTGTGAAAATTCAAATAAATGAAACATCAGAGGGGTTGAGATATTATAAGGTAAGTTTCCAAAGACCTTTAACTGCTTATCCTTTTGTACTAGTTGACTAAAATCAAACTTTAGTGCGTCACCTTGATGAATGTCGAGTTTATCTTTAAGACTTGGGTGCACTTGTAAGCGTTCGACGAGATCTTTATCTAATTCAACGACAGTAAGCTTGTCAATACTCTCTGCAACAGGTTCAGTTAACGCACCAAGCCCTGGGCCTATTTCAATCATAACATGTTCATTATCTGGTGCTATAGCGCCGACAATGCTGTTAATAATATTGTGATCGGTTAAAAAGTTTTGTCCAAAACGCTTTCGAGCGGTATGACCTAAATGTACTTTATTACTCATGTATTTTGTTATTTACTTGTTTTTGTTGCCAACTCTATGGCGGTGTTAAGGGCGCAGATAAAACTGCCTGTATCGGCTTTTCCTGTTCCTGCAAGTTCAAGGGCGGTACCATGATCAACAGAGGTACGAATGTATGGAAGCCCTAAAGTAATATTCACTGAATTACCAAATCCCATGGATTTTAACACGGGTAATCCTTGATCATGATACATGGCTAATACCACGTCAGCATCATCTAAGTATTTGGCTTGAAATAGCGTGTCAGCAGGCAGTGGCCCAACAATATCGATACCTTCTTTCCTCAGTTCATTCAAGGCGGGTATGATAGTGTCTATTTCTTCTCTGCCTAAATGACCGTCTTCACCTGCATGAGGATTGAGGCCACAAACATAAATTCTAGGGCTGCTTAAGGCAAATTTCTTAATGAGATCATGGTGTAATATTTTAATAATCTGATGTAAACGATCCCTTGTAATGGCCTTGGCGACATAGGCTAATGGAATATGCGTGGTGACTAAAGCCACATGTAATCCTGGCGCAGAAAGCATCATCACGACATCTTGGCAGTTCGCTTGATGAGCGAAAAACTCAGTGTGGCCACTAAATGATATACCTGATTGATTAATAATACCTTTATGAACAGGGCCTGTGACAATGGCATCAAATTCACCACTCATATTTTTTTCACCAGCGAAGCTTAAAGTGTCAATCACATAGTGGCTGTTTGCTTCATTGAGCAGACCACAGTGTGACGCTTCATTGAGTGAAAAAGGCGATATGGTGAGTGTGCCAGCTTCTTGTGCTTTAGGTGCCTGCTTAGGCTGATAAGGTCTTAACTGAAGGGGAAGACCAATTTGCTTAGCGCGACTGAGTAATAATTCGGGATCGGCACAAACAACCAGCTCAGCAGGCCATGGCTGTTGAGCGAGTTGAATAACGAGTTCTGGTCCAACCCCGGCAGGTTCACCGGGGGTGATAGCAATTCGCTTAATCGTCAATATGATTAACCTCGATTATTTTTAGGTTCAAAGACTTCAATGTAAGCTTCAGCTCGCATTTCATCTAACCAGTTTTGTAACTCTTCGTTAAATTTACGGCGGAAAATAAGTTGATGAGCGCGATTGGTATTAAATTGCTCAGTTGCATCAGTTTTCCGTCGTTTTTCTAATTGAACAATATGCCAGCCATGGCTGGAGCGGAAGGGTTCGCTTATTTCACCCACTTTTAAATGTGCAAGCTCTTGAGCAAAAGCTGGAACATAAATGTTAGGGTCAGCCCAACCTAACTCTCCCCCTTTGGCACTTGAACCTGGATCTTCAGAATATTGTCTTGCCAGATCTTCAAACTTTGCTTTTCCTGAGCGTATTTCGATAAGGAATTTTTCCAACATCGCTTTGGCTCTTTCTTCCGATAAAATCGGCGAAGGTTTGATGAGAATATGGCGTGACTTAACTTCATCCAGCTCCTTTGTTTCCATGCCTCTGACATCCATAACTTTAATAATATGGAAACCAGATGGGCTTTTAATGGGGCCTATGATATCACCTTTTTTGGCATCTTTGACCACTTCTGCAAATAAGGTAGGCATCTCATTGATATTCATGTAATCCCATACACCACCTTCTAAGGCCTTAGGGCCTGACGAAGAGGCGATGGCGGTGCGTTTGAAGTCGGCACCATCTTTAAGACGCTTTAATACGATTGTGGCACGGTTACTGGCTTCTTCTAATTGTTCACTTGTTGGATTAGTGGGGACATCTATTAAGATATGGCCGATTTGAAACTCGACATTTTTGAGTCCTTGTTGTTTAATCAGCTCAACTAGGCCACTAATTTCTTGTGGAGACACTTGAATGCGGCGTTGTACTTGAATACGTTGAATTTCACCTATAGTGATTTCTTGACGTAATTGCTCGCGATATTCGGCAAAAGGCGTGCCTTCGCTTTCCAATTGTTGCTTCATTTGCTCTACGGTTATATTTTGCTCTTTAGCGATATTGGCAATGGTTTGATCTAATTGCAGATCACCAATATGTAATCCAATACGCTCTGCCATTTGCATTTGCAGCCGTGTTAAAATCAATCTTTCAATAATTTGAGTACGTAAGGCTTTATCTGAAGGAAGCGATTGATTGTTTTGTTTCGCATTCTCTTTCACTGTGTGCATCATGTCTGTGATTTCACTTTCTAAAATCACGCCTTGATTGACCTGTACAGCGATTCTATCTAGTGGTGTTGGTGCTGCGATCACATGTTGACTCAATATCATGAGTGCAAAAAAAGTTAAAATTACTCGTTTACAAGTGTTCATCCACAAAAATCCTTGGCATTTGTTAATGTCATTTTCGATACATTTTATCGTTGAAATGATCTTCTCTATCCAGTTTGGACTACACGTTCATGCTGAGGTTCATTATGAACGCGTTTGGTTTAGGTTAATTATTTAAATATATCGGACTTCGATAATTAAATAATCCATCATTTAGCATACTTGACGCATTCAATGAGCCGCCGCTAGTGCTTCCTGAGGAGCTTGAGCTGTTTGACGTTTGAGAGCCACCTAACCCATTGATAATGAAGTTTACGTAAACACCATCATCGAAATAGGCTGTTGAAGTATCGTTGCTATAAGAGGTTTTAATACGGTCATGGTAAGTTACCCTAACGGCCCAACAGCAGGTATCATATTGAAAGCCTGCATAGGTTTCAACGCTTTGCTTTTCACTTAAGTCATAATACCAATTACCGACAAGAGTGATATTGTCTGTGATTGGCCATGCCCCTCGAAAGCCTGTTTGAGAAATATCAGAGGTGACTCCCGTGTTTGTATTTACAAGATCAGGTACATATCGATAATTGACTTGCAGTAATTTATTTTTTGCGGGACGGTAATCTAATGACACTTCATTTTTTGTGTTGGAATTATCTTGAGTATTGTACTGAACAGAGCCGCTAACAAACCAGTCATTATAAAGTTTAACCGAAAGATCCGATGCTAATGTGGAACTGGTTGTGGCTGTGTTGGTCGTATTGCTATATTCTGAGATAACACGACTGTCTTGAAAATAAATGATTTGTCCTAGACTAAATTTAAAGACTTCTTTGTTTTGGGTATTAAAAAGTTTCGTCGTGAACCCGACAGTCATTTGATTCGCATCGGCGATTCTGTCTAAACCTGAATAGCGCCTATCCCTAAATAAGCCATAATAATCATTTTGTAATTCTGCCGTGTCATAAATACCGATATCAGATTGATCTTGATAGCCAATGTAAAGATATTGGAATTGTGGGGTCAGTGTTTGTCTGTAGTTTTGATTAAAGTAATTAGTATAGCGCTCAAAATTAATTTGTCCCGAAATACGGGCCTCGGGTAAGGTACGGTTGACACTATCTGAGAGGCCTGAGTTGGTATTATCCTGTTGTGAATAGTTTGTTTGCAGGAGTTTTAATTCCGTTGTGAGCGAGCCTGCAGGCCCTTGAATTGGATAAGATAGGCTTGGCTCTAAATGCACGCGAGTGGCTGAGGAATAATTGCCTGAATTTTGATCTTTAAATTGGGTGGCTTCACTGAAGAGATTAAAATCGATACCTTTGAGTATATCCGGTGCACGGTAATTGTAATCTAACTGAGGCATGACTTGATAAGGCTGATCACTTTCTCCTAATACTTTGATATCTTGAACTTTAGTGGTTAAATCCCAGTTTTCTTCTAAGTAACTTGCTTCACCGATTCGAATGAGCTGGTTATTGCTGGATGTGCTGATATCAGAACTCAGATCATTAAAGTAGTTATCATCGGAGACATCCGTATAGTCCGCCATGACACGCCAATGTTGCCCTATACTGCCTTGTTGTTGCCAATGATAAAGGTAGCGATCAGCATGGTCATTTTCATATTGATCGTCTCCTAAATATTCTAAATTAATTTGACCTGATTGTGGAGAACTGTCACTGCCTGCAAGATAGCGAAATTCACTTTTAGTGAAGAGGCCACGATTTGACATGTAATTGGGAGTTAGGGTTAAGTCATATTCAGGGGCGATATTCCAATAATAGGGAACCGTTAATTCCACACCATTTTTTGTGCTTGAGCTAAATGAAGGGAAAAGAAACCCAGACTTTCGCTTATTTGATACAGGAATAGTCATATAAGGTAAGTAAAATACAGGGATATCGGCGACTCTTAATTTGGCACCCCAAATTTCTCCCCACTCATCAGTGCTGTCGATTTTTATTTCATTGGCTTCAAGCACCCAATCAGGTTGAGGATCAGGACAAGTGGTGATAGTGGCTTGAGATAATATGAGGTTATTGTCTTTAGTGATTTGTAATGTTCCTGCCGTTCCATGGGCTTGCTGGTTCTTTAACCAATAACTGGTGCCTTGAAGTGTAGCGGTGTTGCTTCGCATTTGAGCGACGAGTGAATCGGCGGTGACGATAAAGCTGCTATCGGAAAACACTAAGTCCCCGTTGGCAGATAAACTCTGTTGTTGTTGATCAACAACCGCTTCATCGGCAGCAATACTACGTGAGCCTTGAATAAATGAAACGTCACCGTTAAAAATGGCTTTTTGGCCCAGTTGAGCCTGAGAGTCATTGGAGGTAATAGTGACTTCTGATGGATCTTGGATAGCTGAAGAAGGTGACGTAGGTATTTGGCGTGGCAGCTTAGGTTCGATAATGCATACCGAACTAGAAGAAGGCTCTGCTGTCGAATTATCAGCTAAAACGAGTGTTGGAAATAGGCTCATGGCCAGAAAATAACGGATCTGCATCTTAAGTTAGTTACTTTGCTTTTATCAAATCGGTTGAAAGAGGGTAAAGATACCGTTCTTCATGAGGCAACTTTACTAAATAATTTATGTCTATTTTTCTAGCAATTTCATTTTTTTCGTTATAATAAAGCAATTTTTATTTAAGAGCCATGAGGCATCCTTTGTCAGATCGTAGATTTATGCAGCTTACTGCGTGGCTAAATGACCATTTCTCTTTAGATTTATCGCCCGTACTGCTGTCTGGTGATGCCAGTGTGAGGCGCTATTTTCGAGTATTGATCAATAATGTTTCTTATATAGTAGTCGATTCACCGCCTAAACAAATAGTTTTGCAACAATTTATTGATATTGCAAATGCCTATGCTCAGAAAGGTATTAATGTACCAGAGGTGATTGCGAAAGACACGCAAAATGGATTTTTGCTGCTAACCGATTTAGGAGATACTTCACTCTTTTCATTGTTAAATATTGATAATGTTAAATTTTATTATACAGCTGCGCTTGCTTTACTCGATGATATTACAAAAGTAAAGAGAACAGATAAGGGGGGATTACCTTTATATGATAGGGCCTTTGTTCAGCGAGAACTTGATATATTCACAGACTGGTTATTAAAGTGTCATCTTTCTATTACATTGAGTAATGAAGAGCATGATATGTTGTCGACAACCTTTGAGTATTTAATAGACAGTGCCCTTGAACAGCCGCAAGTCGGTATGCATAGAGATTACCATTGTCGAAATATTATGCTGAAAAATGACGACTTATACATTATTGATTTTCAAGATGCAGTCATTGGCCCTCTAACATATGATGTGGTTTCGTTGTTGAGAGATTGTTATTTACGTTGGCCTGAGAAGTTGGTTGAAGATTTGATGAGTGAGCATTTTGAGGCGATAAAACAGCGCGGTGAAATTGCCAGTGATATTACATTGACGCAGTATCGACGTTGGTTTGACTTAATGGGACTGCAACGGCATATCAAAGCGGTGGGGATTTTTTCACGATTGCATCATAGAGACAAAAAATCGGCGTATTTGGCCGATATTCCATTAACCTTAGGTTATATCCGTGATATTGCGTTATCTTATTCTGAATTAGTCGCTTTTGGGTCTTGGGTGGACTTGACGCTTATTCCTCAGTTTATGGAGAAGGTTGAGAAGGCAATATGAAAGCAATGATTTTAGCTGCTGGCAGAGGGGAAAGGTTGAGGCCATTAACGGATAGCGTGCCTAAGCCTTTGGTCAAAATAAACAATAAAGCATTAATTGAGTATCATATTGAAAAACTTGTCGATATTGGTATAAAAGATATTGTCATCAATATTGCTTGGTTAGGGGATCGCATCATTCATAGGTTAGGCTTTGGAGAGCGATGGGGGGTGAGATTTCATTATAGCCGAGAAGAAGTGGCATTAGAGACGGGAGGGGGCATTAAGCAAGCCTTACCTTTGTTAGGAGATGAGCCTTTTTTGGTGATTAACGGTGATATATTTATCGATGTGTTGCCGACTTTGCCTGTGCTACAACAAGATCAACAAGCCTATGTGTGGTTAGTGGACAATCCTTTTCATCATCCAAAAGGAGATTTTTGTTTAATTCACGATAAAGTGAAGGCAAGCGGGAACAGTAAACTGACTTTTTCGGGGATCGGTTTATATTCTCCTTCATTATTTGCACAGTGCGAAGATAACGCATTCCCGCTAGGGCCTTTATTGAGGGAAAAGATGGAACAGGGCGTTGTTTCTGGTGAGCATATGACGACATTTTGGTGCGATGTGGGCACAATAGAAAGACTGACTGAATTAGAGAAAAGGTTAGCAGGTTGATTGGAAAAGATACCGTCATGGTGATGAGTATCTTGATAAGTCATTTTATATTTCAAAGGCAATTTAATGCGGATTTTTGGTAAAGTTTTTGGTTTTATTATTGGATTTATGTTGGGGCGTCTTGTTGGCGGTCTACTGGGCTTGTGGTTAGGCCATGCTTATGATCGCAGTCAGGGGGGAGGCTCAATGTTTGCAAACGCTGCAAATCGTCAGCGGCTTTTTTTTAATACCACTTTTGCCGTTATGGGACATGTTGCCAAGGCGTCGGGCCAAGTGACTCAAAATGATATTCGTGTGGCTACAGCCCTCATGGATCAAATGCAGTTACAAGGAGAGGCGAGGAAAGAAGCACAAGCGGCTTTTCGTGAAGGTAAAGCGGATGATTTTAATATAAAAGATAAACTAAAAACATTTAGAATGATAGCCATGGGACGGCGTGAATTGGTACAAATGTTTTTGGAAATTCAAATTCAAACGGCCTTGTCTGACGGTAAATTAGAAGACAGTGAGCATGCTGTCTTGTTGGTTATTGCACAAGAGCTCGGCTGCTCACGTGTGCAATTGGATGCCTTATTGTCGCGATGGCAAGCTGAGTTCAAGTTCCATCAGAATGGGGGCAGTACTAATAAGACAAGCCTCAAAGATGCATACTCCATTCTTGGTTTATCGCAAAGTGCGTCTAATCAAGATGTGAAACGGGCATACCGTAAACTGATGAATGAACATCATCCTGATAAGCTTGTGGCGAAAGGTTTACCGCCAGAGATGATGGAGCTCGCTAAGAATAAAGCACAAGATATTCAAACCGCTTATGATAAAGTGAAAAGTGAACGTGGTATGCGATAATGTCATTTCTGATGGAGCCCCAATGAAGATTGTGATTTTAGATGCTTATACTTTGAATAAAGGTGATTTGAGTTGGCAGGGGTTAACGGCATTAGGGGAGTTAACTTGTTATGACAGAACCGCAAGTCATGAAGTTCTCTCTCGAGCCAAAGAGGTTGATGTTATTTTAACGAATAAAGTTAAGTTAAGTGCTGACATACTTATCAAATTGCCTAGATTACGCTACATAGGTGTGCTGGCGACGGGAGTCAATGTTATCGATTTGGCAGCCGCTTCTGCTCAAGGCATTGTTGTGACCAATGCGCCTAATTATGCCTCAGATTCTGTTGCTCAAATGGTTTTTGCTCATATATTACATTTTAGTCAACAAGTCGCAAAGCACGATCAAGCGGTTAAAGCTGGAGCTTGGAGAGGATCTTTAGATTTTTCATTGACTCTGTCTCCGTTGCATTCCCTTAAAAATAAGGTGCTTGGGCTCATAGGGTTTGGTCATATAGCTCAAAAAGTGGCTAAGATAGGACTTGCATTTGATATGCAGGTGAGAGTGTATTCCCGTCGTCAAAAAACCCATGATCTAGATGGCGTGATATGGCAGAGTTTTGATGAGGTCATAGCAGGCGCGGACTTTTTATCTTTGCATTGCCCTTTAACATTGCAGACGGAGCGATTGATTGATGCTCAGTGTTTAGCGAAAATGAAACCCAGTGCAGTATTGATTAATACTGCAAGGGGAGAACTGATTGATGAAATGGCCTTAGCTGCTGCACTTTCTAATGGGACATTAGCGTTTGCGGGTCTTGATGTGCTATCAATAGAGCCTCCTGCAAATGATCATCCTTTTTTTGCACTCAACAATATTGCGCTGTCCCCTCATAATGCTTGGGCTACACTGGAAGCGCGTCAGGAGCTGTTAGCGATTACAGTGGCTAATTTGACGGCTTATATTGAGGGTGGCACTTTGCATAATCAAGTTGCATAATCAAGTTGCTTAATCCCCCTTTGTATCTTGGCAAAAAAGGGGGGAAGCATTCCTATTGTGATTCTTCTCGAAGGGGGTTTCGAGGATCTTGAGTCCAATTAAGGTAAGGTTGGTCGGTATCGATATCGATCATCGAAATGGCTTGTGGTTCTGGGCAAGTGACTTGGCATAAATTACAGCCTACACATTCTTCTTCTATGATAGTATATTGTTTTTTGCCTGCTTTTTCAGTAACAGCAATAGATTGATGTGATGTGTCTTCACATGCCGCATAGCAGCGTCCACATTGGATACAATGATCCTGATTGATAAGCGCGATACGCTTATAATTCATATTTAAGTACTTCCAGTCAGTGGTGTTTTTGATGGCAGCCCCACTGAAATCCTTAATCGTTAAATAGCCTTTTTTGTCCATCCAATCACTGAGCCCTGCACACAGCTCTTTGATAATTTTAAAACCAAATAGCATAGCTGCTGTGCAAACTTGTACGTTCATTGCGCCGAGGGCAATGAATTCAGCTGCATCACGCCAATTTGATATACCGCCAATCCCTGAAATCGGGATCTTGTTGCTTGCTGGGTGGCGAGCAATTTCTGAAACCATGTTAAGTGCAATGGGTTTTACTGCGGGCCCGCAATAACCTCCGTGGGTACTTTTTCCATCGACGCTAGGTTCAGGAGACATGGTATCTAGGTTTACCGAGGTGATAGAGTTAATCGTATTGATTAAGCTTACCGCATCGGCACCTCCTCTTATTGCTGCTTCTGCAGGAGCACGAATATCGGTGATGTTAGGAGTGAGTTTAACAATGACCGGCAGATTTGAATGTTGTTTACACCAGCGAGTGACCATTTCAATGTATTCGGGAACTTGGCCTACAGCTGAGCCCATGCCTCTTTCTGGCATACCGTGAGGACAGCCAAAGTTAAGTTCGATACCATCAGCACCTGTTGCTTCAACTTTTTTAAGAATGCGTTTCCAAGGAGCTTCTTCACATGGCACCATTAAAGACACGATAATGACTCTATCAGGCCAGTCTTTTTTGACTTGAGTGATTTCATCGAGATTAACTTGTAATGGGCGATCGGTGATTAATTCTATGTTGTTAAAACCAATGACTTGCCTATTCTGTCCGTAGTGGACGCCATAACGAGAGGAAACATTAATGGCGCTAGGATCTTCGCCTAATGTTTTCCAAACCACTCCTCCCCAACCCGCTTCAAAAGCGCGAACAACATTATAAGCCTTATCGGTTGGAGGAGCAGAAGCCAGCCAAAAAGGGTTAATGGATTTGATACCTATAAACTCACATGCTAAATTTGCCATAATATTGCCTTTTAGTCTTTGAGTTGTTGATGAATAGCGGCGGCTGCTTGGTTGCCATGAGAAACGGCTTCAACGACAAGATCTAACCCATTAATGGCATCACCTCCTGCATAAACCTTTTCTATGGATGTTTGAAACTGCTCATCCACTTTTAGCCTTCCTCGTTTATCGAATTCAGGAATGGGATCGGCGTTATGGGTAAATATTGATGTATTTAGTCTTTGTCCTATGGCTTTAAAAATAACATCACAAGGTAATTCTATTATTTTGTCTGTGGTGCTTATTTTCCCAGATCTATCTTGGGTGGTTTCTTTAAACTGTATATGTGTTGCGCCTTGTTTATTGCCACGTATTTGATAGGGTTGAGCATTAAAAATAAAGCGTATACCGTTTGTTAAAGCAAGTTCTTGTTCATACATTGATGCACCCATGCTTTGTTGCTCGCGTCGGTATACTATGCTGACCTCTTCAGCGCCTAGCTTTTTACTTTGTACTGCAATATCGATGGCAGTCATGCCTGCACCGATAATGACCACTCGCCGGCCCACTGGTAATTGTGTCATGTCTTTCGATTGCCTTAATTCACTAATGTAATCGATAGCATCTTCGACACCTTTTAGATCCTCTCCGGGTATATTGAGTGAATTTGTTGTATTTAAGCCAATGGCGATAAAGACGGCATCATGGGTACTTCGCAGTGATGCTAAACTGATGTCTGTGCCCAAAGCCGTTTCATATTGTATTTTTATTCCTCCTATTTTTAATACAAAATCGATTTCTTCTTGTGCATAATTATTCACTAATTTATATTGGGCTATGCCATATTCGTTAAGGCCTCCGCTTTTTTTCGCGGCTTCATAAATAGTGATCTTATGTCCTTTCTGAGCGAGTCTATGGGCACATGCTAAGCCTGCTGGCCCAGCTCCGACAATGGCGATATGTTTACCTGTGGGCTGCTCTCTTGAAAAGGGATAGGCTTGTGTAGTGTCTAAATGATCAATGGCATATCGTTGCAATAATGCGATATCAACAGGGGCCTCTTCTTTTGAGTTTCTGACACATGCTTGTTCACATAAGGTTTCAGTCGGGCAGACTTTGGCGCAACTGCCACCTAAAATATTGGCTGAGAGAATTTCTTTTGCTGCACCATGAGCATTATTGGTATTGATTTCTTTGATGAATAAAGGAATATCGATTTGTGTTGGGCAAGCTTGAATGCAAGGGGCATCGTAGCAAAATAAACAACGCTCGCTAGCGACTAAGGCTTGCTTCATTGTTAGAGGAGGGTGAATATCGGTAAAGTTATTTTTTATCTCTTGTGAAGTTAACCTTGCGGCCTGTATATCATGATCAACACTCATTACTTCTCCTTGATAGTTTTAAAAGGTTGGCGATGTTTTAATGAGAGCTTACAAATACTTAACTCGCTTAAATTATTGACATTGCCAACAATGTTTGAACTTCCGCAGAAAAATTACTGATATCGCGATACATACCTATATTTTAAAGTAGTACAGGTATCGATATACTTTAATTACTGTAATCTTTAACTATAGGATAGGGGGCAGACTTAGTCAATTTTTTAACGTAACTAATTGTTTTGTATTTATTTTATTTTTATATTTAAAAGTAATAGCAGGTGAATTTTAAATCATTTAACTTTTTATTTTGATCTCGGTTATTCTTACATTATGGAGCAGTTAGAGTTTTTTCCCATACCCAGTCCTTGTATCAACGTGTGTCAAAGTGATGCTCGAGGTTATTGTTTGGGTTGTTTTCGAAGTCGTGATGAACGTTTCAATTGGTTAAGTTACTCAAATAATCAGAAACAATTAATTTTAAGATTGTGTCAGCAGAGGAAGCGCCGTCGACAGTTATCAGTGCTAAAAGCGAGAAAAATGAAGGCTAGCGGTAAAAACGATCAACTTAATGGGGAATTTGATTTTGACTCAATAGAGTGAGGTAAGTGTAAGCTAAACGTCGTGTTGCCTTGGCCGCTTTTTAATGTGGCATTACCATGGTGTTTATCCATGATACGTTTAACAATAGCCAGTCCTAGACCATACCCCCTAGGTCCTTGTTTTTCTTTTGCTTGGCTTCGATAAAAAGGTTCAAATATTTTTTCTCGTTCAGTGACAGGGATCCCTTCACCATCATCAGTAACTGATATTTCAATCTCTTTTTCATTTTGATTAATTTCGACGGTCACAGAATGATGACCAAACTTTTGAGCATTAGTGATTAAATTTTGCAAAGCTCTATCAATTAATATGGCATTGGCAGTGGCAATGACTGGTTTTTTGCAAGGCATAAAAGTGATGATATTTCTCTGATGGGTTTGTAACCTCTTAATGGTTTTTTCCACCAGTTGATTCAGTTCAACTGATTCAAATTTGGGTTGTTGATATTGAGGATCAAGGCTTGTATAGCTCAATAATTCAGCTAATAATGCTTCAATTTCATCAATATCTTGATTGGTATTTTCAACCAGTTGCTTTTGGTTTGGAAGATAAGGCTTTGCATATTGCAATATGAGTGCAAGGGCAAATTTTAGTCGAGATAAAGGTGTTCGAATTTCATGAGAGACTGCATTCAGTAAATGGGATTGGTTATCAACAAGTTGGGCAATATTATTGGCCATCCTGTTAAAGGTTTCACTTAAATTAATCACTGGAGAGTGAGCTGATAATGAAGTGCGAGTATCCCATTTTGCCATATTGAGTTGTTTTGCCGTTGTATTAAGTGTTGCTAAGTCTTTTGATAAAGGCAAAATGACAATGAGAAGAATGAGAATGATTAATAGGAATAAAGATAAGCCAATAATATAAATCAGTTTTATATTATTATTTAAGGTTAGGGGACCGTTGACAAGTACTTGGTTGCCTACGGCGATGTAATGCAGTTCACTGTCGGTACTAATGGGAATACTCGTGACAGCATCACTTTTTAATTGCTCTTCATTGGCCAAACTGAATTCATCAATATCGACTAGAACCAATGGAAAATCAGCAAATTGGGTAATATTGCTCAGATAGGAAATACGTTTATTTTCAGGTAGTTGTGATAGAAGCTGTGCGAATGCTATAAGAGAAGCATTTTCAATGGGATTTGGGTTTGTCTGATATCGCCAAAGGCTATCTAATGCCCAGCCTATGCCAAGAAAGCTTAGGCTGAGCAATAGATAAAGGCTAACAAAAAGACGTTTCACTCCATTAACCTAATGTTAGTTATTCCAAGCTTCTGGAGCGAACAAATAGCCTTGCCCCCAAACCGTTTTAATTCTGAAAGGGGTTTCAATATTATCCCCCAGTTTTTTCCTTAAACGTGAAATTCTGACATCAATTTTTCTATCTTTACCATCAAAATCAATATTTAACAAATATTGATATATATATTGTCTGCTTAATACTTGACCCGCTTGAGAAGCGAGTAACCATAAGAGTTCAAATTCATGGTTAGTCAGATCGATTTCTGTTTGCCCTAGACGTATGACTTGGGTATGGGGGTCAATACTTAACTTACCAAAGCTTAGGCAGTGAGATTCCGTTTTTGGCGGTTGAAGTTTTCTTTTTAGTAAGTTGTTTATTCGTGCTAATAATAGTGCTGGATCGATAGGTTTGACGACATAATCATCAGCACCCATTTCTAGGCCTTTAATTTGGTCTTCATTGGATGCTAGCGCACTCATTAATAAAATAGGGCCAGAAAAATAATCAGGTAACTTTTCACATAAGGTTAATCCATCCATTCCTGGCAACATAATATCGAGAATGATGATATCGGGCTTGTAATGGATTAAGCGCTTGAGAACGGTATCACCTCTACGTTCAACTTCAACGTGCATGCCGTGTGATTTTAAATAATCCACAATTAAGTTAGCGAGACGGATATCGTCTTCTACTAATAGAACTCTTTGGTTAGATTGGGGGAGGGCCATTAGAACAGACTCCATGCGTTGCGAAATTGTTGCCTTAAATGTGACGGAGAAGTAGGATTGACTCTATGCTCGCTTCCTACTAGTGTTTTACTTGTTTCTTTTTCTATTACTATGAATACAATATCTTTTTTTTCTTTGTCATCGAGTATGATTGACTTTGTTTTTAGTGATGCTTTACACCACTTAATGAGCTCATGATAGCTGGATAAAAGATCTATTGGTTTAAAAATGTTATGTGTCCATTTTAATTTGACCATCAAATGGCAAACAAGTTGCTTCGAAAAGGTCACATAAGGTTTGAAAAATGGTTGAAATTTTGATTTTTCTTTGTTTTTAGTCCCATTGGCTTTTCCACACATTAGAACATGAGTGATAAAAGTGATATATATTAATTTAATGATAGATCGTTGCACTAATTGTAAAACCTATTTCTAACAGTGTTTAAATAAAATAATCATGCTTGTTTATGGCAAGATTTATATGTTCAATGTATTCATGTTAAAATGTCATTCTTTTAGTTTAGTCCTTAATCGAAAATTGTCATTGATAGAAAGAAAGCGGATCAAAAAGGACTTGGGAAATAAAGATCGTGTATCTTTGATATAACATATGCCTTGACGAGGGGGAAAACTTACTATCATTTGTTCGCTATTTAATCAGGCCTGTTTGATTTGACTCACATATTTTACCTATTCCACCTTTTTTTATTGCCATTCAGTTTGGAATGAACGCAACATTAAAATGAATTTTTTGAAAAAATAATTGAATAAGCCTTTATTTTATTGGGTTATTTATTTTTTTTATTTGGCAAGTAAATAAGGGGGTATCAATCATTTTTTGTTTTTCCTCTACCATAAAACTCATGTCTCTGAGGCAATAGAATACCATTTATAGGGCTATTCAGTAGTATTTATATGGGCATTGTTGCAAAGTGATACAGCTTGTCTGAAAATGTTCCGAATGAATTTTTGATGTGGGATAGACAGTTAAATTGAATCTTTAAATACTGAAGTGGTGACTGATTATTCAAATTTTATACCTATGAGGTTCATTGTTTTAAACATGGAGGGCTCATGAGACACCACAGGTTTTTGCTCGACATATGCCTGCTTATTTGCATGTTTTTTTAATGTTAATTTCAAAAGAAATAAAGGTCAGTAGCAAAAAGGTATTGAACCGCCTATCAATATGAATTTACGTTGCTTATTGTTTTATCTTATTATTGATAAATTCAATGATAGCACTATTAAGGTGTTTACTCGCCAGATAATGGCGTGTTTTATCATGGGTTACAAGGAAGCCTTTTTCTGTTTTTGTGATTTGGTTTATTTCACTCCAGAGGAGGGTCTTGTTGACATAATAAGAATGGATTCTTATGTGCTCTTCATTGATTGTTAGTTGAATATCGCTATTAGCCGCTTTGCTGAGCATTTGTCTCATCAGCCACCAAGACTTTTTAAATTTGACGCTAAATGCTTCAAGTATCCCTAGAGCAATCAAAAACCATGATGCATATGGATTTAATTGAGTGAGTAACATTGCACTACCAATCGTGATAAAACATAAAGACTTAGTGTAAATTATCATTGATCTTGGTGTTGTGGTGGATTGTTCATAACATTCAATAAAATATTCTTTATCCAGTTTATATTGGCAGGTGAATTCAGTTACAGACGTCATACTTTACCCTTCATTGTTGTTGAAGGGAGTAGTGTAACGAAGGAGACTGGATAAACCAATTATTACAGTTGATTTACATTCAATCTCATTATTATTAGTCTGCTTATTTATTAGTGAGCACAGGGATATCAGCATGCGACAAAATATTTTGATCACGGGAGCAAGCTCAGGCTTGGGAAGAGGAATGGCAATTGAATTTGCCAGAAAAGGGCGGAATCTCGCATTATGTGCCAGACGTGTCGATAAACTAGAGGAGTTAAAACACACTCTACTGAAGTTGAATCCTAATATTAAGGTTGTAGTGAAGCAACTTGATGTAAATGAACACAGTCAGGTTTTTGATGTTTTTAATGAGTGCAATGAAGCATTACTCGGGCTTGATCGTATTATTGTTAATGCTGGAATAGGTAAAGGAGTGACCATAGGGACGGGGTCTTTTAATATTAATGTGCAAACAGCTCAAACTAATTTCATTGCGGCATTGGCTCAAGCTGAAGCGGCGATGGCAATATTTAGACAGCAAAATGCAGGCCATTTAGTGACGATTTCATCATTTAGTGCTTTAAGGGGTTTTAGGCGAGCTCTTACTGTTTATGCAGCGACGAAAGCCGCGTTATCTTCTTTAACGGAGGGGATCCGCATTGATTGCTTGGGCACGCCCATTAATGTGACCTGTGTGCATCCGGGTTTCATTCGCAGTGAAATGAATGAGAAAGTCAAAAAAGTGCCTTTTATTGTTGATACAGAAGCAGGATGCCGTGCAATAGTGAAAGGGATAGAAGCTGAAAAGGCCACTTGTTTCGCACCTAACTGGCCTTGGGCTTGGATACACTGGCTGGTTCGTATCATGCCTGCAAGGTACTTAAAACACATGAGTTGACTCCAATACTCTTGACGCTGCAGGTCATCACGGATACATTGCTTAATCACCTTTAATTTTAGCTGACTATACTGTTTTATATTGATTTAGCGATAGCCCTTAGGCTTGCCGCCTTCTGGGGACAATTACGGGGGAGTTGTCTTGTGGTGACACAAAAGCTCGGTGATCGGTGGCAAGATGTATTGGTTTTGTTAGCGGTAGCATTAAATTGTCAGGCACAAGCTAAAGCATTCATGCTTGAGTATTAGCAGTTGGTTACGCAAGCTAAAACGAAATTAGCGCCCTACAAAGGGCAATCAGTTATCATTGTGCGTTGAAGCCCTAAAGGGCCTATTTATATGTTTGGCGAGTCTTTTTCCAATCAAGTGATGAAGGAAATAGGTTTTCATTCGTCAAAATTATAGCAACAAACGGGTTATTCCCACTCTCAAGTGTTAAGTTTAGAGGCACTGGATATTATCGATGCAGATTGGTTGTTACTGGGTACGTTAAATTCAAAAGGTAAGGCCTATACCGCCATGGAGTCTACGACTCAGCAACCTATGTTTCAACGCTTAAACGCTTATAAAAATCATCATGTCAGTATTGTGGATGGTTCTTATTGGACATCCATAGGTGGTCCATTGGCTGCATTGCAAGTGATTGATGATATAGAAAATATAATGCTGAATTAGTGTGTTGGTGGGGGCTTGTTCGCATGAAAAACCCCGTGCATGTGATAGTGCACGGGGGGAAGATCAGGCGGTTTGCTGTGTCATGAGTTTATCGACGTTGGCAAAACGCCATAATATAAGCACAGAGAGACTAATGCAGAATATGGATAGGTAGGCCACCTTATCCATTGCAATCAGCTGGTATTGCGCGTTTGTTGTGAGTAACCATGACGCGACAAAGCCTGCGATCCCCGTTGCCAGATTGGTCATCATGGTGAGGATTGACATAAAGCCCGCTCGTTGTTGGGGTTTAGGGATCATAGACATGATTCCGCCACTGACACTGTATCGTACGGTACTGGCAGACATAAAGGCAGCAAACAGAATAAAGAGTAGGTTGATATTATTGGTTGTGGCGATATAAGTCATAAACAGGCAGCCAATAATGAAAGCGCTACTGATCAAATGCAATTGATGGCGCCAGCCATGGTCAAATAATTTACCTGTTATTCGCAAAATTAATAAGCTTGTGACGCCTCCCGCCAAATATAATAATCCCATTAATTCTCGAGGAAAACTTAAGTTAAATTGAAAAAAGTTGGCAAAGTTGGTGATGATGAGAAAATGGCTAAAGACTTGTAAGAAGGTGACGATTAATGCGGCCTTGGCAGGAACAGTATTAAAGAGCGTTGACCATAGCGAGGGTGGTTTGCTCTGTTTATTTAAATGCTGAGTTAAGTCGGGGAGCATGCACCAAGCCAGCAATGCGAGTGATCCGCCTAGGGCTGCAAAGATAAAAAAGTTAATTTGCCAGCTCGCATAGTATGAAATTTGAAGGGTAAAAGGGACGATAATGATGGCGGCAATAGAGACGGCGCTGCCTAAAAAAGCCATGGCTTTTCCACGATTTTTGGGCTCAGTAATATCAATGACCATTGCAGAGACAACCGCTGCTGCGGGGCCAGAAAAAAGTCCTGTGAGGACAAAAAATACCATGAGCATTAAAGGGGTTTGACTTAACCCACAAATAAGTAAGCAAATGGCCCGTGCGGTGAGCAGGAGTGTGATTAAGGGCTTTCGATTATAGCTGTCGAGTTTATTGGCAAACAAGAAGCAGCTAATGGCAGAAAACAGGGCGGCGCCGCCGGCGAGATAGCCGATATGAGCAGGATTAAAATGAATGCTTTTGACTAAGTCGGCCCCCAATGGAATGACCATCATAAAGCCGCCAATGGAAATGAGATTAATAAGAAAAGCAAGATACAGCGTTTTTTTTTGTGTTGAGGGATTCATGATTTTTCACTTATAAAGATAAGCGAGTCACGGTTAAGTGACTCGCAAAAAATGATGTGTGGCTAAAATAGGCTCAGTATAGCCAGTTGACGCTAGCGAAGTAGCTTCTTCCCAACAATACTACGGGGCTGGCTTCATCATCTTCATAGATGCGAACATCGCTGAGGTTTTTTATTCCCACATTAAAGCTTAAATCATCGCTGGCACTGATAGTACTGGTTAAATCATAAGTTGTGTAAGGTTTCAGTTTAACTGGCGTGCTACCATACCATTGGCTGCCCGTATATTGCGTCGAGGCGCTAAAGGTTAATAACTCTGTGGGGATCCAGTTTACTTGGGCAAAAGCGATATTTTTAGGCTTTTCGGTTAACTCAGCTCCTGTGCTCTTATCCTCTGTTTCCATGTAATTATAATTGGCTTTAACATTCACATTATCGCTGATTTCTAAGCTGATTTCGTATTCTAAGCCCCAAATATCAACGTTGTCGGTATTCTCCCACAGTTTATCACCTGCGCTATAAGTGCCATCAGCCGCATCATCAGTCTGGAACACTGCACTGATATAATTTTTCGCCGTAGTTTGATAGGCCGTTAGGCTCGTACTCCAAACGTTATCACTGGCTAATAGGGCGATTTCATAATTGATACTGGTTTCGGGTTTTAAATCTGGATTACCATAAATATAACAGCTACCAATGCAACTAACGTCAGCATAATTGGCACTGTTTTGATAGGTTGATGGGGCTTTATAGGCCGAGCTAACGCCGCCTTTGACTGTGAAGATGTCATTGATCGTATAGGTCGCATAAGCACGAGGGCTAGTATGACCGCCAAAGACATTATCATTATCGTACCTTAAGCCAAGCGTGAGGGTAACATCAGCGTTTAGGTATAACTCATCTTGAGAAAAAAGAGCATAGGAGTTTCTCGTATCCCCTCCTGTAGTATAAGAATAAGGGTCTTTTACCTCAGAATTTTTGACTTCAAAACCACTGGTTAAAGTATTCCAGTCAAAATCGATATTGGCAAAGGACTTTAGCGTAAAGGTGTTTTCTTGTAAGTTTCTATGTTGCTCACCCGCACTGTAATTATTGTTATAATCATAGATATCGACTTGCTCATAGTTGAGTAAAGTCGTGGTGTCGATATTGCCGAATTGTCCGAAATGAGAAAGCCCGAACATATTTCGTTTTATTTCTTGTTCGCGAATGCCAGTACTGGAGTAATAATCGAGTGGCCGATGATCTTTATTATAATAATAATCAAATTCAAGAGACTGATTATCAGTAAGTACCCAGTTTAATGTCGTGGCAAAATTGACGGTTTGTTTTTCTTCTATCTCAGGATAAGTATTGTCATCAACTGGGCTCCAAGCATCCATATGATAGACATCAAGATAAGATTGCATGGACACATTCTGGCTCAGTGGGCCTGATACGCCAAGATTGGTTCTTGTTTGCGCGCCGCCGTCATTACCTTCTGTGACTTGATAGTCGGTATATAAATTACCACTCCATTCATCGGTGGGCGCTTTAGTGATGATATTGACCACACCGCCCATGGCTTCAGAACCATAAAGCGCAGACATAGGTCCACGGATAATTTCAACGCGTTCAATACTATTCATTGGCACGGGTAGGTTGTCGAAATTACCTCCACGCCACAGGGCTTGAGATGATGAAATACGTTTTCCATTGACTAAGATCAAGGTTTGATCGTCGTTCATGCCTCGTATGCTAATGTTGGCGCGTCCACTAGCACCACTAACAGCATTAATACCAACCTGTTGATTTAACAGATCGGTTAAATCATTACTAGGTTTAAGTGCGAGTTCTTCTGCCGAAAGGGTGGTAATCGATGCTGGAGCCGATTTGCTGTCTTGTAATCTTGTTGTGACGGTAATGACTTCATCTATCTTTTGAGTGTCAGTGGTGTCATCTGTTGCTTCAGCTATGGCACTTGCTGATAGTGCAGAAAAAACGAAACAAGAGATTAAATGAGGTTTAAACATATTGCATCTTGAAGTATACATCTGATCTTCCGATAGCCATGAAAGTTTATAGGGAAATGATAATCGTTTGCATTATCCTTTTTGGTTAGAAGAATATCAAGGCCCGATAATAGAAAAATGAAATACGTTGTTTTTATGTTGTCAGGGTTGTTTGTGGTGTATTTTTTGTTTTTATTATGATTATTTATTTTTCAATTTAACTCTTTATTTAAACTTGTCCGCAACAATTGTTGCCACTGTCTTTTTTAATTACTAAAATTGCCAAGCTATTTTAGATTAAGTGTTAATCATTACACCTATATGTGTGGAAAATTGTAATGTGGATAACTAACACTTATTAAGCATTTATTTAATTTCATATGGTTATTTCCTTTATAATGAATGCAATATTTAAGTGGAAAGCTTGGAAGGCTCACACAGTGAGGATGTCAACATTCTTTATTCTACGTTGAATATTTTCGATATACGACCCCAAGGATGGGGAAGATAGGGCGACGTTTGAACCAAAGCCGACGACCCCAAGGATGGGGAAGATAGGGCGATGTTTGAACCAAAGCCGAGAATAACGATTCGCTTCAAACATACGAGACCCCATGAATGTCTGTTAATGCAGGAGCAATTAACGACCTTGCTTAAAGTATGTTTAGCTTCCGCTGAAAGATCACCAATATAATGGAATGGGTATAACGACACAGCATAGGCACTGTTTTGTCTAAAGACAACTTGCACTGTTTGCACTGTTGCAGAAATTATCACCCAATTTCAGCGGCCGCCAGCATTTGTTGAAGTCTGATTGTAGACTTCAACAAAAACATATTAACATTACTATTTATTCACAGCATTGTTCGTATAATCTTGTAAGAGTCACAATCGGACCTAGTATAAGGGATAATGCTTACTGCTTATCTTTAGCGTCAATCAATAGCTTACATAACATAGGACCTATAGTCGTTAATGAATCTGGTGATAAAATATTGTCATGGGAAAAGGGTAACCTAAACTGTAAGAGATCTTGAACAAAGGGGGCCCATGATCTTTTAACATTCCAACCTTCAGGGAGTGTTTTTTCAGCAACAAAAAGATGCACGGTGCCTTGATAAGCTTGCGTTGACGCTTTAGATAGCAAACGTACAGTATCATCATAATTTGCAACAATATCAGTAAACATTTTATTTTGTTCTGTTAACGCAACCTCGTCCGCAATGTCATTCTCAACAGCTGCTAGAAACTGACGTTTTTCACGTTCTACTTCTTCTTTGGCTTCGGCTTCAGTAGGGCGTTTCCATTCTTGTCCTTCTGGTGGGTAAGTATCAAGTAAACCAACAAAGGATACTTGCTCTGCTTGGCTTTCTAATTTTGCTGCTAATGCCATAGCAACTGTCCCTCCAAATGAGTAACCTAAGAAACGATAGGGCCCCTCTGGCTGCACCCGTTTGAGTAGCGCATAATAATGTTCAATAGCAGCATTCATATCAACACTGACAGCAACAGCACCATTTGGTCGTGGTGATTGTAAACCTATGATAGGGTAATCACCGTTGAGGTATTTGGGGATCCCTGTATATTGCCATGAAAATCCTGAACCAGGATTAATACATATCAAGGGTAAGCCTTGCCCTTGTCGAATAGGCAATATATGCCCAAAGCCCGCTTTTTCAGGATCGTGACGTAAGGTTTCATCAACCAATACTTCTGCTAATCCTTCAACCGTTGGCGATACCATTATTTGTCCGACAGAAACAGGTAGTTCCAATTTTGACCTTAACTCAGCAGCGAGTTTCATTGCCATCAAAGAGTGACCTCCTAAATTGAAAAAGCTATCTTGTGCAGACACATGTTCTACATTTAATAATCTTTTAAAGGTTTGCGCAATAATGGTTTCAGCTCCTGCTGATGGTTCTCTATTTGATGGATCTGTTTCTAATTTAGGATCAGGTAATGATTTTTTATCTAACTTTCCATTAGCACTTAAGGGGAATGAGGACACTTCGACTAATGCTACAGGCACCATATGGGCAGGCAATGAAAGTGACAATTCAGCGAGCATTTGCTCATGATTTATCTGATACTCTTCATCTTGTTGACCTATTTCTTTTATATAATAACCAACGAGTTGACGATTATCTTCCAGTTGATTTGTTCGCAATGAATGGGATAATGCTCGTGCATGTACTGCCGCGTGTTTTATGGGTTTAAGTTGTAATAAAGCTTGTTCAATTTCACCGATTTCAACGCGTAATCCACGAATTTTTAACTGATCATCTGTCCGTCCTAAATATAGAAGGTTTCCATCGGGTAACCACTTAGCGATATCACCCGTTCGATACATTCTCTGTCCGTGTGCAAAGGGATCCGCAACAAAGCGATCTGCTGTTAGCTCAGGTCTATTTAAGTAACCACTTGCTAACTGGCAGCCGGTTAAATAAAGTTCGCCTACACACTCGACCCCAACGGCCCGAAGTTGGTGATCTAAGATCCGTAATTGAGTATTCCATACTGGAGCGCCAATCGGCACACCTTGCAGATCTTTTCCTATTGCTTTTTTAGCTTCGTAATAAGTCACATCAACCGCAGCCTCAGTTGGCCCATAAAGGTTATGTAAAGGGGCTAAGCAAAGGGATTGAAACTGTTCGGTTAAGGCGATTGATAATGCTTCTCCACTGCAAAAAACGTTTTTAATTGACGAATTTATTTGAGGTAAGTAGTCTGAATCTTTAACATTATCTAAGAATGCAGCTAACATAGAAGGCACAAAATGTAATGTTGTTATATGTTCTGATACGATAATATTTAATAATGCCTCAGGATCACGATGCACTTCTGGTGGAGCCATATATAAGCATGCTCCTTGAATAAGTGGCCAGAAAAATTCCCATACTGATACATCAAAACTGGATGGCGTCTTTTGTAACACTACATCACTACTCGATAAACAATATTCGTCTTGCATCCACAACAAACGATTAACAATTGCTTGGTTCGATACCACGACGCCTTTGGGGCGACCTGTTGAGCCCGACGTATAAATGACATAGGCAGCATCACTTGGCGCGACTTCTCTCAATTTGTGCTCAGTAATAAATGAGTTATTGATAGTTGTCGTTTGCATTAACTGCTCTATCGAAATGACATTCATTGGTAATTGACTAAACGCTTTTTCTGAGAATCTTGAAAACTGCTCTTGGGTGATTATTAAGGTATCAATATTGGCATCAGATAACATCATTGCTAATCTTTCATTCGGATAGCTACTATCCAAAGGTAAATACGCCGCGCCAATTTCAATCACAGACTGCAATGCAATACTCAGTTCGCAACTTCGTGGAATGGCAACACCAACAATGCCAGCTGGGATAGTGTCATCGTGTTTGTTATCGCTTCTATTGTTATGGGGGGAATTAGCTCTACATGACAATAGACCCAAGGAGACCTTCTCGACTAGATTGCGTACTTCTTGATAAGTCAGGGTTTGGTGACGGTCTTTTAATGCAATGGATAATGGTGATTTTTCTGCTTGTTTACGTAATAAGCCGCGTAATGAATTATTGGGTAATGCAATATCCGTATTATTTGCCGTCTTAATAAGGCTAATATCTGCTTCAGTTTGCATCGAGAGTTGCGCTAAGGTTATGGATGGATCGCTAACAACTTGTTTTATGATTTGAATAAAGCGCTTAGCTAAACGTTCAGCTTCGTGCACTTTGCCTCTATATTCAAATAACACGCGAATATCATTTCCAGGCAGTACCAAAATGGTTAATGGATAATGGGTATAACCTTTGTTTTCCACATGCTCAATACTCACACCTTTAAATGATTGTGTGAGTAGTGTTTCTTGTACGGGATAATTTTCAACAACCAATAAGGTATCAAAGAGGTTATCCACATCAATGAGCCGTTGAATCTCTCCTAGACCCAAACAGTCATAGGGCATTAGAGTAATTTGTTGTGCTTGCAACTTCATTAACTGTGCCAAAAAAGTGTCATCAGCATTAAAGTTAATATTAACGGGTAGCGTATTACTAAATAGCCCTACTTGTTCATCGACTCCACTTATGTCAGAGAACCGGCCTGATACTGGACTTCCAAAAACCACATTATTACGGCCAGTCATAGCCCCTAAATGAGCGCCCCACACCCCTTGAATTAATGTGTTTAACGTTACACCATGTTGTTGACAAAATTGATTCACTGCTGCAGTTAACTCTGTACCTAACGACTCATGTAATTCAGCCACTTTAAATGACTCTTGATTAGTATTTGAGTAAAGAATCGTAGGAGAGACATTTTCAAGTGCTGATTTCCATTGTGCTTTAGCCTCTTGAGTGGCTCTATTTGCCATTTGGTAGACAACATCTTGGTATGTATTTGTGTTTAAACTCAGACTTTCAATATCCTGATAGGTATTAAATAAATCGCGCAACAAAATAGGTGTTGACCAACCATCAATAATAAGATGATGAGCCGTGATGACAAGCTCATACTCTTCATCATACATTTTTATCAAGGTGATAAAAAACAACCTACCTTCATTGGCAGCTTTGACATTGTTATCTGAGCCTAAGCCAAAGTTTCGATAAGCTTCAGCCATGGTAAAAGAAAGCAAAGCTTGTTGTTTTGACTCATCACTTATTGCACTAAAATCCTTTGTGGAAATAGGGCAATAGCAACGGGCTTGTTCTAGCGTCATTGTCGGGATCAGTTGTAGTGGCTTACCCGTTAATTCAATATCAAATTGAGCCGCTAATTGAGGATATTTTACTAGTATATGTGCAACCGCCTCTTGCAGTTGTGGAAGGTTAATTTCTCCCTTGAGTGTCAGTCTGCTCGTAAAGCTATATTGACTCTCTTCATCGGCGACTTGAGCATGAAACAGCAAACCTGATTGCAATGGAAGTGTCGGTAAGATGATGGACTGCTCACCATAACGCTCAACAAGTAAATTTACTTCATCTGGAGTGGGCATGAATGCAGGCAGGATGGCTGGCATTGCTAATTGAGCCTGGTGAAGATCTGATGGCATTGTTATTGCCGCATTGGTACTGATTTCGTTCGCTTGTTGGAGATGGTTGTTGGGAAGTAATAATTCAGTCATAGACATGGCCATTTTAGCTGGCGTTCTATCTGTGAAAATATCCTGAGGTTTCAGTTCGAAACCTTTTTTACGTAGCATAATGCTTAATCTCATTGCACTAATGCTATCACCTGCCATTTTGAAAAAATCATCTTCAAGACCAACGCTATCGAGAGCTAGTATTGTCGAAATTTCATCACATATCATGATTTCTTTTTTCGTTGAAGGCAAAATACTAGTCTGGCTTGCAATAAAGGGTTTAGGTAATGCTTTCTTATTAATTTTACCACTTACTGTTAATGGCATTTCAGGTAAAATCGTTACGGCAGCAGGCACCATGTAATGAGGTAATACTTGACTAAGTTGTTCTTGAATGGATTCAGCCATCTGCTCATACATCGAAGTGTCACTTACCACAGTGCAGTACGCAAGCAATCGATTACCGTTTTCGGTTTTCTCGACAATAACAGCCACTTCTTTAGTATCTTCAAGAAACGATAATGCTGATTCAACATCACCTAATTCAATACGGAATCCTCTTACTTTAACTTGGTTGTCACATCGTCCTACAAAAATTAATTCTCCCTCCATTGACCATCGTACTATGTCACCTGTAACATACATTACATCACCGTTAGTAAACGGATCAGCAACAAAGCGTGTTGCCGTTATTTCGGGTCTATTGAGATAACCTGCAGACATGTTCTCACCGGCTAAATATAATTCACCATTAACGCCAACGGGTACAGGTGCTAAATTTTCATCAAGCACATAGACCCTAGTATTTGCAAAGGGACGTCCAATCAGTACATTCGGGCTTTGTGGACTGATTTCTTGACTTGTGGCATAAACAGTAAACTCTGTGGGTCCATAAATATTATGCGCTGATATGGATGAATATTGTAATGCTTGCCATAAAGAAGGAGGAACAGGTTCCCCACAAATTGTCATTAATTGCGGTTGATGATCAGCTTCGCATAATCCTGCTTGAACAAGTTGAGTGGCTAATGAAGGTGCAACTGCTAAGGTATCAATTTTGTCTCTATCAATTAAATCTAATAGGGCGAATACATCTTTCTTTATATCATCCTCATACAAATACAATGTATGCCCCAATGTCATCAGTAAGATAGGATCCCATGAAGTATCAAAAGAAAGTGAGCCGGTTAATGCAACGTGCAATGGATTATTTATCTTGTGGTTATGACTTTGGTGTGTCTTCTGTGAACCTTGGGTAGAAGGAATGCAGGAATAAACTTTATCTTCTAACGCAGCAACTAAATTAATTAATGCACCATGTGAAACCATGACTCCTTTAGGGCGACCGGTTGAACCTGATGTATAAAACACATAGGCCAGATCTTGTTTATTTACAACGCTTACATCTGCAGGTAATGGTGAATTATAACAAGCAGTTAGTAATTCCAAGGTTGATTTATCATCAAGGCGTAATGCTTCAATATTGCTCGGTAATAATGTTTGTTGTGCTTTGGTTGTCAAGATTAAACAGGGAACTTTATCTTCACACATCATGGCTAAGCGTTCAGCTGGGTGACTTAAATCTAAAGGTAAATAGACAGCGCCTATGCTCATAATTGCAAATATTGAGATAATTGATTCTGTACTTCGAGGTAACGCAACTGCAACTAAATCACCATGTTTAACATGATTTGACAATAGTAAACGACTTAGCTGATTCACTCTCTTAGCAAGTTGATTAAAGCTTATTTGTTGATCACCAAAGACAATTGCTGTATGGCTGTCATGTCTGCTAATGTGTTTAGACAAAAGCGTTACAATTGAATTTCCGTATTGATCTAAACTTATTTTTTTTCCCATCGACCATTGGGTAAGATGATTCGTTTCAGCAGGTGTAACTATCGATAATGCTGCAATAGTTCTGTCGACCTTCTTTTCGATATCAAGTCCATATTGAGACAATATATGGATTAAACGTTGACCATGTAACTGTAATTCTTTTTGCGTATATCGTGATGCATTAGCAGCAAATTCAATAGATAATGCCCCTTGATGTACATAAACCCCAAACTCGATATCCTCTATCGGGCCCGTTGCTAGTTGATGTGTATGTCCGCTGATACCTGCTAAATCTAATCTATAATCAAATAATTTACAGTTTAATGTGGCACTGTACATACGTTTTTGTCCACCAGCAAGACCTATATCCCTTTGTATTTGTTCAGCTTCATATTTTTGATGGCGGCGTATTTTTTTGACTTCTTTAATCAAGATATCAACAATGTTATTAAAGCTATACTCAGGTAATACTGTCACTATTAATGGCAATACATTCACTGCCGTACCAAGTGCTGTTAATGCTTGAGACCCCATCCTTCTCATTAATGGATAGCCAATGCATATTGTTTCTTGGTGTGTCATTTTGGATAAATATATCAAGATTGCAGCACTGGCAATATCTGCAATAGAAAAACAGGCACCTTGTTGTATTTGTTTTGAGACTGCTACAGGCAAGGTAAATTTATGCCGAATAACCTGAGTATTTAAGCCATCTACATTTGTTGATGCTTGATAGGATAATGAAGCTTGTGGTGGTATCTTACTACAATAGTCTTGCCAAAATTGTTGATCTTTGCCTTTTTTGGCCGAAGTGTCGTAGGCAATATACTCATTAATCACAGACTTATAAGATGTAAAAGGGCTTTTACCTATTTCACTTTTTGCGATTAATGCTGAATAAATATCAGTAATGCGTTGTGTTAGCGCGGTAAAGCTAAATCCATCCAACATTAAATGATGGTAACGTTGATACCAGAACCATCGGTCTTTGCCATTTTTAGTGGGTAGCTGAATGATTTTATGATGGTATGAATGGTTTACAACATCCGCTCTTGGTGCTTGCTCAATGTCATGTTGCATTAAAGACATAGCTTGCTCTTCGGCTTCAGAGGTCATAGATAAATCAATAAAACTGATATCATCTAATTGCTCAAATGTCGGTAACGGAAAAATAGTTTGCACTACACCATCAGGCATATTTTCATACACGCTATGGACAGTATCGGCTTCCATTAACCCTAGCTTAATCGCTTTATTTAATACGCCAACGTCGATATCACCAAAAAACTCAATGTATTGAGCGACCGCAAATGTATTATTTTTTGTTGCTAACTGATCGGCCAACCAGATCCCCAGCTGAGGTCCTACAATAGGAAATGATTCTGCTATCGAGGGAGAAATCAGAATAGTATTTGGCACAGTAAAGTCCTTCAATTTAATGACGTTAAAATAAATCTAGTTAAAAGTTAGCTGTAAACTATTAGGCATCAGTTAAGAAGGTGATACAGTTTTCACGATCGTCTGGACCATATACAATTTGCCAACCAGGAGGAATATCGGTAAAGTTTGGCCAGAGACTTTGCTGCTTCTTATCATTTATTAATACGAAAAATTGATATTGCGTGTTATCAAATGGATTTAGGTACTCGCTTTGCATTATTTATCCTTAACGGCCACAATGGGCGATGTCGTGATTGGTGAGGTAAGAGGGGGAATTATCGAGACATGTAGTTGTTGACTTTAACCATTGTATAAGACTCGTGATCAGTCCTTCACGCCAACAAACTTGGTCATGACCTCCACAATATTCTGTCATAGTAACTTGATGACCAGTACTCATCAGTGAACGATAGAAATGATGATTCAGGGCACTTAAACGCTTTTCTTTACTGCCTATTTGCATCACTAATTTTATATTATGGTTTGCTATATTCTTATTTTGTACTTGTGTTGTTAACCAAGCATTTTCTCTTTCTTTAGGGCTAAGTTCTTTATTCATCCATTGATGCATTAACCTTGGCGTAGGCCACCAGAACGAACCTGATTGACATAAAACATAATCGAACATACCAGGGCGGCTTAATCCAACAAACATTGCCGCCAATCCGCCTAAACTTTGACCAATAACGCCACGTTGACATGAGGCAATATCACGGTTAATTTTACATTCAATATCGACAAATAGCTCATCATTGACGGCTTGCCAAAATAATGGATTACAACCTAAATCTTGAGGGCGCTGCTGTAGAGAAACATTGCCAACAAATGCATAAATTGCAGGTGCTAAATATCCATCATCCGTTAGCCTTTGTAGGACTGAAAAGAGTGGCATTAACTCCGCCCAGTTTTCACCGTCTAACATCAGAATAAAAGGTTTGTCTACACAGGAGTCACTAGCCTTTTGAGTTTCTAATAACCACACTGAACGACTATTTTGCAGTAATGTGCTTTGCCAAGTGAATTGTTGTAACGTTTCAATGGATTTATTGGGTAAATTGCATTGATAATTTTCTGATTTATCCCATGCTTGCCAAATAGGTTGGCGTTTAGCATTAGGTAAATATAATAAGGAACGAGATTGTCCCCAAATACAATATATAGGGCTAGATTGATTCAATGGATCTGAAATGGCTAAATGTAAAATGGATCGCCACCATTGACTATGTGCTTTTCTGTGATTGCTCGTGATATCAACTTCACCACTGGTTGAGCTTTTTAAATAATGAATCGGCGCTAAATTGTCAGAATCGACAGGAATAAAAAAATAAGTACCGTGCCAGTCTGAGGGGATGATTGTTTTCCAAAACCACACATCCGTTCCAGAGATCCTTGTTAATTGCTGGGGGTTATCTTGATGGTGATCAGTAAGACAATTGATTTCGATATACACTGTGCACACTGAAGAGTAAAATTCATTACCCTGGGGATCACGCCAAATAAAGGTCACTTCACAAGTGTCGTCCATGTATTGAACGAGTGGTGTTCCCATCTGTTTGACCTTTGACCACCAATCAGCATGGCCTACATTGCCTGTTAGTAACAAATTATCTCCTAGCCAATATCATTGCTGTTTAATTTTTTAACTTGAAAAATCAATAGCGAATTATTGATCCAGCTCAATATAATAGAATCCTAATAGATTGTAAATAAGAATCATTATTGTTATCATTTAAGGTATTTGTTATAAATATTTATCTATATAATAAGAAAGGGATTCTCATGAAATTTCTACAAGGTCACAGTCGAAAATGTGTCTATAATGCAATTTCGGCACTTGTAGCAGTGAGCTGTGGTATTGAATCATTTAATGCATTAGCTAATGAAGTGCAACAAATTGAATATATATCTGCAACTTTTTATAGGCAAAATGCAACAACTGCCCCTGTTTCTATGTCATTTTTAAAAGATGAAGATGACGTCTCATTAACGAATTATGGTGAAGCAACACGCGAGCAGTCAATTGACCGACTAACTTTGGGTCTGACACATGAGGCAGAATGTGATTGGGGTGGAACAAAGACACTATTTAATTCCTCTGCAGCTGATTTATATGATTATAATTCACGTTATTCTCTTCAAGCACCATTAAGCAGAGATATAAAAGAAACGTTGACGATCGCTAGAGCCACCGTATTTTTGCCTTTTAATTTCCATGACGTTACTTTTGGTACAGCTTTTAGCGTACCGATATTATTTGAACCCTCAAGATCGTTTAGCTCCGTTAGCTGCAGTGGTGTCTGCCAGATTTCAGGTAATCCTGATTTAAAAGAAGAAATAAGTGTTAATAATGACGTGTTGGTGCCAGTCAACAAAGAAGATTGGTCAATTTCATTAACCTTGTTCAACAACACAGTTAAAGAGCTGATCACAGTTGAAGCTTGGAATGGAGAAAGCTTTACATCTTCTTATTTTTATAGCTCACTTTAGGTTAAGTCAACATTATGATTAAGATGGTATTTATACTTATATTTATTACAGCTTGTTGTCTGCTGTATCTTACACAGAAACATCAAAATTGGCGACGAAAATCGCTAGCAAAAAAACCATGGCGTATTCTTGGTTTTATTACATTGTTTATTTCTTTATGTGGTTTTTTGTCTGTTTATTCAACAGGGGCTGCTTTATTTGTCTGGTTTGTGCTTTTGATGGTTATTTTTGGCATTTTACCGTTTTTAACGTTAATAAAACCTAAGGGGAATCAAGAATAACATGCAAGAAAAAACAAAAATACAAGCCGATTGGTGGAGCAAGAGTCTATCTGGAGCCATATTGGGATTTACATTAGCAATATTGTTGAGCGGCATTTTTGCCTGGGCTGGCTATGGGGGCATAGATGCACCAGCTAAGGTACAGTTTAACATGTGGATTATTTCCCCTATTTGGTTGTTAGTCTTAAGCTTTGTCTATTTATTTCAATCTGGAAAATCAGCATTTTTTTGGTTGTTAGCTTGTAATATCATTGCATGGCTAATACTCAGTTGGGTAAAACACTAAATACCATTTAGGTTGAGGAAAAATAATGAAAGTACGTAGCGACATTCTTCGTATTTATCAATCAATACATATTTGGACAGGGATAATCACTGGGTTAGTTTTGTTTATTGGGTTTTATGCAGGTTCATTAACCATGTTCAAATCTGCTATTGATCGCTGGATAGCCCCGCCAAATCAAGTCCTAGCGCCTATCTCACAAGATAAAACACAGCAATTAGTTGATACTGTTTTACATAATATGCCGACCTCTCAACAAGGTTTCACGCTCTTTTTAAATGCTAAAGAGCTCAATCAATCCCCACTGATCTGGTACGACAAACCTCAAGATAGGGAGCTGTCTTTAAATACCACACAATGGCATGCGACACTGAATGAACAAGATAAATTAGTGACACAGCAAGTGACCCCATCAGCACTAGCAGAATTAATTGATATGTTACACCGCACGGCTGGAATACCTGGAATGGCAGGGCATGAGCAGGTGGGAGTGTTAGTGCTAGGTGTTGCTGCTGTATTGTATTTTATTGCGCTAGTATCAGGCATTATATTCTTATTGCCTACCTTAACGAAAACATTTTTAGCCTTGAGAAAAGGGAAATCAACCAGTCGTTTCTGGCTGGATTCACATAATATTCTTGGATTAACCAGCTTACCTTTTCATATTGTGATCAGTGTGACTGTTGTAGTGTTTGCTTTTCATGATGTCCTTTATGGAGGATTACAAGCAATAGTATACGATGATAAGCCCCTTTTTACTCGCCCAGAGTCCACACTATCGGCCCCGGCTACTATTGATAACTTATTAACAGTTGAAGAGTTACTTGAAAAAGCAAAAGCAATTGCGCCAGAGTTTACTGTTACCAATATGGTATTTTCTAACTTACAAGGTCAGTGGCCTTCTGTGCGGTTAGGTGTTTACAATCCAGAGCATATTATGCGTGGCCCGATAACCGATTACCTCTTTTTTAATCCATATAGTGGCATATTACTCAACAGCACATTGCAGCCGGGTTCAGAAGGCATTTGGAATAGGATTGTAGCCTCCTTTTTTGCCTTACATTTTGGCAGCTATGGCGGAGATTTAGTGCGTTGGTTGTATTTTTTCCTCGGACTTGGGGGCGCGTTTCTATTTTATTCTGGTAACTTATTATGGCTAGAAAAACGACGAGTTAAATTGAAAAAAGACAGGCCAGCACAACCACAGTCAGCCAGTTGTTATAGCATTGCCAGCGCAACCGTCGGTATATGCATAGGCTCAATAGCTGCGGTGT
Organism: uncultured Shewanella sp.; assembly: GCF_947495455.1. Classification (GTDB taxonomy): domain Bacteria; phylum Pseudomonadota; class Gammaproteobacteria; order Enterobacterales; family Shewanellaceae; genus Shewanella. Next base: position 72,253 of record NZ_CANLZC010000002.1, on the reverse strand, counting down.
TATTCACTATGGTGATTGGAAAATGGTTATATCTTCATGTTTCCAACATTAATCACTATTATTACCCCTTGTATTACAGTATTTTTATCAGTTTAGTGTGTTGGGCATTTTGGCGTGGTGCAGCGCGTTCAGCGATAGAATTACTTTATCTAACGGCCATTGCTGCTTTTGCTATTCCTGTCACCTCTGTGATCGCTTGGTTTGATATCTTCCCCATATGGTCATCACAATCAATGGCAACATTAGGTGTGGATATGACAGCTCTGATAGCGGGGGTCATCATGTTACTATTAGCACAAAAAGCCAAGTTTCGTGCATTAAATGGCGCACCCGATAGTGTTTGGTCATTTCAGAGTTATCAGGTCAGATTAGCTTCCAAAAAGATCCAAGTAAAGTTGGATGACAGCGAGGATAAAGTCATTTCAGGATAATTAACTTGTTAAAAACGTAACCTTATTATTTAACAATGATTCTAAATATAAAAAACGACTCATCATTATGTGTCGTTTTGTTTTTATTTTAGCTTCAATCTCTAAACGAAGTGAGGTTGCTAATCCACAGGCCCTAATTTTCGATCGAATCTATCAAGATAACCAGCCAGTAGCTATGTCATTACTGCTGAAGCCAGCATTGTTCCATCAATCAAGTAACCAATGCGTGCGGGATTAAACACAATGCTTTTAGTCAAGTCTGGGCCTAACGGAACGACCATCATAAAACCACCAAGAGATATTATATTGATTAAAAATTATAGTCTGATTAAGAGGTTATTTGGTGTAGAGCATGCTTTTCTGGCAAGTTCATATGCTTGTCCTTAGATGTTAATGAAAAAATAAATAAGAGACAGATAAGGACATTTTGAAACACAATTGAGTCATTGTATACATTAATTTAACACAATTACGAATGATAATCATTGTCATTCGTAATAGCGTTGACAGGAGTGTCATTGACATGCGAACATCCCGCCACTCACTTTGACTTATCAAGATTGAACGTTTCATTGTGAGCACGCTCAGCGACTTATTAGTTACGGCTAGCCAAGTATTCGTTATTGTTTTTTACATAATAAATAGTGAATAAACGGGGCTTCAATTTACAAAAGGAACGTCAAATGGAACGTTTTAGCAACGTCAAAAACGATCTTCAATTTGAAGATACTGAAACAGAGCTAAATCCACAGTTTATTTTTACTTCTCAATATCGCTCGTTAGTTGCCTCAGGTATTGCTTGTCGAATATCGAATAAAGGTCTTAATCAAGATGAATTTATTGAAGCAATAAAATTACAATTAAATAAACTAAAAGCCGATGGAGAAAAAAAACCTATCGTCATTGGAGCCATTCCATTTGATACCTCAGCAGAAACAGAATTCATTATTCCAGAATCCAGCACGTTTTCTGAAACACTAGTAACAAATCATGTCAGGCATAATAAGACTGCTCAGTGTGCATCACTCTCTCAAGTAACAGATGAAAACCATTTTAAAGCTGCAGTCAATAAAGCGCTTTTGTTGTCAGAACATACGCATTTAGACAAAGTGGTATTATCTAGAGCCGTTGATGTAGAGACGACGACTAGACTGAATGCCAATGACATGGCCAGCACTTTATATCAACAAAATCCCAGCGCGTTTATTTTTTCAATTCCTCAATCTAATGGAACAACTTTGATTGGCGCTAGTCCTGAATTATTAGTGAGTAAACAAGACGATCATGTTATTAGTAACCCACTGGCAGGCTCAAGAAAACGGACAAATTCAATAACAGATAATCAACAAATATCTGATGAGTTATGGCAATGTGAAAAAGATAGATACGAACACAAATTGGTTGCTGATGCCGTCTCTAACCACCTCAGCCCTTTTTGTAATACATTGAATGCACCTGATACCCCTTCGATCATTGAAACCTCAACAATGCTACATCTATCAACTAAAATTGAAGGGAAACTCGCCTCTAAAAGCACATCGGCTTTAGATCTTGCCTATGCTTTACATCCTACCCCCGCTATTTGTGGTACACCGTCAGCATTAGCCAAAGTAACGATTCAACACTTAGAAGGTTACGACAGAGCACAATTTTGTGGGGCTGTTGGTTGGATGGATGCAGAAGGAAATGGTGAATGGGTCGTTACAATTCGATGTGGGATCATAAAACAAAAGAGTATTCGTCTTTATGCTGGAGCGGGTATTGTTAAAGGTTCAGATCCCATTGCAGAATTTAACGAAACAGAAGCAAAGCTCAATACCATGCTTACAGCACTTGGATTACAGTTTCCGTCAACGCCCATTCAGACTCGTCAATCGGTAGCAACAATATGAGTATTCAATTTACTCCCTGGCCTGAAGACATCGCCACTGATTATATTAACAAGGGTTATTGGAGCAACGAACCTCTAACCCATATTATTCATAATCAACTGCAGAATAACGGGAATAAACTTGCATTAATTTGTCAGGGAAGAACCTTTACTTATCGTGATATTGATTCGTTAAGTAATCAACTTGCATCTCATTTATTAGCGCGAAAACTTCCAGATGATGCAACGGCTCTTGTACATCTGCCCAATAGCGCAGAATTTTACATTGTGTTTTTTGCCTTATTAAAATGTGGCATTACACCGGTAAATGCATTATTTAGCCACAGTTCACATGAACTCATCGCCTTTAGTAAACAAATAAAACCCGCCTTGGTTATTTTGTCTACACAACATACATTGGTAAATAATGACTATGTGACCGCTCAGTTATTAACAAAACTTGGCCCACATTGCATCAATTTAGACAATACTCTTATTGTCGGCGGTACAATAGAGGGAAGCAAGGAATTAGCCCCTATGTATTGGATCAATAATCCTTCCAAATTATCATTTAACGATAGCGACAGTGTCGACATAGTTAATTGTGAAACCGCTGCTGAACAAGTGGCTTTTTTTCAATTATCCGGTGGCAGTACGGGCACACCTAAGCTTATTCCTAGAACCCATAATGATTATTATTACAGTATTAGGCAAAGCGCCCTGATCTGTGAGCTTTCACATAATACCGTTTATTTATGTGCATTACCTGCACCCCACAACTTTACCCTTAGTTCACCGGGTGCCCTAGGGGTATTCTATGCGGGAGGAACAGTTGTAACGGCTTCAGATCCGAGTCCTACTACATGTTTTCCATTAATTAAGCAACATGGTGTTACATTTACTGCATTAGTCCCTCCTGCATTACATCTTTGGCTTAAAGAAGCCAATCAAAGTAACAATGTTGATACAAACTGTACAGTGAAGTCATTACTCTGTTCTCTTAAAACCATACAGGTGGGGGGGGCGAAACTGAGTTGTGTCATTGCGGAACAAGTCAACAATGTTCTCAATTGCCAGTTACAACAAGTCTTTGGAATGGCAGAAGGTTTAGTCAATTACACTCTCTATTCTGATAGTCAATGGCATATCAACAATACGCAAGGTAAGCCAATGTCTCCTTGTGATGAGATAAAAGTATTGAATGAAGCAGGCTTGCCGGTAGCCATTGGCGAGGTTGGCGAATTATGGACAAGAGGACCCTATACATTTAGGGGGTATTATAAGTCTCCGGCTATCAACAAACTAGCCTTCGATCACCATGGCTTTTATTGCACGGGGGATTTAGTCAAACTCACCCCTTCAGGGCATCTTATTGTCATGGGGAGGAACAAAGACCAAATTAATCGGGGTGGTGAAAAAATTGATGCGCTGGAAATTGAAGAGCTCTTGCTTCATATACCCGCTATAACAGATATTGCACTCGTCGCATTAGCGGATGACATTTTAGGTGAATCGAGTTGCGCTGTTGTTGTAAAGAATACTGAAATAAAAGCGCGAGATATTCGTCGTTATTTAAGAGAGCAAGGTGTTTCGAGCTATAAGATACCCGATCACGTGGTCTTTGTGGATGATTTACCGAAAACGGCTGTGGGTAAAACAGACAAACGCTACTTGCGTAGATCATTGACCACAAACATGAACAAAAAAAACACGCCAGAATTTACTTGTAAATAGGATTATTATGTCTATCAAATCATTAGCCGCTTATACATTGCCATCATCAGTTGACATCCCTAAAAATAAGGTGTCTTGGCAGTTTGATCCGAGTAGAGCTGCGTTGCTTATTCATGACATGCAAGAATATTTTGTCGATTTTTACGGTGAAAATAATGACTTGATTAAACAAGTTATAAGTCATATTGCGGCACTTAAAGCATTTTGTAAGGCTCAAGGCATACCCGTTTACTATACCGCTCAGCCTCAGGAACAATCCGATGAGGATCGAGCGCTACTTAACGATATGTGGGGGAAAGGTTTACCCCAACACCCTGAAAAAAAGCCAATAATAAGTGAATTAACGCCAGATGAAGATGATATTGTATTCACAAAATGGCGATATAGTGCTTTTTATCGTTCTTCATTAAAAGAGCAAATGACATCTCAAGCTAAGGATCAACTGATTATTTGTGGGATCTATGCCCATATAGGTGTAATGCAAACAGCCGTAGATGCTTTTATGCATGATATTAAGCCCTTTTTAGTGGCTGATGCTATTGCTGATTTCACATTAAAAGATCACCTCACTGCATTGAATTACATTGCAAACAATGCTGGCAGAGTGGTCTGTGTAGACGATATTGTCACTCTTGATGCTAAAAATCAGGCTAACAAGTTATCAAAAAGCGAAATGAGGGCCCAGATCCTTCCGTTAATTGAAGATGCCGATGAACTGGATGATGATGATAATTTAATGGATTTTGGCTTAGATTCGGTAGCAGTCATGACTTTACTTTCTTTATGGCAAAAACAAGGTCTCAATGTAACATTTGTTGAACTAGCAAAGGCACCGACTATCAATGGTTTTTGGCACACAGTGTCACAAGCTAATGCATTATAAATAGAGTGATTAGAATGAACTCGACATTAAATAATGAGGAAGAATGGGCAAATAAAACCATTTGGGTAACAGGTGCCAACCAAGGTATTGGAGCTGCTACGGCTAAAAAATTTCAACAGTTAGGTGCCAATGTCATTGGCTTTGACCTAAATTTTACGGGATCCGACAACAATATTACTCAAGTTGTTTTAGATATTAGTAATGAAAATGACGTAATAAATACATGTAAGCAAGTTATTGAAGAGCATGGCACTGTAGATGCGTTAATTAATATTGCAGGCATACTGCATATGGGCAGCATCATGGAGCTGACAACCGAACAATGGATGTCGTCATTTAATGTTAATGTTTCAGGTGCTTTTCACCTTATGCGCCAAGTTATCCCTTTAATGAAAGCAAACCAAGGTGGGGCAATAATCAGTGTCTCTTCAAATGCTAATCATATGCCTCGTATGTCTATGGCGGCATACAGTGCCTCTAAATCAGCACTGACTAACCTGTCTTTAGTTGCTGGACTCGAATTGGCGAAGTACGGCATTCGTTGCAATATTGTTTCTCCTGGCTCAACACAAACCCCTATGCAATGGTCTCTTTGGCAAGATAAAAACGGGGAAGAAAAAACCATTGAAGGATTTCCTGAACAATTTAAACCAGGTATTCCATTAGGAAAATTAGCCTCCCCAGAAGATATCGCCAACACAGTGGTTTTCTTAAGCTCCTCACAAGCTAGTCATATAACATTGCAAGACATTGTGATTGATGGCGGAGCCACGTTAGGTAAGTGATCTCATCACCATACATCCATGTAATATTCTTATATATTCCCATGGGTGCCGATCACCTGTTCTCATTTCAGGTGATCACTTATATATTTGAATGGGTATTATTGTCCTTTCTGGGTGATCGCCATTCTCTAATGGTACAGGTATTCATCCTAGGGGGGCTCAATTAGCAAAGATACTGTGTTAGTTGGCTTTAGGCTCAACGAAGATGGATACGGCTAGTGATGTATTAGTCATATAAGTTTCGTTCACTAGGCACATCACTTTTATATTGCACAAATTCCACTTCATAGCCATCGGGATCTATGTAATAAACGTTTTCTCTATGACGGCTGTCAGCCCCTTCTTTATCGACATCATAACCAATGGCTTTTAACCGATTGATGATCCCTTGTAAATCGTGAGTGACAAATGCAAAGTGAGCAAGGCCTACTTGATGTCCACTGAGGTCACGGTTTTCACCTTCACCACTATCATTGAGGCTTAAATATTGATAATCATCGCCAAAGTGGACCCAATTCCTTGGTTTACCATACCAACTGCCTTTATCACCGCCACGTATACGCCAATGTGGAAAAATGGCTTGATAAAAGTGCAGTGATCTTGAAATGTCTTTAACGACAAGATTAATGTGTTCAAGTTGGATCATGATTTTCTCCTTAAAATCTATTTTACTAATTGATATAGTTGGTTAAATGTGTCTCACATACCGTAGGCATATTCTTGCTGTTTAGGATAAGGTGTCGCGCTGTGTTGTTGCCTAATTGAGAACAGCGCTTTGGCATATTGGTGTAGCATATGCGTACTGTAATCGATTCTTTCTTTTATTGATTTATCTCTTTCGCTTGCGATTGCCTGAGTATTTAACACCTCAGTGACGTTGCGAATGATTAAGTGATCAGGTGTGGCCACCAGTTTGTTGTTTTTTAATGCGTTCATGCGCAGCTCTGCAATAGGGTAGGCACCACTTATTCCACTCACTACCGACATTAATAAAGCCGGCTTATGTGCAGTATCTTGGTTGTCACACATGAGGAGAAAGTTTTTCAGCAGTGGTGATGCCATACCGCCCCATTCTGGTGTAATTAAAATCAGAGCATCGGCTTGTTTAACTTGCTGGCTAATGAAAGGCCAAGTACTGCTATCTTGTGACTTTGTATGGCTATCGCCATTCCAAAAAGGGAGTGCATAACGGCACAGTTCTAAGTGATTAACTTCATTGAAGTCTTTATTATTATCATATAAGTATTGCGCAACTTTGGCACTTTGTGAGCCTTCCCTTTGGCTGCTACTGACAATGAGTAATTTCATTTTTCGTTATTCCTTTAATGGGTTTCTATTATATAAAGTAAATGCTTTATATAATAAAGTAAAGAAAAAAGTTTACTTAATTGGCAGATCAGTAATAATAGCGGGATCTTTTTAATAAGGGCTGTTGATGGACAAAGTGATAAAGGAGGGGGAAGTGAAAACCAGTGAGAAAATAATACAAATGTTAAAAACCCAAGGACCGTTAACAGCAAAAGTATTAGCAGAAGCCTTAGCATTAACGACCATGGGAGTGCGTCAGCATTTACAGGGGTTAGAAGACAGTGGTGATGTGATTTTCGAAGACAAAAAAGCGGCAAGAGGGCGGCCGACACGTTTTTGGTCATTGACGAGCCAAAGCAATAGCCACTTTACCGATCGTCACAGTGAGTTGACGGTGCAATTAATTGATTCGGTTAAAACCGTTTTTGGTGATCAGGGGCTTAATCAATTGATTGAGCATAGAGAATCTACGTCCTTGGATTTGTACCTGAACGCCATGAGTGGTAAAACAGAATTGATTGAAAAATTACAGGTGCTTAAACAGTTGAGGACTGATGAAGGCTATATGGCTAGCATTGAACAAGAAGGGGATATTTTATGGTTGTTAGAAAACCATTGCCCTATATGTGCTGCGGCGAGCCAATGTTTAAACTTTTGTCGTTCTGAATTACAGCTTTTTCAACGCTTATTTGAAGCTTGTGCTATCGTGAGCCGAGAAGAACATATTATTGAAGGCGCGAGGCGCTGTGCTTATAAGATTGTGCCTCTTTAGGAAGGCGAGGTTATTATGCAATCAAAACGGGGTCGCTTAGACAGGTTTCTTGGTAAAATGCTACAAATTAGCATCAAACAAGTTCAGGTTATGTTGGCTAAAAAGCGGGTTTGGGTCGACGGTCAAGTGGTTACCGCGAGGGATTTACCCATTGATGAATTTTCTCATATTTGTGTGGATGGATGCGCCCTGCAACAGAATTTGCCGAGCTATATCATGTTACATAAGCCCGTTGGCGTGGTGAGTGCAACACGGGATAGGCAACATAGGACTGTGATTGATTGTTTAACGGCTTCTGAGTTAATCACAAATAATATAAATATTACCGATCTTCATATTGTGGGGCGATTAGATCTCAACACCTCAGGCTTATTATTGTTAACTAATGATGGTCGTTGGTCTAGCGCCTTGATGTCACCCAAAAATAAAGTTGAAAAAGTCTATCGAGTGACACTACAAAATCCTTTAACGTCAGATTATATCGATGCGTTTGCCGCGGGTATGTATTTTGCCTATGAAGATATTACTACTTTACCCGTAAAGCTTGAGATCCTCAGTGAATATGTGGCGATAGTGACGTTAATGGAAGGACGCTATCATCAAATTAAGCGGATGTTTGGTCGCTTTCGCAATCCTGTGGTTGCATTACACAGAATATCCGTTGGAAAAATCGTTTTAGATAGCGACTTACCTACGGGGTATTATCGAAGCCTGACAAACACAGAAATTGCGCTCCCGGAATAAGGAGCGCTAGCTTTAGACTGATTTTGAATTAGGCTTGTTGTTTTTGTAAACGATACAACCATTGACCGTATAAGAAGATCCCAACGGCGGAAATGGCTCCAATAGCGCCGATGATGTACCAAGCCATACCGATATCATGAGTATGATAAAGTAACTGAGTTAATTGCTTAGCGCTTTCACCTGTATAGGCCACTAAGGTATCAAAGGCTTCACCTTGTGGAATGGCGGTAATGGCACTTTCACTCATTCCTCGCTCGGCTAACAGCTCCCTTGAAAAACGCTCTTTTGAGGCAAAATGCTCGTACAGTTTAGGGCCAAAATAACCTTCTAATCCCCAGCCAATACCTTGGGGTAACATGACAAAGCCTAAGTACATGGCTTTTTTACCTTCTGGTGCAATATTGCCCATGAATTCGTTTTTCTTTGGGCTTATCATCATTTCGCCAATGGAAAATAAAGCGATGGCGAGTACTATCATCCACGCAGCATTGGTCGCACCAATAAAGACAAAGGCGAGAATACTGAATAAACAGCCCATTAACATGGCGCTGGTGATACGATACTTCGCCGTTAAGGCAGCAATGAGAAAACAGCTGGTCATGATCATGCCAGCATTGAGATTGAGCATGCCCTCGGGCATCACTTTGGTACCAGCATTATTCAGGCCTAACCAAAACTGAAGCATGCCATTACTGGTGCCCGCTTCGCCAAACAAGCTAGTGACAATCACACTGGTATCCACCCATTCAGCAATGTGAATGGGAAGCACATCAAATAAGGCATTAAACATAAACCAAAAACCAGCAAATACTAACATGTAGTAAATCACCACAGGTTTTTTGAGCTCATGCAATGCATCTTTCCAGAGTACTTCTTGCTTGATTTCGCCAGATTTAATTTTGGCGTTGCGGGCGAGTCGCTCGGCCTTACCAGGTTCTTTATAAGCCAGTAATAATAAAAGGTTACATGAAATGATGGCCGCACAAGCAAAAAAGACATTTTCCCATGACAATTGGCGCATGTGCACGGCCACTAAGGGGCCTAAAAAGCCACCTATGTTCACTACTTGGTAAAAAATTCCCCAAGCCATGGAGGAGTTATTTCGGTTCGTGGAGAGAACAAGAGTGCCCTGAATGCCGGGCTTAAAAATGCCGGTTCCCCCTGCAAGTAACATGGCACCGATTAAAAACCCCCAAAAACTGGGGAAAAAGGCCATGACCAAATACCCTGCAATTTTTACCAAAGTAGAGATAAAAATGGTTTCTTTATAGCCGACTCTATCGGATATGCCACCCGTGAAAACAGGGATAAAGGTTTGCATTAAGGCCCAGATTGATATGATCACACCATAATCACTTAAACTGATCCCAAGACCGCCTGCAGAGCTGGGTGATTGGGCATACAGGCCGGCACTGGCTTTCACGCCGTAATATGCGATACGCTCAATGAGCTCCATGCCGCCGACCATCCAAAATATATAGCTTAAACTGGCAATGGACGCCCACATGCCCAGTTGTTTTACTTCACGCAGATCATTACCTGAGTGGGAAATACTTTGACTCATGCTGTCTTACCCCAAATTATCTCAAAACGGGTTCACTCTTTCGGCCTGATAACAGGCTGTGATTGAATAAGTGTTAACGTTTGAGTGATGATGTGTTTTTTTTGTTTTAAGTTGGTTACTTTATCTGATTTTGACAGAAAACACCAAATCTTGTCTTTTGCATACAAGGTTGCATACAAAGTTACTGTATATGTTGAATGTGTGAAACCATCACTTTGTCATGTTTTTATCGGGTTTACTTATCTTTTGTCATTGAGTTTGTATATCGCCTTGACAAGCTAATGCCGAAATATTCACTTAGATTGGTATTAGATTTATATAAATAAAAAATACGTATAAGTTTTAATTCGTTTGGGCTATGAGCAGGTTGAAGTCAGTCATTTAGGCTATAATTTGTTCATCTTGTGATTTTGTTTTTAATTGTTTCTTTATTGGGGAGTGTGAATATCAGTGTTGAACTTGTATACATTGGACAGCATTCGCAACCATCAGTAAAAGGTGTTGTTGTGAAGCAGATCTCACATATTGATGAATTACCTAAAGACTTTTTAGGGTGTTGTATTATTGATTTCGCGCCCGTTGAACAAGATGTACTTTTAATGGCAATCCATCGTCATCCAAATTATTGTGGATGGCTTTTATTTGTCATTCAATCGAGTTTTTTATCAGAGGTTCTAACTGATGGTATTTGGGCGTTGTCAACATGGCAGTCAATGCAAGAGGCTTTCTTAAAACGTAAAACTGGATTTCCGTTAACGGGGAAAAACCGTTTTATGGAATGGTTGTGGCTCGCGCCTCATCGTCGAGTAAGCCCAATCAAGCGTTTGAATAATCAAAGTATTTACACTTATCCTGTTTTAGAGTGTTATCATCAGCACATTGATGATCCTCAGCCTTTTTTTCACGAGTTAGAAAAAAAAGCCTTATTAGATAAAGATAAACTGCTTGATAAAATACGTTTATGTTCTACATGTCAAAGCAGTTTACTCAATTATATTGAAACCTGTCCACATTGTCACAGTATTGATGTCATAGAAAGAGTGTCGCTACATTGTTTTACTTGTGGATACGTCGAAAATGAGTCGCTGTTTACTCGAAAAGGTAAATTAGAATGCCCTAAATGCTTTACACAAATGAGGCATATTGGTGTGGATTATGATAGGCCATTAGAAACTTTTTTTTGTAATGCTTGTGACTCTACATTTATTGAAGCGAATACTATGGTGAGATGTTTTAATTGTGATAGTTTATCTTCAATTTCGAGTTTGTTAGTAAACAAGATATTTACTTATAAATTAGGTTATTTATCTGAATATTATTTACGTAATGAGAGTGTTATTTTGGCTCCCTCATTAGATTTTGATGAGATAATTGCTCCTCATTATTTTTCAAGTATTTTACCTTGGTTAAATAAGATCGCAATTCAGCATAAACAAGAACATTATGTCATGGCATTACAGCTTAATTCGGTGAAGGAAAATCCGATAGAGGAATCTAATGGTACATTGATGATATTGGTAGAAGAGTTATCAAAAAATGTTTGTCGTATGATTAAGGATACGGATATCTGTTGTCATTATCGAACTGATTTAATTTTAGTTTTTATTAATATGCCGATTAAGGACGATATGCAGTTAATTGAAAACAAGGTGAAAACACTATCAGAAAAAATAAAGGAGGATAGTTTTTTTATTGAGGTTTACTATTTTAGCCTGCCTGATCCTAGTTTAATCAATACTGATATCTGGTTAGATTGTAAATTGTCAAGTGAACATTATGAATGATATTTACTATTTTATTTCAATGTGGATTTATGTGCCTGTGAATAATTTTGAATTATTAGTTATGGCTTTCCCTTTATTTATTCTCATTGAATTACCTTTTTTGATATTGATTTTTATTGGAGTATTAAAGTGGTTTAAGTTGAGTCATAAAAACGATGGCGATGACTTTCCAACGATCAGTGTGATTGTGACTTGTTATTCTGAAGGTGATGCAATCAGAACGACAATCGATACCCTTGTTGAGCAATATTACCCTAATGATATTGAAATTATATTGGTGATTGATGGAGTAAAACAAAACATAGAAACTTATAAAACAGCATTATTTTATAAGAAAAAATATAAGAATAGAAGTATGAGGAAGATTAAAGTGTTACCTAAATGGTATCGAGGAGGAAGAGTTTCAGCTTTAAATGCTGGATTGTTTGAGGCTAAAAATCAACTCGTTATTAATGTCGATGCTGATACTTCCTTTGATAATAATATGGCTTATGAAATGGCTTTGGCATTTAGTGATCAGAATGTCATTGCTTCGGGTGGTGCATTGAGAGTTAGAAATGAAAATAAGAATTTTCTAACTAAATTACAGTCTATAGAGTATATGTTATCTATGAGGCTTGGAAAAATAGGAATGTCAGAATGGGGGGTGATAAATAATATTTCAGGGGCATTTGGTGCTTTTCGTAGAGAAATGCTTAAAACCATTGGAGGATGGGATACACATACAGCTGAAGATTTAGATTTAACGGTAAGGTTAAAACAATATAAAAGGCGATATCCATTCTATAAATTGTGTTTTTCTTCGAACTCAATTGGTCACACAGATGTACCTGATACTGTGATGAGTTTAATAAAGCAGAGGCTACGATGGGATGGTGATTTATTATTTCTATATTTAAGAAAGCATAAAATAGGGTTAACAGTAAAACTATTAGGATGGGGTAACCTGATTTTTCTATATATATATGGTATTTTTCAAAATGTTGCTTTACCATTTATGATTATTTTTTATCTGTTATTTTTACTAGTAACATATCCATTTGTTGTTGTTTTATCTTTGACGCTATTTTTATATCTTATTTATCTATTTACATGCAGTATATACTTTTGTACCTATTTGTTATTAGTTTCAGAAAAGAAAAATATTGATATATATTTGTGTTTATGGTTACCTTTATTTCCAATTTATCAATTTATTATGAAGTTACTCTCTGCATTTGCAATGTCTAATGAGATTTTTAGACGTAGCCATGAAGAGTCTAATATGGCACCTTGGTGGGTGATAAAACGGGGTAAGCGGTTTTAATTATGGAAGTACAATTTCCTCATGAAAAAACAAGTCACCCTTTAAATGATAAAAAAGTATCCTATGGTTCTTCAAAGAGAAACGGTTATAAACTAAGGTGGTATTTATTATTGTTTATTGTTTTAAGCCCTGTTTTTATAGTCTTATACTTTATTTATTATAATTATATTTTAATTGTGGCACCTGGTATATTAACAGTAAACCCTATTGTGATCAGGGCTTCAGAGGATGCAATAGTTAATAAAATAAATGTCATAAATGGTCAAAAAATATCATCGGGTCAACATTTAGTTAGAATGAGTAATAGTTCATTAACTGCTGAGATAGAATTTATTAAAAAATCATTATCCAATTTGAAGAAAGAGCATTCAAGCACCACTCAGGTTGATTTTTCCTTTTACGAAAAAGCTATTTCTAATGCTAAAGACAATATGGGAGGGATATCAAAGATTAAATCAGACTATGATAAATATAGGAATAATAGCCTAGTATCAGAATTAGATTATATTAATATAGTTAACTTAGTGTATTCATCTGAAATCTTATTATTTAACGAAAAAATAAGGTACAATCAGGCATTGGTTGATTATCAAGAAAATAAAATATCGGGATCCTTTGCAAAATTAGTACTCGATTTTGAAAAGGAGCTCGCGCTTAAGAATAGTCATTTAAATAATTTAAATATTACTAGCCCATTTGATGGACTGGTCATTGAGACATTAGTATTGGAAGAGCATCGAGTTCTACAAGGTGAACCCATTATTAAAATAGCAAAAAATGATATTCCTCAAATTATTGGTTATTTAAAGTCTGAATATGTTGATAGAGTGAAGTTAGGGAATTCTGTGACGATTATTTTTCCAAATGGAAAAAAATACAGTGCTAAAATCGCATTGCCGACGGTGTTAGCCAGTAAGCTACCGACTCAATTAGCCAAGCCTTTTGAAGGGCAGCCAGCATTGCTTAAAGTGACCATGTCTTTTGTAGAAGAACCTGCAGTGGATACTTGGGTAGAAGGTATGCCAGTGAGTATTCTGTTTAATTGACGTCAGTTAGGCTGAAACAATATATACCCATGACTGAGGGCTCCCCACTTTTCTGGCTCATAAACAATGAATACTTATTGTGAAGTTAGGGCAAGAGCATACTTTGTTATTGTCCTTTAACATGACCAAAAATAAGCAGTGACTCAACACTGTTTGCTTCATGAATACGACAGTTATCCTCTTTAAAAACAACATCTAATATCCAATGTAAGTTATTCTCTATTTGCCAGTGACCACGGACTGCTGTTGACATAAATTTGGGAACAACTTCATGGGATGAAATATAAAACTTGGTGTCAATAGTTGTTTTATTTTTGACTTTACGATGTCGCTCTACTGCAACGATTGTATTGATTGACGGCCATTTTTCCTTTATCTCATCACTCACAATAAAAGGCAGCTGGAAAATAATACGGGTTTCTTCTCGTCCATGCCCTTTATGTGTTGTTGAAAAGTGAGGCAGTGTATCATCTGACTCAAAGGCTTTGGTAAATTGAGCTTGTACCGCTTGAGACAAGCATTTTTGATTGCCTTTAACTTGGATTTAATCATCGGCTTTTCTTGAAATAATGGCGGCTAATGTGTTGGCCTGAGCATGGAGTGCATCAAGCGTAATCAATGCATTATCAATGTCTAACATATTGAGTAAGGATTTGGTTGTTGCTATTTCTTTTCCTTTGCCCGAACTCAGTTCTTGATAAAGGGCAAGTCCAGTATTGATATCAAAAGCAGCAACCGAATGAAATGCCTTGTTACCGAGTTTTGAAGCCATTTTTAATGCTTTTCCATCAATCGCAATCAAGGGCTTATCCGCTTGTTGTCGTTTTTTATTTATCCAGCTAATCAAGCATAATTGGAGTGCCTCTGGGTTGATTGCTTGTACGATTCGAGCAATGGTATGTCTACGTGGTATGCCGTTTTTAAAGCAATGAAATTGCCGCAACCAATTGAGTTTCAGCTCACCAAACTGCTGTATTTCAGCCCAACCATCTTGGCCACTGGTCATGGCTGAAAACACAAGGAATAACACATCGACTAGATTATGGCGCTGGTTCACATGAGAACGAGGATCGTCAAGAAGTGACAAATGATCGAATAAGGACATAATGATAAAAAGTGAATTAATTTGATGATCTAATTATCATTATCGCAAAAAGTTCACTTTTTTTAAGAGTATGATCCCGCCCTGACGACTTGGCTTATAAACTCTGTTATCGGGCAATTGAGGAAATCTTTGCTGAATGCAATATTCATTTTGACCACTCCACATTAAACCGTTGGGTTATTCAATATGCTCCGCTACTTGACGCTAATATTAGAACTAAAAAACGTCAAACTCACGGTTCATGGCGAATGGATGAAACCTATATCAAAGTGAAAGGTCAATGGGTTTACTATTATCGTGCCGTTGATAAACAAGGCGATATTGTGGATTTTTATTTGAGTGAAAAGCGCGATGAAGCCGCTGCACTGCGGTTTATCAACAAAGTGATTAATCATAATGGTCTATTACACTGGGTTGTCATTGATCAAGGTGGGGCCAATATCGCTGTACTCGATGCCCTTAATATTTGGTTGTGATTAATGGGATGCATGTTATTGATGATTGAGGTACTTGAAATTAAATATCTCAACAATATAGTGGAGTAAAGTCACCGTAAAATGAAAGGGAAAATACATCAATGCTTAGGTTGGCACTCTTGGCTTGGGGTTGAAGCAACATTATCAGGTGTTGAGGTTTGGTCAATGCTTAAGCAAGGACAGATGAACACGGAACGTAACATGATCCCATGGGAACAGTTTCATTCTTTAGCGGGATAGTTGTATCTGAAGGGCAGTGTCCCTTCATTTTAGCCATTTTATTTGAGTTTGCGACAGAACCAACTTACGCATGGCTACTTAGTAGTATTACATATATGTATTTTATTTATATTTAAATAAATAATAATATCAGTGTGTTAAATAAATCTTGGATAATAAGGTATTACATTTTTAATTATGAATCCTTATGGCATTATGTAAACTATATGAGACAAATTAATTTAACAATTTATGCTTTTTAATAGTTGCCAATATGTTGCCATAGTGTAAGTTACTGCAACAAGTGAGAAGGCAATGCTATGCCTGTAATACTTTTTTGTGACTTACATTGATAAAGATCACCTTGATTAATAACAAATATGTTTTCGCTTAAGGTTTGCCGATAAGGAAATGATTAAAAATGCCATATAATGTGTCAACTTGCCTGATGCAAGGGCTTAGCCAGTTAGGGATTCGTCATGCTTTTGGTGTAAGTGGTGGTGGGATCGCCCATCTCTATGACGGTATTTTACACAGTGAGTTAGAAATGTCTCACTTTAGGCATGAGTCCGGTGCCGTCTTTGCCGCAGCCGAAGCCTATTTTGCAAATCAAGAACCTGTGGTTGTGTTTGTAACAACCGGCCCTGGGATTATTAATTCTTTAAATGCATTGATGGCGGCAAAAACAGAAGGCGCTAAACTTATTTTTTTATCGGGTTGCACGGGGGCTTCTCAGCGTGGCAGGGGAGCAATACAAGAAACCAGTCACCTAACCACTCCCCAAAGCAGTATTTTTTCACCTAGTGAGTTTTTTGATTTTGCACTTAGAGTAGAGTCGGGGAGTGAGTTACCTACCTTAATGCAACAATTATCGGTTGGTTTATCCCAATCTCAAGGTTTTATTGCACATGTATCCTTACCTATGGATTTACAAAGTGCTTTTTGTGAACCGATGGATTTTAAATTATCAAATTGCCATTCATCTATTGGTATCTCCGATGAAATTGCTGAAAAGGGCGCGGCCCTATTAACACAAGATAAATTTGCTGTTTGGGTCGGCTTTGGTGCACGTAAGGCATCTGAAGAAATCAAAGTGTTAGTTGAGCGAACTCAGGCGCGTGTTTTTTGTACCCCGCGTGCTAAAGGCATTTTTCCTGAAAATCATGAATATTTTGTAGGCGTTACAGGCATGGGGGGTCATGATGAAGTTGATGTATTTAACCGTGATCATCGGCCTGATTGGATTTTAGTATTGGGGACGCGTCTAGGTGAATCCTCTTGTTTCTGGCAAAAAAATATGGAACCTAAAAAAGGC
This sequence comes from uncultured Shewanella sp., assembly GCF_947495455.1. Classification (GTDB taxonomy): domain Bacteria; phylum Pseudomonadota; class Gammaproteobacteria; order Enterobacterales; family Shewanellaceae; genus Shewanella. The sequence goes on along the minus strand of NZ_CANLZC010000002.1, from coordinate 54,911 downwards.
TTTATTCATGTCGATATTGACAGTCGTGCATTTGGTGTCGGGTTTAATCAATGTTATACCATGGGAATACAAGCGGATATAAAAGTATTTTTACAACAATTGTTGGCAAAACTGCCCCCTCAATCAAGTTTTGCGAATTCTTCGCCTACTTTTAATAACCTGCGTGCATTTGCGACATCAACTAATTGGGAGCAACAAGTGTTTGAGGCGGACTCGCCTCCTCAGGTGTCTTTATTAATGGCTGCATTACAAGAGTTTGTTATTAATAAGACAGATGCAATCATTATGGCCGAATGTGGTAATGCGTTTGCTTGGACGAACCATTATTTACGCTTCGATTTACCAAATCGATACCGTGTCAGTGCCTTCTATGGCTCTATGGGACATTTTGGTGCAGGTGTTGTTGGCGCAGCTAAAGTGCACCATGATAAAGCATTTACTGTGATTGGTGACGGCTCAATGTTAATGCAACATGAAGTTCATACTGCAGTGAATTATCGGCTGCCTGCTGTGTGGATAGTATTAAATGATGCTGGGTATGGTCTGTGTGAAATGGGGTTAAAAGCCATGGAGCTTAAAGCCGATGAGACGTCATTCGAAGAGGTTGATTTTGTCCAGTATGCTAACTCGTTAGGTGCCAAAGGGTACACGGTGAACTCCAATGCCGATATCCAACCTGCTGTGTTGGCGGCGTTACATGCTTCCGGGCCATTCATTATCGATGTGAAAATTATGAATACTAATGAAAAGTCGCCTTTCATGGGTCGTATTGAAAGTCTTAAGCAACAAGCAAAAGGTGCGCAGAGTAATGTACCTGCGTGGGGATTAAACGAAGATAAGAAGTGTCGAGAGTAAAGGAATGCTACTAAATAATCTAGAAAGGACACAAAATAAAGTATCTAAATCGAGTTCGATGAATGTCAAAGATCAACAAGAGATTTATCTTGATGGAGACTCGTTAAAGATAGAACATTTAGTGGCAGTTGCGATAGAAAATAAATCTGTTTATTTATCTAATTCTAGGGCTGTAACAGACAAAATTGATAAGGCGCATCAATGTTTACAAGAGTTCGTTAAAAGTGGAGTGCCCATTTATGGGGTGACCACCAATTTTGGCGGCTTAGCGAATCAAAGTATCGAGCCTCAACATTGCCAACAATTACAACAAAATTTAATAAAAGCGTTAAAAACAGGAACTGGAGATAAATTAAGTGTTGCAGACGTTAGAGCTGCGATGGTCGTTAGAGCTAATGCTTTGATGAAAGGTGCATCAGGGATCCGCTTGGAAGTGATTCATCGACTCATGATATTTTTAAATGCAGGCATGACACCTGTGGTTTATGAATTAGGCTCTATTGGTGCCAGTGGTGATTTGGTGCCATTAAGTTATATTGCTGGCGCTATTATTGGCTTAGATGATTCTTATCAGGTTGAGTATCAAGGGAATATCATTGATGCTTTAGCAGCATTGAAAATATTAAATTTACCGCCATTAACATTAGAGCCAAAAGAGGCGTTATCTTTAATTAATGGTACGTCAGTCATGGCAGGAATTGCGAGTAATTGTGCCTATGAAGCTGAATTACTCACTCGGTTGTCGCTCTACTGTCATGCTTTTTTTATTCAGGCATTGAAGGGTTCTATCGATCCTTTTCATGAGTTTACTAATAGCTTAAAACCTCATTCAGGACAAATGCAGGCTGCGCATTATATGAGGCAATTATTGGATGGGTCTAGCTTAGTTAAAAAAGGCAATATCAATGTTAAAAAGGTAGATGGGCATCAAGTTTTTGATGATCTCGTTCAAGATCGTTATTCGATCCGATGCTTGCCACAGTATTTAAGTCCTTGCATTGAAATGCTTCAAAGTATTGCATCTAGTTTAAATATTGAAATTAACTCAGCAACTGATAATCCATTAATTGATGTGGAAAATAATACTTTTCATTACACCGGAAACTTTTTAGGTTTAGATATTGCGGTGAATATGGACAGATTACGACATACTATAGGCTTGATATCAAAGCATTTAGATGTACAAATTGCGTTATTGGTCAGTCCAGAATTTAACCGTGGTTTACCTAGTTCTTTGGTGGGTAATCAAGATAATTTGAATTTAGGTTTAAAAGGTTTGCAGCTGTGCGCAAACTCTATTATGCCAATGTTAACCTATTACGGTAATTCTATTAGTGATCGTTTTCCTACGCATGCAGAGCAATATAATCAAAATATCAATAGTCAAGGCATGGCGGCGTCAGTGTTTACCACTAAGTCTCTTTTTTTGTTTAAGCAATATTTAGCCATTGCTTTATTGTTTGGCATACAAGCCGTTGAACAGCGTTGCTTGAAAGAGTATGGCAGTTGCGATCCGAGGGAGCAGCTTTCTAGAAAAACTTGTGAGTTATATGAATTAATTTATGACATCTTAGGTTTATCAATTAACGCTGAGCGATCGCTAATCCAAAATGATCAGGATCAAGCATTAGATAGCTATATTATCCAGTTAGTCACGGAATTAGGCAATGGTGGAAAAATAATGGATTATCTTAAATCTCATACTGTTAGTTTACTATCTAAGTTTTAGTGAACCATGTTAATAACATAAGGTAAATATAATGGCATCAAATGCTGGTATTGAACAGAAATTAAAGGTATTTGCGCAATGTCAATCTGATGCCATTGCAATAAAGCATATTAATGGCATTGGCGTTGAATGTGATTCTATTACTTATTTAGAGTTATATCAGCGTTCAGTTTCCATGGCTTATCATTTATTTAAATGCCAACAAGAGATTAAAAACAAATCCGTATTAATTTTACTACAACCTTGCATTGATTTTAGTATCGCATATTTTGCTTGCTTGTTTAGCGGATTACATGGGATTCCTGTTAAGTCACCTGACTTTATGAGTGCTGAAAAAAGTTGTGCTTTTATTCGTTATGTTATTGAACACAGTCAAACGGAAATGATACTTGTTGATGATGAAACATTATCACTATTGAAAATGGATAAAGTGCTCGTTGATTTACTTGATAAGTGCGTTGTTATTAATAGTCAACATATTGAAATTATAAATGAAGATGAAAGACATTCTCTTGTGTTGCCAGACTTTGATAATGAACGAATTAATTATCTTCAATATACATCCGGATCTACGGCTAATGCCAAAGCTGTTGTTGTACGCAATAAACAACTACTTTTTAGTTTACAAAATAACATGGCGGCATGGAATTATTCATCTTCTAGTATAACTGTTAATTGGGCTCCCCATTCGCATGTTTATGGATTAGTTTGTGGTTTGTTACTGCCTCTTTATTCTGGGGGGACGATTATTCTTATTGATCCTAATGATGTGGTAATGAACCCTGAATTGTGGTTGCAAACACTTTCTTATTATAAAGGAACACATAGTGGTTGCCCTAATTTTGGCTATGAGCTTTGTAATAACAGATTAAATAAAAAAGAGGTGAGTCAATACGATCTTAGTCACTGGCACTATGCAATAAATGGTGGCGAAATGGTTAAATTAAAGACTATGAAAGACTTTACTGAACTTTTATCTGATAGTGGTTTTCAATTAAGAAGCTTTTGTCCTGCATATGGTATGTCTGAAATGGCAGGATTAATTAGTACACAAAAGCCATCACAAAATCCGTCTTGTTTTTATGCAGATAAATACGCATTAACTGAGAATAAAGTGTTTGCTCTGGATGCTGATGCTCCTAATAGCACTGCGATAGTCGGGTCAGGCATGCCAGTAGATGGCTTAGATTTAGTTATTGTTGACCCGATACGTAAAGATAATTGTGCTGAAGGTATCGTTGGTGAAGTTTGGCTTCATTCTTTAAGTTATTGTGATGAATATTTATTTGTCGATCCTAAGAAAAATAATAGTCGGAATATATTTAATAATAGGGTGTATTTTGCAACAGGTGATATGGGATTTATTGATCAAGACCAGTTATTTTTAACCGGCCGTTTAAAAGAGCTGATTATTATTAATGGTAAAAACTATTATCCCCATGATATTGAAAATGTTATTAAAAATATCTCACCTGATATGGAGGCACTGACTTGTGTGGCATTTACGGTGGAATCTCATGGGAACTTAGGTCTTTGTATTGTACAAGAAACAAATGAGTATGAAGTTAGTTATTTTGTTGAACATAAGAAGGCAATACGTGCACGTGTTTATCAAGAATTCCAATTAAATGTATTAGAGTTTGTGTTTGTTTCACAGGGGCAAATACCTCGTACTGCGAGTGGTAAGTTGCAGCGTGGCAGAGCTGCTAAATTGTATTTAAAAAACGAGTTTATTCAATTTTCTCAGAGTGTAAGTTAACAAATAAGGATAGGTTATGGATCGTATAAATGTAGATATATTAAGTATAGGAACGTATTTTCCAGAGGAAATACGAACCAATGATTGGTGGTCCGATAATATTGTTAATGTTTGGGCTAAAAATCATGCGAAAACAATGGATCATATTGATACGGCTTTATATCATGGTGGTTTAAGTGATATTGAAACTAAGGTATTTTCAGCCATTAAAGTCTATGCTGATGATCCCTTTAATGGTGCCAAAAAGCGCTATATTGCAGATAAATCCCAGAAATCTTCTGATATGGAAACCATGGCGATACAAAATGCATTAAAAAATGCAGGTATAAAAGCTGAACAGCTCGATTTTATTTTGGTTCAAACAACGACACCTGATAATTTATTCTCTACTAATGCAGCATTAGTTCAAACGCGTCTAGGTGCTTCAAATTCCTGCTTTGTTCAATCAACAGAAGGCATGTGTAATGCGTTTCTAACACAATTGCAATTAGCCCAAGGTTTGATTGAAAGTGAGCAGGCAAAATATGGTGTTATTGTACAATCATCAATGATGTCACCTTATCTAGTACGCGAAGATTATATGTCTTCACAATTTAGCGATGGTGCCGTTGCCGTCGTGATTGGAGGCAGTAAGACTAAGAATGTGCTATCTATGTGCCATCACTCAGATGGTTCCATTGGTAATTACGCGAATTTAGGGATCAGTGATAAGCATTGGTATGAAGATGGTAAAATCCAAGTTTATATGAATGAAACTAATACCTCCCAAGTTATGCAAGGGATTAAGTTGGCTAAAGAAATGGTTGAAAAATCACTTCATTTGGCACAAATAGAGAAAAATGAAATTAATTTTTTTGCGGGTCACCAAGGTATCGCATGGTTTAGAGAGGTGACTCAGTCCCATGCAGGATTAGAGAAGGCGAAAAGTTATGATACTTATCCTTCATGTACTAGCATTATTGGCGGTAATATTCCTTTAATTCTTCATGATGCAATGGAGGCGGGAGTGTTGAAAAAAGATGATTTAATTAGTTGCTTTACTCCAGCTGTTGGAACTATTGCTTCTTCAGCGGTATTGAGATGGAAACTTTAGTTCTAAATAGGTGAGCTATGTTAGATACGTATCATGAAAATGAAGTGGTTCAACATATTGTAGCTGAAACGTTAAAGATGCCATTTGAGGATATTGATCCTAATGCTCAAATTGTCAATTATGGCATAGATTCTATTCAGAGTTTAGCGATTATTGGACGTATTAGGAAGTATTATGCAATTGCTGATTTTCAGGTAAATTTAGCTAATATGAGTATTAATGAGCTGCAGAATGAAGTCATTACTAAAGTGACAGTTTAAATAGATTACAATATTTGCAAATAGGGTTTAAATAGCATTTTGAGTTAGGTTTTTTCAATATTGACCTCCGTTTGTAATACGTGTAATAAGGTGTCACTTTGAATTGCACATGGTAATAATATATTATAAATCAACAATTAGTTGAGCTGTTTGGATTTTAATTTTTAATACGTGTTTTTGAGATAAAGAGAGCGGTTCTGTCGCAAACAGCGTGAATACTTTATGATCCAAGCATCACTTTTTATGTCCACTCCTATGACTCTCAATTTTTCAGGCTGGCATTCCCCTTCCGCGATCATCATGTAGGCACTTCGTTACTACTTGGCTTACAAACTCAGTTATCGTGACATTGAGGAGATCTTTGTTGAACGCAATATTCATTTTGACCACTTCACATTAAACCGTTGGATTTTTATTTGAGTGAAAAGTGTGATGAGGCTGCTGCACTGCGGTTTCTAAACAAAGCGACCAATTTATAACAGACTAGCGCATCGGGTTGTCATTGATAAAGTGGGACCAATATCGCCGCTCTTGATGCTCTTGATGCTCTTAATGTTCGGTTGTGGTTAATGGGATGCATGTTATTGATGATTGAGGTACTTGAAATTAAATATCTCAACAATATAGTGGAGTAAAGTCACCGAAAAGTGAAAGGGAGAATGCACCAATGCTTAGGATGGAAGTCTTGGATTGGGGGCTGAAGCAACATTAGCAGGTGTAGAGCTTTGGTCAATGATTAATACCAATTCTATTATATAGATGATCAATTCAGAGCTTTTCAGGCTTTTCAATTCAAGGCGCATTTATGCTGTAATGGTGATCCCCTTTCAAATGAATGCAACGCTGAAGTGGAATGTCCGAGAAGCTCACTTTGTGCGGGTTTCAACATACTTTATGCTACGTTAGCTGCTTTCGATATAGAATAACTATTAGCTTCAATCATCTGCGACCGCCATGGATGGTGGGACTGTCTGTTAATGCTGGGGCAATTAACGACCTTGCCTACAGCATGTTGAATTCCCGCTGAAAGATCACTTATATAATGGGATTGGTATAAGCTCACAGCTAAAAGAAAGCCTGTAGCATGCTTTATGCCACAGGCTTTTGGTTTTTCAGCGTACTGTGTTAATTAAGCCTCTAGCTTAGCCAGTTCTGCTTTTTGTTCTGTTAACTTGTCGATATCCCGTTGATATTCCGCTTGCTTTGCACGCTCCTTTTCAATGACGGCTGCAGGCGCTTTAGCCACAAACCCTTGGTTTGATAGCTTTTTATCTATACGTGAAAATTCATTAGCGGCTTTATCGAGCTGCTTATCAATACGGGCCATTTCAGCTGCGACATCAATAAGACCTGCCATTGGAATAAGCAGTTCCATATCACCAATAAGTTGAGTGCTTGACATTGGGGCGACATCATCCGCTTCAAGTACTGTCATTGACTCAAGTTTGGCCAAGGTCGTAAAGAAAGTCTGATTTGCATCCAAACGCGCTTTATCTTGCGGGCTGACGCCTTTGAGTAAGGCATTTAATGGTTTTGACGGAGCGATGTTTAATTCTGCTCGAATATTACGCACAGCGATAATCACTTGTTTGACCCATTCAATATCTTGCATTGCTGCTTCATCAACAAGCTTGGCTTGATATTCAGGGAAGGCACTGAGCATAATGCTGGCCTCTTGAGTTTGCGATCCCAAAGCAAGTGGCTTAACCCGTTGCCAAATCGTTTCAGTGATATAAGGCATAATGGGGTGCATTAAACGCTGCATGGCTTCAAGCACTGTGATTAATGTGTGGCGGGTTCCTCGCAATTCACTTTCGCTGCCATTTTGCAAAACGGGTTTGGTTAGCTCTAAATACCAGTCACAGAATTGACTCCAAGTGAACTCATAGAGAGTATTGGCGGCTAAATCAAAGCGGTAATTGGCCATGTGTTCTTCAAAGGCTTTGACTGTTTGATTAAATAAGCTAGTGATCCAGCGATCGGCCAGTGACAAAGTCAGTTCACCACTAGGTTGACCCTTTTCATCAATACCGCAATCTTCACCTTCAGTATTCATTAATACATAACGAGAAGCATTCCAAATTTTATTACAGAAGCTGCGATATCCGTCAAGACGTTTCATGTCCCAGTTAATGTCACGACCCGTTGAAGCCATAGAGGCTAAGGTGAAGCGCAGCGCGTCGGTACCGTGGGCTTCAATGCCCTCGCTGAATTCTTTACGGGTACTTTTTTCAATTTTTGCAGCAAGCTTAGGCTGCATCATATTACCAGTGCGTTTTTCCACTAAGGCTTCAAGATCAATCCCATCAATCATATCCAGAGGATCGAGCACGTTGCCTTTAGATTTTGACATCTTGTTGCCCGCTTCATCACGAATAAGTCCCGTGACATAAACTGTTTTAAAGGGGACTTGAGGTTTACCGTTTTCATCTTTGATGAAATGCATGGTCATCATGATCATGCGGGCAACCCAGAAGAAAATAATATCAAAGCCTGTAACCAAAACATCGGTTGGATGGAAAGCTTTTAGATCCTCTGTGTTTTCAGGCCAGCCTAATGTTGCAAAGGTCCATAAGGCTGAGCTAAACCAAGTATCTAGCACATCGTTATCTTGGCGTAACACAATATGGCTTTCAAGCTTATACTTAGTGCGCACTTCAGCTTCATCGCGGCCGACATAGACTTTGCCTGCTTCATCGTACCAGGCAGGAATACGGTGACCCCACCAAAGTTGACGTGAGATACACCAATCCTGAATATCACGCATCCAAGAGTTGTACATGTTCTCATATTGCTGAGGCACAAATTTAATATCGCCATTGTTGACGGCTTCCATGGCCGTTTTAGCCATAGGGGCTACAGAGACGTACCATTGGTCGGTTAAAAGTGGCTCAATGACCACACCTGAACGGTCACCATAAGGCACTTTTAATGCGTGAGGTTTAATTTCACCCAGTAAACCTAAGGTATCGAGCTCTTCTATGATTAAATTACGGGCTTTAAATCGATCGAGTCCTGCATATTGCTCAGGCAGTGAGTTATTAAGTGTACTGTTGCTGCTGCCATCAGTATTGATGACTTCAGCAGTGTTACGAATGGCTGCATCTATGGTCAATATATTAAACATAGGTAATTCATGACGTTTTCCGACCTCATAGTCGTTAAAGTCATGCGCAGGGGTAATTTTGACACAACCTGTACCAAATTCCATGTCGACATAATCATCCGCAATAATAGGAATGAGGCGGTTAACGATGGGAAGGTGAACAAATTTGCCGATCAATGATTGATAGCGCTCGTCATCAGGGTGAACGGCAACGGCACTGTCACCTAATAGGGTTTCAGGACGCGTGGTGGCAATTTCTAGGTAATCTTTACCATCACTGGTTAACGCCCCTTCGGCAAGGGGGTAACGGAAGTGCCACATGCTGCCTTGTTTTTCTTTGTTTTCAACTTCTAAGTCTGAAATGGCAGTGTGTAATGCAGGATCCCAGTTAACTAAACGTTTGCCGCGATAAATGAGTTCATCATCGTATAGTTTGACGAATACTTCTTGCACGGCGGCAGACATGCCATCATCCATAGTGAAACGTTCGCGATCCCAATCAACCGATGCACCTAAGCGGCGTAATTGTTTGGTAATCGTGCCGCCAGACTGGGCTTTCCAGTCCCAAATACGGTCGATAAAGTTTTCACGCCCAAGATCGTGGCGGCTTTTTCCTTCTTCGTTTGCAAGTTTACGCTCAACCAGCATTTGAGTGGCAATACCAGCATGATCTGTGCCCACTTGCCACAGTGTTTTTTTACCTTTCATACGCTGATAACGTGTTAGCGTATCCATTATGGTGTCTTGAAAAGCATGCCCCATGTGTAAGCTGCCTGTGACATTTGGTGGCGGGATCATGATGCAATAGTGACCTTGGGACGCGTCGCCCTGAGGCTTAAAATAACCTTGCTCTTCCCAGTTCTGATAAAGAGCTTGTTCAATGGACTGCGGGTGATATGTTTTTTCCATGGATTCGTGTGCTTCTCAAACTAAATTAAGGGGGTGTGTTGCTAAATCTTGTGTTGCCAGTGCAATATTCAAGGTACGATACTGATGATACCTGAGTCTAGCTTTTGCCTTATGGGCTTTATCATTGGCAACAAAATCGACAATTTGGCCAAAGTTTACCGCAAATGAAGGAACTTGGTCTGCAAGATTGATCAACTGATGACGATCTTTATTGGGTCCGATAGGATCGGTACCGATTTCAACGGGCGCACCCGTTGCTGGCCCTTCACCTTTTAGATTATGGGGAACAAAGCTGCTGGGGGGATATTGCCAAAGCAATTCATCAATGGCATAAGCTTGTTCTTTATTATCACAATGAATATAGACGCTTTGTTGTTTTTTGAAAGTGTGCTGAGCCAATTCACAAGCTAAGTGATAGACAGGATTAAGGTCTATCGAGCCCGTTGATGATGGCGTTGGCAACAAGTAAAACAGCGCTTGGGTCATTGGTGTGCATTCTATTGGCATAAAGGGTTAACGGGGTATTGTACACTGAAAATTGAGTGGTTCCCAAAAGTGTTTTTATTTTCAACATATTTTTATTGGGAACCCTATACACGCTTTGAGTGGTGATCTTGGTCGCTGTACTGTTAAAGGTTATCGATTGCCTATGAGTACAGGTATAAAAACGTCAAAATAAGGCCAAGATCATGGCCTTATTCTTAAAATACTAAGATTACTCTCCGCCTTGTTCGATACCAGCGCGGTTAATTAAGAACTGAGTTAATAATGGCACAGGTCGTCCGGTTGAGCCTTTGTTGGCACCACTGTTCCAAGCGGTTCCCGCCACATCTAAATGCGCCCAGTGATACTTCTTGGCGAAACGTGATAGAAAGCATGCTGCTGTGATAGACCCTGCGGCTCGTCCACCTAAGTTAGTCATGTCAGCAAAAGGACTTTCTAGTGATTCTTGATACTCATCCCATAATGGCATGCGCCATGCTCTATCACCACTTTGTTCACCGGCATTGAGTAATTCATGTGCTAGGGGATTATGGCTAGAGAATAGGCCCGATGCATGTTTACCTAATGCGATAACACAAGCGCCCGTTAATGTTGCAGTATCCACAACGAGCTCGGGATCAAAGCGTTCAACATAAGTTAACACATCACAGAGTACCAATCGACCTTCAGCGTCAGTATTTAATACTTCAACTGTTTGTCCTGACATAGTCGTGAGCACGTCACCCGGCCGATAAGCATTACTGGATGGCATGTTTTCACATCCAGCAAGAATACCAATCACATTAATGGGTAGCTTCATTTCACACAGGGCTTTCATGGTGCCAATGACACCTGCTGCGCCGCCCATATCGTATTTCATTTCATCCATGGCTTCGCCAGGCTTTAATGAAATACCGCCTGAATCAAAGGTTAGCCCTTTACCAATGAGGACTATGGGTTTCTCATTACTTTTTACTGCGCCTTTGTATTCCATGATAGTCATAATGGATTCATTATGGCTGCCGCGACCCACTGCTAAGTATGAGTTCATTTCTAACTTAGCCATTTGCTCTTCACCTAAGGTGGAGACGGTTAAGCAGTCATGGGTTTCCGCTAATTGGCGTGCCTGAGAGGCTAAATAAGCAGGGTTACAAATATTGGGTGGCATGTTAGCTACGTCTCGACATAAATGCATACCACTTGAAATGGCGAGACCGTGTTCTATGGCGCGCTCTCCAACCGTTAATTCTCTGCGTGTTGGCACATTGAACACTAACTTGCGCAATGGACGACGGGTTTCCCCTTTACGGGTTTTTAAAGCGTCAAAACTGTATAGACTATTTTGTGTGGTTTCTAAGGCTTCACGTACTTTCCAGTATGTATCACGCCCTTTTACATGTAATTCGGTTAGGAAACATACCGCTTCCATGGATCCCGTCTCATTTAGAGTGTTAATGGTTTTGGTAATAATTTGCTTATATTGACGTTCGTCTAGCTCTCTTTCTTTACCACACCCCACTAATAATACTCTTTCGCTGAGTACATTGGGTACGTGATGTAACAAGAGCATTTGCCCTGGTTTACCTTCTAAGTCCCCACGGCGTAATAGATTACTGATATAACCTTCACTGATTTTATCCAGTTGCTCGGCAATACCTGATAAACGTCGAGGTTCATATACGCCGACAACGATACAAGCTGAGCGTTGCTTCTCAGGGCTACCGCTCTTTACACTAAACTCCATGAGCTCTCCTAGATTCTTAAAGACAAATTTTATTATTTATTGGATAATGTCTGCTTGTGCCCCAAAATGGGGACTAAATATGGCACACCAAAAATGATTTTCTCTGGTGTATTGTTGACCACGTTTAGCCATTGTTGGTTGCAAAACGACTAAAAGTAGACAGTCTACATGAAAGTTGGGTTGATACCAGCATAAATCAAAGTTTAGAGAGTGTATCCAACTTGTGATTGTACTTAGATACTTGATTAGCGAAGTTTTAAAAGCACAGATAGCCGTATTGCTCGTTTTAATGGCTATTTTTATTAGTCAGCAATTCGTTCGTGTTCTGGCCGATGCCTCTGATGGGGACTTTCCTGCCTCGCTGGTGATGACTTTACTGGGGCTGAATATGCCTTTTTTAGCGGTATTAGTGATCCCCTTAAGTTTATTTTTGGGGATATTACTCGCCCATGGACGTATGTACTCTGAAAATGAAATGGTTATTTTTCATGGAGTGGGAGTGAGTGAATGGTATATCACTCGCGTGACATTATTAATTGCTCTAGTTAATTTTATTATTACGGGTTTTTTATCGCTTTATGTGGCGCCTTGGGCAGAAGAAAAGCAAAATCAAGTCTTAGAGCATGCGCAGTCCGAGGCTGGGTTGGCGGCCTTGACTGCGGGGCGTTTTCAGACCAGCCCAGATGGACGAGCGGTGTTGTTTGTTGAAAAAATTGGCCGAGATAACTCACTGAGCAAAGTGTTTGTTGCACAACTACCTGAAAAAAATGATGATGCAGGCACAAGTAACGTGGTGGTGGCAAAAAGTGGCAGTGTGATTGAGGATGCGAGTGGGGCCCAGCGATTAGAGTTATTTGATGGAGTGAGTTACCAAGGCAATCCCAAAGCCCTTGACTATCAGGTCACGGATTTTGGTGGTTATGAAATGCAGATTAAAGATCAAGAAGTGGATCAGCGTCGTCGTAAGCTTTCTTCTTTACCCTTATCAAAACTCATGGCGATAGACTCTCCAGAAGCAACGGCTGAGTTTCATTGGCGATTGGCGATCCCTATTGCTATTCCTTTGATGACCTTAATTGCTGTGCCTATGTCGAGGGTGAATAATCGTCAAGGTAAGTTTGCCAAGATGTTGCCCGCTATTTTGTTATATTTAGGGTATTTTGGCTTGATGGTAGCGGGAAGAAAAGCGTTAGAAGATGGCGTTATTCCAGCGTTTCTAGGAATGTGGTGGATCCATGCTTCGGCCTTATTCATTGGGTTAATATTATTGGGTAAAGAAAGGCCATGGGGCAGTAAGTTGTTAGCCTATTTTAAACGTAAGAAGGCGACAGCATGAGAATTTTAGATTTTTATATTGCTAGAACCATTATCAGCAGTTCGGCGCTCTGTTTGCTGATATTAACGGGTTTGTCCGGTATCATTAAGTGGGTTGATCAGCTTAGGCTTGTTGGGCGTGGTACGTATACTATGCTCGATGCGGGAATTTATGTTCTTTATCTTATTCCTCGTGATGTAGAGATGTTTTTTCCCATGGCGGTATTATTGGGCGCGCTTATTGGTATGGGTATGATGGCCTCTAACTCTGAGCTCGTTGTGATGCAATCTTCAGGGTTATCTCGTTTGCAAATTGCGATGTCGGCCATGAAGACGGCGATCCCGTTAATGATCTTAGTGATGATGTTAGGTGAATGGGGAGCGCCTGCTGCAGAGCTGAAAGCAAAAGAGCGACAGGCTATTAAAACATCGGGTGGCAGTTTTATTAAATCCAAACAAGGTGTTTGGGCTCGAGATGATGGCTTATTTGTCAATATTGGCCAAGTGGTCGATGTGGATAAATTAAGCGATGTGACTTTATATAAGTTTGATGAGACTTTACATTTAGTGAGTACTGTTAATGCGCAATCCGCGACTTATGTCAATGAGCAATGGCAGCTTCATGATGTGGAAACAACCTCTTTTACGACGGATAAAATTACTGTTAATCATAAAGATGTCGACATTTGGCAGTCAACTTTAACCCCTGATAAATTAACCGTTGTTTCGGTGAAGCCTGAGTCATTATCGATTCAAGGCTTACTAGGTTATTTAGATTATTTAAAAGCGAATCATCAAGCGGTTGAGCGTTATGAGTTGGCGTTGTGGCGAAAATTAATGCAACCTGTCACCATTGCCGTCATGATGTTGGTGGCACTGTCGTTTGTTTTTGGCCCCTTGAGAACCGCCACTATGGGGGCGCGTGTATTATTAGGTGTTGTAGCAGGGTTTAGTTTTTATATTTGTAGTGAAATTTTTGGCCCACTCAGTATCGTTTATGGACTACCGGCTTATTTGAGTGCGGGAATGCCAGCGCTGATTTTTAGTGTTGGTGCCTTGTATTTTATTCGAAAATAACCCTCATTACTGTTAAAAAATGGCATCCATATGGATGCCATTTTTATACCCGTGATACTTGAAGATGCAGGATTCAGCTGGAATTAAAAGCCTTTTAGGCAAGGCTTTGAACAGCGTGCTTAGTTATTCTAAGCTGATGTTCAATAACGCAGTATAAAAGGCTTTTAAACCAGCCCTTTGGGAGTCTGTAAAAACACCTACTTCTGCGTTGTATCACCTTAAAAGGCAATAAGCATTCTTGCAGTAATACGCCTTGAATTAGGCACTTTTACAGGCTCTGAAAACATGCATCTTCAAGTATCACGGGTATATTGTGGTTAATGCAGGACTATACGCCGCGCCAATTGCGTAATTGATTGGCTTCTATTGAGAGTACGACGATTTCTGAGCGTGTCATGCTGTCCTGTAGCGCTAATTTGTCAGTGTTGAGCAAAATCCAGAGGTTACCTAATCCTAATAAAGAGTAAATTAAACGAGCACAGGCTGTGAACATGCTTAAATTTTGACCGTTAGGGTGCTGTACTTTTAGGCGCCAAGCTCGCATTCCTAGGGTTTGACCTCCATAACTCCAAAAGCAGATATAGAAAAGGCTGACGCAAAGCACTAACCAAAACTGGTAGAGGCCTTTATATAAATCTGTGCCATTGAGTAGATCTGAGATGTGCTCAAATCCCCTCATGTCGAGCAAATTTAGTGAAACAAGTCCGGTGAAAATACCAAAACCTATAGCACCTGCAATCATATATACGGCAACGGCTAACAGTGCGTCATAAATGATGGCACCTAAGCGTCTAAAGAAACTGGCTCTGGGAAAATTAG
The DNA here is from genome assembly GCF_947495455.1 of uncultured Shewanella sp. Classification (GTDB taxonomy): domain Bacteria; phylum Pseudomonadota; class Gammaproteobacteria; order Enterobacterales; family Shewanellaceae; genus Shewanella. Next base: position 39,763 of record NZ_CANLZC010000002.1, on the reverse strand, counting down.
CATGTTCGCTATTGCCCCTCACTTTTTGTGTCGAGGGATTGGCTTTATTCTTTTTCATTATTATGACTTCTATTCATTCGTGTTTGGGTCATCTTTGACAAAATAAATATCACTGAAACCAAATCGCGCAAACTCTTTTGTTCTAAAACTCTTAACAGCAGCGCCACCTTTTGAAGTCATGGCAATTTGCTGTTCCATTGCTAAATAATTTGTAAGATCAATGCCTTCTTCAGCAGCAATGGCTTCATACATATCGTGATAGACATCATAAGCAAAGTTGATTTCTTTTTGTTGGTTTTTATATTTATAGCTGATCCTACGGGCCATGATGTTTATCCTAGCTGTGGCTGAAAATAAAAGTGGCTTTGCATGATGCAAAACCACTGGAAGATTATACTGCATTTATGCCTATATGAGTGAGTTAATCTATATTTGTTGGAATTTGATTTTTACTGGAATAAAAGGTTAATCGCTTACCTAATATTTTCTCAATAAGTTGCGTCGCACTTAAGTCATGGGTGACATTAATCACAGTGGCCATGGCATCTGTTGTCGCACCGATTACAACTAGCATAGGGATGACTTCCATTGGCAGTCCTAAGGATGTGACAATAAAGATTTCACCTAAAAAGGCGCCACCGGGAACACCACTGACAATAACGGCATAAAGCGTGGCGAGTAAGAGTGTCATAAAAAAGACCTCAGGGGTAAAGTCTAATCCAAGCACAGAATAAATAAATACCACTTTGAGTGTGGCTGTCATCGCAGCGCCGCCTTTATTGACATTGACCAATAAAGGTAAACAGATATCGGCAATCTCTTCTTTTAATCCCATTTTTTGTGCGCTGCGAAGATTGACAGGCAAACTGGCTAACGATGAACTTGTGCCTAATGCTGTCGTCGCTGAGGGAAAGACATTGCGCCAAAAATTTGCAATTGCTGGGCGTCCACCTGCAAGCGCTGCATAAAAAGTTGAACCGACAATAAAATAAATCAGAGCGGCCACCAAAAAGAGTAAAATAGCATGAGCAAAAGAGGTGAGTAATTCAGGATCTTGATTGGCCATGGTTGAGGCAAAATAGCAGCCTAATCCTATGGGGGCGACAAGCATAATCATAGAGACGATTTTCATGGTGACGACATTGAGACTTTGCAGCATTTCTGAGACTTTTCGTCCGTGCTCCCCAGATTGTCCAATAGCGATCCCTGCGATAATAGACATTATGACTAAGGCAAGAATGTTAGATTTGGATAATAAGCCGACAAAGTCATTAGTGGTTAACATGTGAACAAAATCCATGTGACCGCCGTCATCAGTAATGGGGTTTTTAAGGGTCAGTGTCACGCCCTGAGCGGGATCGAAAAGACTGGCAAGGCTCATTATGGTGAGTGAAGGAATAATGGCCATCATAGCGGATACACCAATAACGGCCAGTAAGATCACCCCCAGTTTTTTTAAGTCTGTCATGCTAGCGATGGAAGAGGTCACACTTAAACAGACTAAAGGGACAACAATCATAAAGAGTAAATTAATGAATATTTGGCCTATGGGAGCGACTTCGCGGGCGATTTTTGGAAAGTAAATGCCAGTCATGGCGCCAATAGCCAGCGCTAATATTAAAATAAGAGAAGAGCGGTAATGGGTAACAACCTCTAATAAGCGCATGATATTGACCTTATTATTTTAGGGGTAACTGATCTTTTGTGGTTAATGGATGCTCGAAATCAAGGTGTTCTAGTCGCGGCCTATTTACCAAGATAAAAATGCTATTAAAAGATCTTATGAAAATGGAATGGCTATTATACCCACTTTAAATCGACTTCATATTTGTTAATCATATCAAAATGATTTTAGATATAATTTATAGGATTGAGATGCATTTAGGAAAGGTTGGATATTGTCATTATGGCTTCTGTTGCTTAACAGGAAGAGGAGAGCGCCGCTCTCCTCGGTGCATAGGATTATTTTAACTTTTTAATTTTCGCTGAAGAGGCATTTTTGACTTTGACTCTGCGACCACTCATTTTTCGTTCGGCAATGACTTGAGCGCCAGCATTATCATGACGTTGTTGTTTTTTAGCGAAGCTGCGGCGCTTTTGCAATTGCTTAATGAGGAGATCTCGGCTGCCGACTTCATAGCCTGGAATGGTAATACGACGTAATTTTTGGCCTATGAGTTTTTCGATATCGGCAAGGGTGCGTTCTTCTTCACGGCTCACAAATGAGATGGCCACTCCGCTTTTACCTGCTCGGCCCGTTCTGCCAATGCGATGGACATAATCTTCGGCTAGAAAAGGCAGATCGTAATTGACCACATAAGCTAAATCGGGAATGTCTAAGCCACGAGCGGCCACTTCGGTGGCGACGAGCACGCGCACTTTACCTTCTTTGAATTCACGTAATGCACGGCGGCGACTGCCTTGTGCTTTTTCACCATGGACAACGCTAGAAGGAATACCATCTAAATTCAGTTCTTTGACAAGAACATCTGCTGCATCACGGGTGGCGGTGAAGACTAAGACTTGTTGCCAGTTTTTTGTGCCAATGAGTTCAGAGAGTAATTCTCGTTTACGACGTTGCTCGACGGGGTAAATGGCTTGACTCACAGTTGCGGCTGTGGTGTTTTGCTTATCCGCACTGATCACATTGGGTTTAATCAGCATGTCATTGGCGAGTTTTTTTACTGCACTTGAAAAGGTGGCTGAAAAGAGTAAATTTTGACGTTTGCTATTGGCCACTTGTAGAATTTTTTGAATGTCTTGACTAAATCCCATATCTAGCATGCGATCCGCCTCATCTAATACCAGGAAGCTCAGATTAGAGAGACTTAAATTACAAGAGGTTAAGTGTTCAAGCAATCGACCCGGAGTGGCAACGATTATATCGGCGCCTCGTTTTAATTTCAGCGCTTGAGAGTCCATTTTCACGCCGCCATACAGAGTGACAATACTCATGTTAAGGTATTGGCTATAATCATGAATATTTTGGGCAACTTGTGCTGCAAGCTCTCTGGTGGGCGTCAATATGAGCGCTTTGGTATTTGAGCGGTGAGTGTCGCTGGGCTTATCAAGCATTTTTTGCAGAATAGGTAAAGCAAAAGCGGCGGTTTTGCCTGTGCCGGTTTGAGCACTGGCTAACACATCTTGGCCACGCCTGATGGCAGGGATGGCTTGCTGCTGAATAGGCGTCATTTTTTGATAACCGCATTCTGAGATAGCGCGTAAAATCTCGGGAGCAAAACTAAAAGATTCAAATCTCATTATGAGGTCCTATTATTCGTCATTCACATCAAATTAATCGTTAAGCGCGCAAAAAAATCAGTAAGATTTGATCGCGGTGGCGGATTATAGCAAAAATTGGAATGGGGGTTTAGGCTTATTTGTAAATGTGTTGTTTTTCGCGGTCACTATTTGCTCATTCATGAGTTTAAACGGTAAAACATCAGTCGCCATTTAAGTCAGTGAAGGGGGCTGTTTCGCTAATGCTTCAACATTTGTTGGAATGTGATACCACGATGGTTTTTCATCAGCCCAGACGTGGATCATGGGAGCAAAATCCTTATCCACTGAGGCGCCAACGGGTTTTAATTTTAACTTAATAAGATCGGGTTGTTCGGGATTGTAATGGTAAATGCGGGTGCCACAAGTGGGGCAAAACTTAGCATGATTTTGATTGCCACTGTCAGCCATTCGGCTCCAATGTTTCATTTCACCTTGAAAATGAATATCTTCTTTTGCAACAACAGCAGTCACACTAAAAGGACTTGAAGACAGTTTTTGGCACTCTTGGCAGTGACAAGCTAACACTTTTATTGGCTTTTTAGAGAGTGTGTAGCTCACTTGCCCGCATTGGCAGGATGCTGTGACTGGATAGTTCATATTTTTTCTCACTTAATATAAGATAAGGCTAAACTAGCTTTTACAACAGATTGAATAATAAGGGGTAAAAGCTAGTTTTATTGACTAGATTGCTGTCGTTGCATTGGTTAGCCAATCTAAATCGCTGCCATGCATTAAAGGGGCTAAAGCTTTAAAGACTTGTTGATGATAGTCATTTAGCCAAGTGATTTCCTCTTTTGTCAGTAAATTTTTATCGATAAGGCGTTTATCCATTGGAATAAGGGTGAGTGCTTTAAACTCTAACATGTCTCGTTCAACGCCAATTAAGGACTGACAGGTTTGCACTGTGACTAGGTTTTCAAGTCGAATGCCAAATTCATCCTCGCGGTAATACCCAGGCTCATTGGAGACTATCATGCCGGGCAATAATGCGACGTTTTGACCTGCTTTTGCAATACGCTGTGGACCTTCGTGGACGTTAAGAAAATGACCGACGCCATGGCCTGTGCCATGATCGTAATCATAGCCATGTTGCCATAAAAATTGTCTGGCAAAGCCATCCAATTGTTGACCACTTGTGCCCCGTGGAAATTTAGCTTTATCTAGCGCTATGTGGCCTTTAAGCACTAAGGTGACCATCTTTTTATGTTCTTGAGTGACATTACCTATAGCAACTGTGCGAGTCACATCTGTGGTGCCATCAAAGTACTGGGCACCAGAGTCAACTAAATAGAGGCTGTTTAATTGCATATTCGCTGGCGTGCCATTGTTATGGTTGTAATGACACATGGCAGCATTACTGCCAAGTGCTGAAATGGTGTCAAAGCTGGGCTGCTGATACAGAGGATCGGCAAGTCGAAAGCTTTCGAGCTTATCGCTCAGTTGGGCTTCGTTATGGAAACGGTTTTCTTGCACTTCATTATCGAGCCAAGCTAAAAAGCGACTGACAGCGGCGCCATCTCGAATATGGCAGGCTTTAAATCCGGCGAGTTCTACTGCATTTTTCTGCGCTTTTTCTAATGCAATAGGGCAACTTGCAGCCAGTAAGCTGACCCCTGCGTTTTTGGCTGTGAGTTGCGCCCAAGCATTGCTGGTGTCAGGATCGCAAAGCAATAGGGTATTAGAAAGGGCTGTTAATGCTTCTTTTAATGCTGTTTCAGGTAAAAAAGAGACACCACATCCAACATGTTCATTAATTCCTTTAGGCAATTTGCTGATATCGGTAAAAAGTTGAACGCTACCATCTCGATATAATAGCGCAGTGCCAAGGATCACTGGCAGTCGAGGGACATCTTGGCCTCTGAGATTCAGTAACCAACAAAAAGAGTCCAGAGCGGTAATTAAGGCGGCATTTGCACCGGCTTGCTGTATTTTTGAGGCGATTCTTGTGCGTTTATTTAGACTCGTTTCTCCAGCGTAATCATTACTGAATAAGATTGCTGGTGAACTTGAAGCTTTGGGGCGATTGTTCCAGTGTATATCAATCGGGTTGCTATCTAGGGTGACAAGTGATAAGTCGGCGTTGTTAAACGCTGATTGTGCGGCCTGATACCAGCTTAAACTGTGTAGGCGGCTGTCGATCCCGATTCGAGAGTGATTAGGCAGTGTTTCAATGAGCCATTGAATTTGTGGTGTGTCCGTTAGGCTTAAATATTCAAAAAGTTCAGCATTCACTTGCTGGCGAACTTGGACGGTATAGCGGCCATCGGTAAATATCGCTGCACTGTTTTTTAGAATGATCGCCATGCCTGCTGAGCCAGTAAAGCCTGTTATCCAGTGTAAACGTTCATTATGGGCGGGGACATATTCACCTAAGTATTCGTCGGCTCTAGGGACAATAAAAGCATCGAGATCGTGCTTGGCCATTTCCGTTCTAATAGCGTTAAGGCGAGTGGCAATGAGTGATGACATAAGGCTCCCAAGTTGAATAATGGTAATGGATGACGTTAAAAGGAATAATATGACCGTAATGTTAACATGGACCCCTTCTTTGTTATTCAAATTTGTTACCTAAAGGAAGGGGGAGAATGGCTGTGTGATTAGTCTATGCTGATCAATTCCACATCAAAAATTAAGGTTGCACCAGCGGGAATTTGTCCTGCACGTCGATTGCCGTAAGCTAATTTGCTAGGAATAAAAAAGCGTGCTTTTTCACCGACAACCATTAATTGTAAGCCTTCAGTCCAGCCTTTAATGACACGATTCAATGGAAATGAAATAGGCTTCCCTCGTTCAAAAGAGCTATCAAAAACGTCACCGTTGATAAGCCGGCCTTCATAATTGACAGTAACTGTATCTGTTGCTTTAGGGTGCTGTGTACCTGTGCCTTGCGTCAACACTTGATACTGTAATCCCGATGCCGTGGTTTTGACTTGTGGCAGTTTTTTATTGTTGTTTAAAAATACTTGCCCTTGGGCTTGCTGCTCTTTGATTTCGGCTTGATTATTTCCAGAGTGATAAAAGTAAAAAATAACACCAGCGATGAGAATAATAGCGAGTATGACTTTCATTGTGAGATCCTTTATTAGCGGTTTGACTTTTGCTGTTTGTCAGTAGAGGTGTTTATTTTCGATTTACTTATTATTGACTCAATGTCTTTTCATTTTCAAGATGGTTAAAAGGGAATGCGTATGGGAGTGAATAATACCGTATACATTATTAATATATTGATAAAAATGACAAAATATAACCACTTTTTAAAGGGCTGTTTTTTTGTTTTATGGCGTAATATTTTTTGTGCAATAAGCGCACCCGGCCAGCCACACAGTAAAGATAATAAATGCAAGGTGCGCTCTTTTGTCCGCCATTTTGATTTGCGAGCTGCGGATTTGTCGATGGCAAAAGCACAAAAGGTCACTAGGCTCATGATAATGTATAAAAAGAGTATCTTGACTGAGACTAGGGCCATTAAATAAGTGATAGTTAACAGGCTGAGAAAGCAAATGGCAAAGATCATAAAAAATAAGCGTTAATTAAATAAATCATTAGAGTAGTATCGCACTATTTATACTCATAGATAAAGACAGATAAGCCTCATAAAAATAAGGCTTTTATGGGGTGATTGGTAATGATTTGATCTAATCTCAGTCTATTTTGCAGGTTTTTCTGTGATCCACAGTTTGATAGTTCCTTTCACGACAACTATATCATTTTCATCATAAGCGGTAACATTAACCAATAAATCACCCGGTACCCATTGCTCTGGCTGGACTTCTGCGACACAGCGAATATCGCTGTTTGCTTTGGCGGTATAGTCGAGACTCATTCCTTTTGGTAGCCAACGTAAATGAGCCGGAATCGATGCTTCAGCCATCGTTCCCATGGCCATTTCTAACCCATTACAGATGGCAATAACATGGACTGTTTTGATGTGATTATGAACGGCGCGTCTTTTTTTGACTAAACAGACGCAGCGGTGTGGCCGTAAATCGGTAATGAGGGGCTTAATGGTTGCAAAATAAGGCGCCATTCGGCTGATAAACATTGAAAAGAGTTTATTACCAAAAGAAAAACGACTCATCTTGTTGTAAATTGACATCACTTTAGTCGGTTTTGCAATCTGCATGTTCGCATTCCTTTGTTATTGATTATAGAGGCTAAAGGATCATAGAGATAAGGCATCTGGTCGGATGTCTTTTGGCTAGACTAACATTTTTTTTAAGTCAGTGGCTAGGGCCTATTGAACTTTGGTGATGATTTCTGCAGCAGTTTGTGGGTTCTTTATACAAGGCAGAGCTTGTGTGGTGTAGTGATTCTCGGCTTGGGTTCAAACATCGCTCTACCTCCCCCATCCATGGGGTCGTACATAAACAAGCGATAACGCCGTAGAGAGGAGCCACAAACGCTGTCCGTAGGATTCACTAAACGTGTTTTACTCTTTGTTGGGAGCCTCTTTGTTAAAGAAAGAGGGCTTAGATCACTAGGTGTCATCCCTCCCGTCGCGATTAAAACACGTTTATCTCGGACACAATTTAACCACCAAAGCTCAACAGGCCCTCGTTTAATGTGACTGTGTCTGCTTTTATCTTGTGCTGGAAAAATAGCGGAATAATGATGGAAGCTGAAAAAGCAGTAAGTTTCATTTCCTTTAGGTGGTGTTGCCCACGTATACTGGGTGCTAGCTAAATTCAGTTTGAGGATAAAAAGTGAAATACCTTATTACTTATTTAAAAGGTCTTGCCATGGGGGCAGCAGATGTCGTGCCGGGTGTTTCGGGGGGGACGATTGCGTTCATTACAGGGATACTTGATACCTTGCTCAATAGTATTCGTAGTATTAATTTTTCACTTTTTAGTGTGATTAAACAAAAGGGAATAAAAGCCGCTTTTCTTCATATAAACGGCCCCTTTTTATTGTGTTTGTTTGCGGGAATATTAACCAGTATTCTCACATTAGCTAAGTTAATTTCTTATTTGTTAGTCACTCATCCCATTCCTGTATGGTCTTTCTTTTTTGGGCTGATTTTAATCTCAGTCGTGCATATGCTAAAACAAGTGCAAGGTTTTTCCATAGCACGTTTAGTCTTGTTTATACTTGGTGTGGCTGTCGCATGGGGGATCACTATGATTAACCCTGTGGCGTTGGAATTGACCCGTTTAAATATTTTTTTAGGGGGCTGTATCGCTATAACGGCTATGTTGCTGCCTGGTATTTCAGGTAGTTTTATTCTGGTATTGCTTGGCCTATACAGTGGTGTATTAGGGGCCGTTAAAAACTTTGATATTGCTGTGATGTTAACTTTCATGCTTGGCGCAGTGGTCGGCTTATTGAGTTTTAGTCATTTACTTTCTTTACTCTTGCGTAAGTTCCATGACGCAACTTTAGTTTTCTTAACGGGACTCATGTTAGGGACATTAGGGAAAATTTGGCCTTGGAAAGAAACATTAACTTGGCGAGAAAATTCAAAAGGTGAAATGGTCGCTTTGGTTGAGCGTAATTTATCTCCTATGCAGTTTGAGCAGTTGACTGGGCAAAATTCATTGATTTTATGGGCTGTGTTTTCCATGTTAGTGGGAATGTTATTGGTATGGGGGGTAGAACGTTTTGCCGCTAAGCACGCAGCTATAGTGGATAGTTGATTGATAGTGGATTCACTGACGTTTGCTTGCTGATTATGTCAGTCAGTATTCTATAGTCATGGAAAGAGTGTTTTGCCGTTAAGCAAGTAGCCATCGTTGATTAACATTTGATTAGTGTTTGATTGATAGTTGATTCACTGACGTTTGCTTGTTGATTATGTCAGTCAGTATTTTATAGGTATGGAAAGAGTGTTTTGCCGCTAAGCACGTAGCCATCGTTGATTAACATTTGATTAGTGTTTGATTGATAGTTGATTTACTGACGTTTGCTTGCTGATTATGTCAGTCAATATTCTATAGGGCATGGAAAGAACGTTTTGCCGTAAAGGACACAATAATCGTCATAGTGATTAATCGTGGGTTAACTTAAGTTTGGTAAGTTCTCAAAGACCCGTTTATGCGGGTCTTTTTTTAGAGAAAGGGGTTGATATTCACGCTATGCTTTGAAGGGAAAGAGATAACAGGGAATGTGACAATGGTTTTTAATTCAGAAAGAATACAAATTGGTATTAGCGCCTGTTTATTAGGTGAAAAGGTTCGTTTTGATGGCGGCCATAAGGCGTCTCAGTATTGTAAAAAAGAGCTTAAGCCGCATTTTGATTTTGTGCCTGTTTGTCCCGAAATGGCCATAGGCATGGGGGCGCCGAGAAAATCAATTAGATTGATCAGAGATAACGAAAACCTTTATGTTCGAAGTCAAGATGGGAGTCTGGATGTCACGGATAAATTGGTTGAATTTAGCTCAAATAAAGTGAAACAATTGGATTTTTTAGGAGGGTATATTTTATGTGCTAAATCACCCACTTGTGGAATGGAGCGTGTTATTGAGTATCAGATGGGCAGCAATAATGGTACTAAAGTGGGCGTAGGGGTGTTTGCTCGCGCTTTAATGGAGCAATACCCTCATTTACCTGTGGAAGAGGAAGGGCGATTACATGATTTAAGAATACGTGAGAATTTTTTTACACGTATTTATGCTTATCATGATTGGTCTTGTATGCAGTTGTCTGGAGTGACTAAACATAAACTCATTGCGTTTCATTCCCGCTATAAATACTTATTGATGGCACATAGTCCTAAGCATTATCGTTTATTAGGTCCTTTGCTAGCGGAAATGCCCGAGAATATTGATTTATTTTCGCAAACTTATTTAGCTAAATTCATGGCGATTTTAAAAGTTAAGGCGACACGCAAAAACCATACAAGTGTATTGCAGCATATACAAGGTTACTTTAAAAAGCACTTAACGAAGGCGCAAAAAAAAGAGCTGAGTGACATGATTTTGAAATACCATCAGGGTCTGCAGCCTATTCTTGTGCCTATTACTTTGATCAATCACTACTTAAGAGAATATCCTAGTGAATATATTGAAAATCAAGTGTACTTAAATCCTCATCCGGAGAGTTTAAAGCTTCGTTATGCTTTTTAATGGGGTCTCAATCCTTTCATCAATAGGTTTGTATCGCTTGTTAACTTGATTTTTTACTGTGATCGACTTGTTTCTTTTCATAATATTCAAAAGGAAATAGGTTTCTTATTCTTTGGGTAGTGGCACTATTGACATTTGCTGAGATATTTAATCTTACATTGTTTAATCGCTCACATCGAATTGTGCAGGTAAGCTTTTCAGACTTGGCAATACTTCGGCATTCTTTTTCAAACTTTTCTGGAATTTTGCCTTTATGAGACGCTAGCCGCCCGTCTTTAAAATGCATTTCAAATAACACTAACCCTTTTTTACCACTGAAAATCAGTAAGTAAATAAGGGCGACTCCCAGTAAAACAAAAGCAATTTTTAATATGGTCAGGGTCATTGTCGTTTCCTTTTGACTTTAAAATGTGATTCACTTTATTAGCGTCTATTTGACTTTATTTATTGAATATTATCGAGCAATATTTTTAAATCCTTTGACTTTACTTATTGAATATCATCGAGCGTTATTTTTAAATCCTTTGAGTATATACAGATCTTCTTAGTCAGATAAAGTACCTACAAAAAATTAGTGTGTTTGTTCTTTATTTTCTTGTTATCGGTATACCATCAATACCTTTTAGTTGTGTTTGAGCTAAGCTATATAGATTACTTATCTAAGGAGATATTCGTGCAATTACGAGATCCAAAATTATTGCGAGAGCAATGCTATATCAATGGTTTTTGGCAAGATGCTGATAGTAAAAAGCGTCAATCTGTTGTTAATCCATTCGATAATCAGATTATCGCGCATGTACCTATTATGGAAGAAGTGGAAACACAAAGAGCAATAGATGCAGCAACACAAGCATTAAACTCTTGGCGTGCTTTGGCGGCCCAGGAACGAAGTGCAATTTTGAAAGTTTGGTTCTCGTTATTAATGGAGCATAAAGAAGATTTAGCGTTATTGATGACCACTGAACAAGGGAAACCGCTTGCAGAGGCAAGAGGAGAAGTTAACTATGCTGCTTCTTTCATTGAATGGTTTGCAGAGGAGGCTAAGCGGGTTTACGGAGAGACGATACCGGGTCATCAAGTCGATAAACGCTTATTGGTTATCAAGCAATCAATTGGAGTGACAGCCGCTATTACGCCTTGGAACTTTCCAGCAGCAATGATCACCAGAAAAGCGGCTCCCGCCTTGGCTGCGGGTTGTACTATGGTGGTTAAACCCGCGCCAGATACACCGTTAACCGCATTAGCGCTGGCTGAGCTTGCCCACCGAGCGGGCATTCCAAAAGGGGTGTTTAATGTTGTGACGGGCGATGCTGTTAAGGTGGGGCAGCGGCTTTGCCAGAGTCCAAATGTAAAAAAACTGTCCTTTACAGGATCGACTCCCATTGGAATGAAGTTAATGCAACAATGTGCGCCAACCATTAAGAAAATGTCGCTGGAACTGGGAGGCAATGCACCATTTATTGTGTTTAATGATGCGGATATTGATGCGGCTGTTGAAGGTGCTATGGTCGCTAAATACCGTAATGCAGGGCAAACCTGTGTGTGTGCAAATCGATTTTATATTCAAGAGAATGTTTATGATCTTTTTGTAGAGAAATTTGCGCTTGCTGTGGCTCAATTGAAAGTAGGCTCTGGAACTAAAGATGGCGTGACAATTGGTCCTTTGATTAATCAAGCGGCTGTTGAGAAAGTTAAGTATCATTTAAATGATGCTCTGGCTAAGGGAGCAAAGCATGTACCAACACATGATGCAATTGATTTAGGAGGAAATTTTGTTTCTCCTTGTATTTTGACTCATGTCGATGGCCGTATGTTGTTTGCAACCGAGGAAACATTTGGACCTATTGCACCTTTATTTAAGTTTAGTGATGTTGAAGAAGTGATCCATCAAGCCAATGATACAGAGTATGGGTTGGCTGCGTATTTTTATGGAAGGGATATTTCCTTGATTTGGCGCGTCGCAGAAGCCTTAGAATATGGCATGGTCGGTGTGAATACAGGGATTATTTCAACTGAAGTTGCCCCTTTTGGCGGAATAAAGTCATCGGGTCTAGGTAGAGAAGGCTCAAGACATGGAATCGATGAATATCTTGAAATGAAATATATTTGCATGTCTGTTTAAGGGGAATATTAAAAGGACAGTAATATGACCAACGATGAACTGAATTTACGTCGAAAACAGGCTGTTGCTAATGGGGTAGCGCAAATCCATCCTTTTTATGTCGATAGAGCTAAGAATGCGACAATATGGGATGTTGAGGGGCGAGAATTTATCGATTTTTCAGGAGGCATCGCAGTGCTCAATACTGGGCATGTGCATCCTGATGTTAAGCAGGCTGTGATTGCACAATTGGAACGTTTTTCACATACCTGTTTTATGGTATTGGGCTATGAGCCTTATATTGAAGTGTGTGAAAAAGTGAACGCACTCGTGCCGGGGGCTTTTGATAAAAAAACCGCTTTATTTAATAGTGGTTCTGAAGCGGTTGAAAATGCTGTTAAGGTTGCGCGTGCTTATACTCAACGTGCGGGGGTTATTGCATTTACTTCTGCTTATCATGGTCGAACGTTAGCCGCATTAGCCTTAACGGGTAAAGTGTCTCCCTATAGTGAAGGCATGGGGTTGATGCCAGGGGGAGTTTATCGAGCTGATTTTCCGTGCTCACTGCATGGCGTGTCAGAGGATGATGCGATAGCTTCCATTGAGCGCATTTTTAAAAATGATGCTGCGCCAAATGATATTGCTGCCATTATTATTGAGCCAGTACAAGGAGAAGGAGGCTTTTATATTGCGAGTTCCGCATTTATGCAGCGTTTGAGGACGCTGTGCGATCGAGAAGGGATACTGTTGATAGCGGATGAAGTGCAAACAGGGGCGGGTCGTACAGGGACTTTTTTTGCTATGGAACAAATGGGGGTATGCGCCGATATTTGCACTTTTGCTAAATCTATTGCGGGAGGTTTTCCTTTATCTGGGATCACAGGCAGAGCGGAAGTCATGGACAGTATTCAACCAGGCGGTTTGGGAGGAACTTACGGGGGAAGTCCTATTGCCTGTGCAGCAGCACTTGCAGTGATGGAGATATTTAAACAAGAGAAATTACTGGAGCGCTCTTATGCTATAGGTGACATAATGAAGCAATCTTTAAGGGAAATACAAGCCGTTACTCCTCAAATTGCTGATATTCGTGGGTTAGGGGCTATGGTGGCCGTTGAGTTAATGGAAGACGGTATACCTAAACCGGATTATTGTCGTCAAATATTGATTGAAGCGAGAGAACGAGGACTGATTTTACTTGCTTGTGGGACATACGGTAATGTTCTACGATTACTCGTCCCTTTGACAGCGACTGATGAACAAATTGCCCAAGGAATGGCGATATTAAGGATGAGTTTTGAGGCTATTTTACCTTAGGGCTTGTTTATCTTTTGAGATGATTTTTATAAACATTTGTGCTTTTCTATGCAAGGCGGAGCTTGTGTAATCATTTTCGACTTAGTCTCTCACTCACGGTAATTCAGTTAAGATATTGATAATATCAACAAAACATTCGAAAGTGATCTTTTATTCTTTTTTAAAGTCGGAGCAAGTTAAACTTGTTTTACTTTTACTTTTACTTTTACTTTTACTTTTACTTGGCCGCCTCTTTGTTTAAAGAAAGGGGAGGTTATTTGGTCCCTTTTTTCTTGCGAATAAAACAAGTTTTATAATTTGATTCGCAAAGTTCAACTGGCTCTGGACCAAGGATAAATCCCTAAATGCCGTTTAACCATAATACTCAGTATGATAAAGGTCAAAACGAACATTGCAGTTGTCGCTATTGCAGCGCCCTGAATGCCATAATCCGGGATCAGTAATCCATCCAGAATAACGCTTAATGAGACACAGATGAACATAATCAGTGCCACACTTTTTTCTCGACCTGAATATTGTAACCAAGAATAAGGCATGGCAAACAAGGCGCTAAAAAGATAGCCCGGAACAAGAATTTGCAATGCGATTGCGGCTTCTGGCGCATTGTGACCAAACACAGATAAGATAGGGCCAGGAAATAAAAAAAGTAAAGTACCTATGGGTAGAGTGGAGAAGAGTAGTACTCTAAAGCCCTTTGCATTTAACTTTTTAACTTCATGCATGCCCTCTTTTAGGGCTGGGGTCATCAAGGGATCGAAAATAATCATAAAAGAAGATTGTATGGCAAACAAGACCATGACAGTGATCTGTGCTGCAGCAAAATGCCCGACAGCATCTTCTTTACCGAAGATTTCAATCATATAAATATCAACTTGATTTAAGGTGCGTTGTAGAAAAAACAGTAACATCATAGGAATCGATATTTTTAGCCAAATGAGGGGAGAGGTGGGGTTTTTAATCTTTTTAAGTTGTATGATCCCCAGTTTTTTCACTTGAACTAATAGGTAGAAAAGGATGATCAGTATGGCGGTAAAAGCAATCATGATCGCCCATGAATCGGTCAGTTTTCCAACAAAAGCGTATATGGCTAATATTAACCCCAATTTCAAAATAGGATAAAATATCCACCTTGGAAAGATAGTCATATAAATCATGTTTTTGGATTGGAATACACTACCAATCAGCACAGTAATGGCCATGACGGGAACGATGGCTGTAGCATAAACAAGAGGATGGTGATGACCAAAGCTGGTATTTTCGAGAAAATGTATTGAAACATTTAAGGTTATTAAGGCTAAGAGAAAAGAAAGTGTCAGGACAGTAATGAGGTAAAAACGGGTATACTCCCAGATCAGTTCAAGGTTTGATTCTTTAAAAGCCAGAGGTAAAAACTTGAGCGCTGCTCCTGCACCGCCCATTAATACGGGAATACTGGCGAGACTGACGAAAGTTTCAGCGACTTTATAGTCACCATAATCCTCAGGGGAGAGAAGGCGTGCAAGCCCTACATTAAAGGCATAAACCGTAATGTATTTACTGAGAACCGTGATAATCATTATGGTGGTCGTGCGATGAAAAAAACTGGTTTCTTTTTCCTTATTCATTTTTTTTGTTACCCATTTTAAATCCATTTGAGTCTATGTATAGGTTAAGTTTTATGACTTTATGACGGGCGAAGGGTAGTTTAATCTTAGCTTAAAATGGATTGTTTCTCTTTATTTGTTATCGATTTTATAACGGAACGGAAAATAAGAAGATGTTGTGGCGGAGCAGGTCTGAGCCAGTAAAATGAAGTATTGAGATGCTCATATCCATTCAGGTATTATCACTTATTAATAATAGATAATAAGATGACAGCCTGAGAGGATATAAGCTAGTGCATATGAGTTTATAGGGATTTTTTAGCCCATCATGATAAGCCCTATGTCTTGAAGTGATACATCACCACTACTGATCTCAGAACCATATTCATTTAATACAACACCAGCGGTACAGACGCGGTTGGCTATATCTTCCAAGTTTGTATCAACAGTCTCTAATTTTGTTGTAACTGTTGCAACTTGAGCATCTATTATATCGACTCTTTGATTGGTTGTTTGTAGATGATTATCGGTAACATCAATGCGAGCATTGACCGTCCTGAACATATTATCGGCGACGTCTAATTCGTTAGCATTGTTGCGGATTAATTCATTGTTGAATTCAATATTACTATCGATAGCATGGATTTTAGATTCCATCACTTCTGTGACTTCTGCGGCAAACTTTGTTTCTTCTGATACTATTTTTCCATCTTCAATGACAAATTCACCACTTTTGACGCCAATGCTGAGAGTCGCTTCAAGTGCATCGATTTCAAGTGCACCACCCATTCTTAAACGCATATCAAAGCCAAAGGTGGACCATTCTTCGGAGCCAAATACGGTTTTAGTTTCATTGCCTACTATGGTGGTTTGGCTGTTTTCAGCTTGTATTCTAAGCCCTGCTACAGAGAAGTGTGTTGGATCTTCATGCTCCTGCCAGCTTTCTTCTTCCTCGCTTTCACTGCTTTCTTCTTCATTGTTTTCACCTTCTTCCGTGGTGGTTTCGTCTTCGGTATTTTGAGTGTCTTCTGTTGTGTCTTCTGTTGTGTCTTCTGTTGTGTCTTCTGTTATTAGTGCGGCTTGGCTCATCTCATCCCCCTACAATGAAAATAGAGAAAGGTATTAATCTCTTCTCTTTTCGAGCTGATATCTTCGATATGTAGAAAATGCTTTCAAGACTATTGCTTTTGATGTCTGTATTGAATATTTGATGATTGCGTATAGTCTGTGAGTTGTTTTAATATAAAGTGTTAACTGGCTAATGAGTGCAATATTAAAATACTATCAAAAAAGTAATCAAATACAGATAAAATATTATAGGAATAGCATTGATAATAAATATTTAAAATGGTGCCTAGAAGAGAGTCCCATTTAAAGTATGCTAAGAGTAATCCTTTATGTATCTGAGTTCAATGCATATTGCATTAAATATCGATCATGATGGTTTCATTCATATCAATATAAGCGTTCGCTAAAGCTTATTTTGTGTTTAAGGGGGATTTTATGTTTGAATTATCTTAAACTCTAATAAACTTTAGCCTTTTAAGTGGCATGATGTGTTTTTTATTTATAGACTCAATCGTCTTATGCTATATATTTTGTCGTGTTAATTTTTGTTAAATTTTAGGATTTCAATCCTGTAAACAATATTATTGATATAAGTGATGTGCTTTGATGTAATGGTAAACAGGGGTTGGCATAGCTGATTTATCTATCATGTTTTGTTTGATTTGTTGGCGAATTGTAGTTGAAGAATAGGGTTGTGCTTCAACATCAACATGATAAATGAGGCCACTTTTTTGTTGTGGTTTGATGCTTGTTGATAAACGTTTTTTATACTCAGGAAATATTGAGTCCGTTTCTGTTAAAGGGTTATTAGGGCGTTGACAAATGACCAAGTGACATAAAGTGAAAAGATGTTTCCATTGATACCATTTAGGCAAAGATAAGAAAGAGTCCATACCCATTAGAAAATAAAATGTATGTTCAGGGTAATCATGGATTAACTGTTTAAGGCTAGTGACAGTATAAGATGGAGATTCACGTTTTGCTTCTAAATCACAAAGTGTGAAATGATTTAATGTTTGGCATGTTTGCCGTACCATATTGAGTCTATCTTGGGTTGTAACAAGCGTTTTATCTTTGTGGGGAGGAATATGATTTGGCATTAACCAAATTTCATCAAGTGCTAATGTTTTGAGTGCCGTTTGGGCTGGACGAATATGCCCAAAATGAAGAGGGTCAAAGGTTCCACCTAATATACCTATATGCATGACAAGTTCCTAAATGAGATGGGTCATATTATTAACTTTAACGATATCAAAATCATATTTTGATATGAGCCAAGTGGGAGTGAGATTGAGGGTCAAATAATAAACATAGGTGACTTAAAGCAACCCAATCTTCATGGCCTTGTTGTTTTAGCTTTATTTCCAATGCTGATGTACTGACCAATAAATGCTCTATTTGAGATAATGATAGCCGAGATAAACTTGCCTGATAAGCCGATTTTTTCTTATCCCAAATGCGCAGTTGTCCCCACAGGGGCTGTAATGATTTTTTATCTTCTTGGGCGGCTTTTAATTGTGATAATTTAGTGAGCTCTTGAAATAGATGCCATAACACTATGGGCATGGCAACGCCTTCAGCTTTGAGCTGAACGAGTATATGTTGGGCTTTTGCTTGTTTGTTATATAAAAGAGTATCGATGAGTTGAAAAACACTAAAACGAGATTGATTGACAAAATATTCTTCAAGATCTTGGCTGTTAATAGCTTGATTGGGGCTGAGAAGAGTGAGCAGCTGTAATGCTTGATCCGCGGCTAATAAATTACCTTCATAAAGGCTAGTCAGCATTTTTTGTGCATCACTATCGACTTGCAAATTAAAATGATGAATACGTTCAATGAGCCAACGTTGAAATTGGGCGCCTTCTGGTGTTTGACAAGGGATAAATATGCCTTTTTCATCAAGAAGTTTGAACCACTTACTTTTCGTTTGCTCCATGGCCAGTTTAGGGCCTGTGAGTATGAGTAAAATATCAGGATTGGGTACTTTAAGCACAGATTGTAACATTGCACTACCTTGTGCTCCCGGCTTGACTTGAGGAAGGCTGAGTTCAATGATGCGGCGGCTAGAAAATAGACTTAATGTATGCCACTGCTCGTATAAGTCTTGCCAATTAAATTGATTGTCTTGGATTAATTGAATATTTTCATCAAAACCTTGTTTCTTGGCTTTTTGTAATATTTGACTGCGTGTTGTTTCACACAACCAAGGATCATCACCAAACACCATATAACATTGTTTTAATGGCGAGAGGTGCTTATTAATTTGATCCGGGTAAACTCTCATCGATTGGCTCTCATACAGCACAGAGTGATACTGCCCTCTGGCTTGATTTTAGGCTTATTTTGTTACGGCTAAAGGTCATCTGTGTATATTCAAATCAATTGCTTTCGATACTAGAGAGCTGTTGTATTATTTGGTCAGCGGCTTGTATTCTCATTTCTTTTAGTAATAGGGTTCGTTCTCGGCTTTTAGCGAGTGCTGCGCTGGGGTTATCTAAGTATTCACGGTGAATTTCAACGGTAAAAGGTTGAGATTCTTCATTTGGAAGTTGTACGGCATAGTGCACAGTGTAGGTGAGATCGTATTCAGCAACGCTACCTGTTGGGTATACCGATAAAACCATGCGATCCAGTGAATCTTTAATAATACGTAAGCTGGCGACATCGTTTGCGGATGGAACCAAGTTAACCTGATTAAGTCGTAATCTTTCTTTCATTAATCGGGTTAATTCACTGTACTGATCTGGACTGGTTAGGCTGAGTGTTTCTAACTGTGTGGGTAACTGATAATTATCCTGTAATCGAAATCCACAACCGGCACAGAGTAGGATAATGAATGAAAAAATGATTGTAATGATGCGTTTGATGAGCATAGGAGTGATTGTTATTCCTTGGTTTAGCCATGCTTGATAGTATCTGCTTAATAGTATCAATAATAGCGTTAAGTCCTATCAGTAATGAAACAATAATGTAAGCTAAAAGCTCATTTAATCATAGTGCTATTGGCGCTTACCATCATAATATTGCCAAGCCGATTGATATTGACACTTCAATGGGCTTGGCTTTATTTACTTAAGTCTTTTAAAAATATATCGTTAATAGACTTTTAATGGTGTTAATTTGCAACAATATTGAGTAATTTTCCTGGTACAAAAATGACTTTACGGATCGTTTTTCCGTCAGTATGTTTAATGACACCTTCTTCACCCATGGCCAAGCTTTCCACTGTCTCTTTATCGGCATCGGCAGCAACGGTTATTTTAGCGCGTAATTTACCGTTGACTTGCACAATAATGAGTTTGCTGTCTTCCACTAGGGCAGCTTCGTCAACTTCAGGCCATAATGCTTGTTCAATATCGTCAGTATGCCCTAATTCCTTCCATAAGTTAAATGTCACATGGGGAATAATAGGGTAAAGTAGACGGACTACGGCTGAGAGGGCTTCAGTCATCAAGGCTCTATCTTGCTCTGTGTCCTGGGGTGCTTTTTGCAGATGGTTCATTAATTCCATTACTGCAGCAATCGCAGTATTAAACATCTGACGACGGCCTAAATCATCACCGACTTTACTAATGGTTTTGTGCAGTTCTCGGCGCAGTGTTTTTTGTGAGGCATTTAGGTTAGCCACATCCAGTGCAACGCTTGGACCTTGACTGATATGATCGTGGGCAAGTTTCCATAAGCGTTTAATAAAACGATGTGCGCCTTCGACTCCAGATTCTTGCCATTCAAGTGTTAGCTCTGGTGGAGAGGCAAACATCATAAAGAGACGGACGGTATCGGCGCCATACTTTTCAACCATTGCTTGAGGATCAATGCCATTATTTTTCGACTTAGACATCTTGCTCATGCCTGTGTAAACCAGTTCATGACCTTCGCTGTCAGTGGCTTTAATGATACGGCCTTTATCGTCGGTTTCGGTTGTGACATCCGTTGGTGAAACCCAAATACGTGCGCCTTTTTCATCGGTATAGTAAAATGCATCTGCTAATACCATGCCTTGAGTGAGTAAGCGCTTAGCGGGCTCATTGGAGTCGACAAGGCCAATGTCTCTTAATAATTTATGGAAGAAGCGGAAGTAAAGTAAATGCATACAAGCATGTTCAATGCCACCGATATACTGATCTACCGGTAGCCAATAATTGGCTTTTGCAGGGTCAAGCATAGTATCAGCATGAGGGCTACAATAACGCGCGTAGTACCAAGACGATTCCATAAAGGTGTCAAAAGTGTCGGTTTCACGCAGTGCATCTTGCCCATTGACTTGGGTTTTTGCCCACTCTTTATCGGCTTTTATGGGGCTTTGAATGCCATCCATGATGACATCTTCGGGTAAAATAACCGGTAACTGTTCTTCTGGTGTGGGAACAACGCTGCCATCGGCCAGTGTGACCATAGGGATAGGGGCTCCCCAGTAACGTTGGCGAGACACGCCCCAGTCACGTAGGCGGAAGTTAACTTGGCGTTTACCTTTACCTTCTGCTGTCAGTTTGGCGTCGATGGCATCAAACGCGGCCTGAAAATCCAAGCCATCAAATTCGCCTGAATCAAACAAGATGCCTTTTTCGGTAAAGGCGGCTTCGCTGATATCAAACTCACCTTCATTAGGTTTGATAACGCCTTTGATATCGATGCCGTATTTATGGGCAAATTCATAATCACGTTGATCGTGAGCGGGGACCGACATGACCGCACCCGTACCGTAATTCATTAAGACAAAATTACCTACCCAAATCGGGACGGCTTCGCCAGTTAATGGATGAATGGCATTAAGGCCTGTTGCAACGCCTTTTTTCTCCATCACGGCCATTTCGGCTTCTGTGGTGCCCGCATTTTTGCATTCTTCAATAAATGCGCTGAGCTCAGCATTGCCTTTGGCTGCTTGTAATGCCAGTGGGTGAGCGGCGGCAATTGCCACATAAGTGACACCCATTACGGTATCGGGACGCGTGGTGTAAATATCGAAGCTGCTATCTTGCCCTTCTACTTGAAAGGTCATTTCAATGCCTTCACTGCGGCCAATCCAATTGCGCTGCATGGCTTTTACCTGTTCAGGCCAGCCTTCCAGCTCATCGATATCGCGCAGTAACTCATCCGCGTAGTCGGTAATTTTGATGAACCATTGTGGAATTTCTTTTTGTTCTACTTCTGTATCACAACGCCAGCAACAGCCTTCAATAACTTGTTCGTTAGCAAGAACCGTTTCATCATTGGGGCACCAGTTTACGGAAGCCGTTTTTTTATAGACTAAGCCTTTTTCGTATAATTTGGTGAAAAACCATTGTTCCCAGCGATAATACTCGGGTGTACAAGTGGCGATTTCTCGGCTCCAGTCATAGCCAAAACCCAGCATTTTAAGCTGATTTTTCATGTAGTCGATATTTTCATAGGTCCAAGGCGCAGGCGCTGAACTGTTTTTTATCGCTGCATTTTCAGCTGGAAGGCCAAATGAATCCCAACCTATAGGTTGAAGGACATTTTTACCTTGTAGTTTTTGGTAACGAGCAACAACATCGCCTATTGTGTAGTTACGTACATGGCCCATGTGTAGGCGACCTGAAGGGTAAGGGAACATTGAAAGACAATAAAACTTCTCTTTGTTCTCGTCTTCAGTCACTTCAAATGTTTTGGTATTTTTCCAGTGCTCTTGCACTTTTTCTTCTACTGTTGAAGGATTATATTGCTCTTGCATCAATCATTTTCCGGCCATGCCGCCTATTATTGGAACTAGCGCTATCGTCGCGCGGGTAAAATATGGGCATAGAATAAACCAGAAGTGGATGATTAAAAAGGATCATGTGAGGAGTATTTATTATGAGTGAACGAAGTCAGGCGTTATTAAAGCTATATACTGAGTTATTTGAACATGTAAAAAAACAACATGAAAATGATAACAGTATGACTATAAAGAAGTTATTTAAAGAAGTGTCACAGTCTAAAGAGTATCTAGTGTTCAAAGCACAAATTAAGGAAGATGAGCTTGCTTTAGTCGAACAATTTTTAAAAAGAGACATTGCAAGCTTTTTGCAGGAGAAAAATGATGCGGATTTAAATCATAGCCCTTTTATTATTGCGGCTAAAAATACTTTTTGGCATTGGTTAAGTGAAATAACCGATCGCAGTCAGCTTGAATGGACAGAGTTGACACAAGACTTTAAGCATGAGGGGGTGTATGAAAGTGGTGAGATCATTGCTCAAGGTTGTTTAGCATGTACTGCATGTGGGCATAAAATGTATATTGAGTTTCCAGGGCTCATTCCTGATTGCCCAGAGTGTGATAATGAGGAGTTTTACCGTGAGGCGTTAAGGCCATAAGAAGGTGGCTAGCAGTGTATTAATCATTTGCTGTTTATTCATAAAACCATGCTCCCTTGATGTGAGGACGGCGTTTAAGAATAGTAAGGGGGAATAGATAAAAGGAATTTGTATGAATCAATATGCTTGTTTATTGGTGGCGGCTTGCTGCTTGACTTGTCAAGCTGAAGAAACAATACAAGTGAATAGTCGCGATGAGATTGTCGGTGCCAAAGGCAGTATGGCGAATACTTTCGGTGAAAAAAACTTTGTTATTCCTTATCCCTATTATAGTCAAGTGACGTCAGCAACGGCAGGTGTTGTATTAGCCAGTCAGGGGATCTTTCAGCCTCAAATTACGGCCTTTGCTAATTTTATTTATTCGAGTAACGATTCTAAAATTGCGTATTTTGAAGTTGAAGATGTGCAAATTTATCGCCGCTTGTTTTTAGAAGCGAAAGTATTAGCAGGTCATTGGGGGGATGTGGATTATTATATCGATCGCACTAATGATTCCAGTGAAAATGATTATATTGCCATTAGTGCAGACGACCAATGGTATCGGTTAAATTTAGATTATTTGTTGCCAATAGGCAATGGCAAAGAACAAATTATTGATCGTTACGAAATAGAAGGGGCGCTGCTGATTCCTGAGACGGCAAGCGGCGGAGAGTCGTGGAATCCATTGTTGTCGGGACGGACTTATTTACAGCTTAGGCCATTTTATCGTCAAGAAAATTTAACAGGCATTGGTGATTTTGCAACATCAGGAATGGGGTTGGGATTTTTTATCGATAATCGGGATTGGCCCATTAATCCTAGTCGAGGTTATACCTTACAAGCCGAGTTTAAACATGATTGGGGAAATTTAAGTGACTCAGTGGAGTGGTCTGCAATAGAAGCGTCTTTTTCAAAATACGTGAGTTTAGGGGCCAGTGACTTCTTTTTGCAACGTGTGTTAGCATTTGATGTGTGGACATTAGATATTCCCACTTGGAATGACACAACTGTCGTTGATGGCCAAACTGTGTTTAAACGGCCTCCTCCTTTTTCTGGGTTGAGCTTAGGGGGCTGGGATCGTTTTCGCGGCTATAATGCCAATCGATTTGAAGATAAAGCCGCTATTGATTATCAAGTTGAATATCGAATGATCCCGCAGTGGAATCCTTTTCCTCATATTCCATTGATTAAGTATTTAAAAATTCCTTTTTGGCAATGGGCCATTTTTGCTGAATTAGGGCGCGTGGCACCTCAATGGGAAATAGATACCTTACATTCACATATGCGCTGGAATGCGGGGGTTGGCATGCGTGCCTTTGTTAATGGTATGTTGGTTAGAATGGACTTGGCGGCGTCAAAAGAGGGTGGGCAAGTTCAGATGATAGTGGATCAACCCTTTTAATACAGGAATGAATGGCAGCGATAGCCTGGCTATCGCTGCATTGTTATTATTATGCTTCTTTTTGTTTGATTCGATGAACCAGTGCGATGATGAAGAAGAGTCCACTGAGTAATAATATGGGCCACTCACCCCAGCGCGCAAAGGGGGTTAATCCAGTAAATAAAGGCACTTTAGCGGTTAATACACCAGTTTCAAATTGAGGCAGTTGTTTTGTTATCACGCCTTTTTCATTAACAATCGCAGTGACGCCGGTATTGGTTGCCCTAAGGAGTGGGCGCCCTAATTCGACTGCTCGCATTTGTGCAATTTCCATGTGCTGTAATGGACCATTTGAGCGTCCAAACCAGGCATCATTGGAGATAGTAAGTAATAAGTTTGTATCCTTAGTGAAATTCGCTCTCACTTGCTCAGGAAAAGCAATCTCATAACAGATGGCAGGTAAAATATGGTAGCCCAATGCCGTAAGATTAGGTTGTTGATAGTGACCTCGCGCAAAAGAAGACATAGGTAAATTGAAAAAGGGTGCCAAGGGCCTTAATAGGGTTTCAAAAGGCACAAATTCTCCAATGGGCAGTAAGTGATGCTTTTTGTATTCATTGATGCCATTGCCTTGATAATTGGCTTGAGATTGTGTTTTGCTGTTATGATTGCCCAGTACAATGAGCGAGTTATAAAAATCTTCCCCTTGTTGGCTAATGATCCCCGTTAAAATCGCGCTATTGTGCAAGTTTGCAACGCGATTGGCATTAGTGAGAAAATCTTCAACTAAATATTCTGGTGCGGGTATTGCCGCTTCTGGCCAAATAATGAGATCGGCACTGGCTTCTTTTTTGTCATTCTCATCACTTGCTGCCTGGGTATGATTGTTTGGGATTGGCTTCTTTGCATCAAACCTATTTCCAATAGGGGTGAATTCTGGGCGAGTGAGATCCATGTATTTTAGCATTGTTGGCCACAGCGCTTCAGGTTGCCATTTCATGCTTTGAGGAATATTGCCTTGTACTAAGACCACATTGACGCTTTTATTCGTGGGGGAAATCGTCGAGTTATTGATAGAAAGCCAAGTACAAAGTGCAACGACGGGAATTAAAATAGCAAGGCTTTTCCAACGCTTTTGAATGCATAAGGCAAGCGCACCACAAAGCAGCGCAATAACAAAACTTAGCCCCAATGTGCCAATGACACTGGCGAGCATTTTTAATGGCCCTTGGGTTTGGCTATAGCCTGCCCACAACCAAGGAAAGCCTGTTAGTACCCAACCTCTTGCCCATTCGGTAAGTGTCCACAGGGCTGGAAACAATATGAGATTACGTAAGAGACTGCTATGGGGAGTGATTTTCTGTAGTAAATAGCCGGTTAATCCTGCATAGAGCGCTAAATAGAGCGCCAATAAGGCCATTAAGCCTAGGGAGGCAATAATGGGAAGGCCGCCAAAGTGATCCATGCTGACATGAACCCAACTGATCCCGACAGAGAAACAACCAAAACCAAAACTGAGCCAGTAAATGAAAGCTGACTTTGCCGATAATCTTTGGCTTTGATGTAGAACAAAGGTGAGGGCAATAAAATAAACTGGCCATAAAAAATAAGGAGCAAAGGCCAAAGCGGTGGCGCCGCCGGCAAGGTAGGCCAATATCAACCTTCCGATAGAGTGATGGGCTAACGCCCGAAATGTATTCAGCATGCTAGCCTCATAATGATGCTTAATGAAAATGAGAAAATTAGGTTACGTTTTCTTCAATGTTAGATGTAGGGAGCTTGACACTCAGCTGAATAAGCCTTCGCGTGTCTGCACTGACGACTTTGAATTCAATATTATCTATGGTTATTTTTTCATCTCTTGTGGGTAAATGTCCAAAAGCATGTGAGACTAAGCCACCCACAGTATCAAATTCTTCGTTACTAAAGTCTGTATTAAACTTATTATTAAAGTCATCAATAGGTGTCAATGCTTTAATCATATAAACATGTTTAGCCACTTGACGTATTTCAGTTTCTTCGGCAGATTCATGAACAAATTCATCTTCAATTTCGCCGACAATTTCTTCTAAAATATCTTCAATGGTGATGAGTCCTGATACGCCGCCATATTCATCAACAACAATGGCCATATGATAACGCTGAGAACGAAATTCCTTGAGTAATACATCAACCCGTTTGCTTTCGGGAACCACAACGGCAGGACGGATCACTTGTGTTAAGGTAAAGGGGGTTGCGTTATTTTGAAAACCGTATTTGAGTAAGTCTTTGGCCAATAATATGCCTTCAATGTGATCTTTATCATCATTCACAACAGGAAAACGTGAATGAGCGGAACTGATCACAGTGGAGAGCAATTCTTCGACTGAATTATCAATATTTAAACTCACAATTTGTGCGCGTGGGATCATGATATCTCTGACTCGAAGATCGGATACTTCAAGTACGCCTTCAATCATTTCTCGCGTGTCTTCAGTGATCACTTCGCGCTGTTCGGCATCGTTAATCACATCGACGAGTTCTTCACGGTTTTGCGGTTCGCCCTGGAATAATTGACTGACTTTATCTAGCCAACCTTTCTTAGGGGCGTTTGTACTCGGGGGGATGTCATCACTCATAGTATTTCTCTGACTCATTTGAGTCTCTTACTGCTCCTGATAAGGGTTTGTAAAGCCAAGCTGGGTAATGATTTTAGTCTCCAATGACTCCATTTCTTCAGCGTCGGCATCATCAATATGGTCATACCCTAGCAGATGAAGCGTACCATGTACAACCATGTGAGCCCAATGTGCTTGCAAAGTCTTATTTTGTGCTTGGGCTTCTCCTGTCACCACAGGGGCACAAATAATTAAATCGCCCAATAAAGGCAGCGCTATTTCTGCTGGTGCTTCAAAAGGAAAAGAAAGCACATTTGTCGGTTTATCTTTACCTCTATAATCATGATTGAGTTGTTGGCTCTCTTCGCTATCCACGATGCGTATGGTGAGTTCTGCTTCATCCATACGCCCTTCAAGTACT
This sequence comes from uncultured Shewanella sp., assembly GCF_947495455.1. GTDB lineage: Bacteria > Pseudomonadota > Gammaproteobacteria > Enterobacterales > Shewanellaceae > Shewanella. The sequence continues at coordinate 12,655 of NZ_CANLZC010000002.1, read as the reverse complement.
GCAGTGACCCATAAACTCAAATCCGTTTGGCTGGGTAGGTTCGATGTGTCTTCCAGCGCAATTTGCCTGTCGAGCATAAGGTTAAGACTCATTATGTGCCACTTCCTGCAATTTATGTTGGTTGTCTTTGATGCCGTGAGTTTTTTGACGATGCAGTTCATGCTCTTCATAAGCTTCGACAATACGGGCAACAACAGGGTGCCTGACGACATCTTTTGCTTGGAAAAAGTTAAAGCTGACTTCTTCGACTTGGCTTAACACCTCAATGGCATGACGTAAGCCAGATTTTTGATGTTTTGGCAGATCAACCTGAGTAATATCCCCAGTGATCACCGCTTTTGAATTAAAGCCAATACGTGTGAGAAACATCTTCATTTGCTCCACTGTGGTATTTTGGCTTTCATCTAAAATGATAAAGGCATCATTAAGCGTTCGGCCTCGCATGTAGGCCAAAGGTGCGACTTCAATGACATTGCGCTCAATTAAGCGTTCCACTTTTTCAAAACCGAGCATTTCAAATAATGCATCATAAAGAGGGCGAAGATAGGGATCGACTTTTTGGCTGAGATCCCCTGGAAGAAACCCTAGCTTTTCCCCGGCTTCTACCGCTGGGCGAGTTAATAGAATGCGCCTGACTTCTTGGCGTTCTAATGCATCTACGGCAGCAGCAACGGCCAGATAAGTCTTACCTGTGCCTGCTGGCCCCACACCAAAGGTAATGTCGTGGCCATTAATATGGGAGACATAGTCACTTTGATTTGGGTTTCTGGGTTTGATCACGCCACGCTTGGTTTTGATATACAATGACTTATCATCACTTGTCGCTTCAAATTCTAATGCAATGGCTTCTTGAATGGCAATATGGACTTTATCGGGTTCAAGATCCGGTGTACTGCCTTTGACGGGCTGAGTTTCAACATACAAGTCTTTGAGAAGATTATTTGCCGTTAAACAATTTTTTGGTAAGCCAACAATTTGAAAATGATTATCACGGTAGTTGATTTCAACTCCGATGCGGCGTTCTAATTGCTTGATATTGTCATCAAAAGGGCCACATAGTGAGGCTAAGCGACGTGTTTCAGCGGGTTCTAGATACAAGTTGAGAGTCGTTAACTTATTTGACAAAAATCACTCCAAATACTGATTGTCATTCTATTAGTTTACGAGCCTATGGGCAGAAATGCTAACCTTATTTTAGGCTCAAATGTGGAAAAAATAAAAGGCAGCATTAAGATGCTGCCTTTATAATCACTTAAGCGAATATTTACGATGGGATGAATTGTGTTACACCTAAATCATCGTCTTGCTTATGTTTCGCTAAAATATCGCTGGGGCGTAAATCACGACGTAAGTCCATTTCATCTTCGCCGCGAATAAAATTGCCACGCAATGAGTTAGTGTACACATCAACAATCTCGACATCCACAAAGCTACCAATATGTTTAGGTTGGCCTTCAAAGTTAACGACGCGATTGTTTTCTGTTCTGCCTCGCAATTCCATTGGATTTTTAATCGATGGACCTTCAACCAAAATACGCTGTACTGTGCCTAACATATTTCGGCTGTAACGCATAGCTTGTTGTGTGATGCGATCTTGCAAGATGGCTAAACGTTCTTTTTTCTCTTCGAGGCTCACATCATCGGGTAAATCAGATGCGGGTGTGCCTGGACGAGCACTGTAGATAAAACTAAAACTGTGATCAAAACCTACGTCTTCAATAAGTTTCATGGTATCGGCAAAGTCTTGCTTAGACTCGCCTGGAAAGCCGATAATGAAGTCAGAGCTAATTTGAATACCGGGACGGGCTTTGCGCAAGCGACGAATAATGGATTTATATTCAATCGCCATATGACCGCGTTTCATTTGAGTCAAAATCAGATCGGAACCAGATTGCACTGGTAAATGTAAGAAGCTGACCAGTTCTGGTGTATCTTCATAAACATCTATGATGTCTTGAGTAAATTCAATGGGATGGCTGGTGGTAAAACGTAGTCTATCGATACCATCGATGGCAGCGACGAAACGTAATAGCTCAGCAAAAGAGCAAATGTCATCATCATGGGTCGCGCCGCGATAAGCGTTAACGTTTTGCCCTAGTAAATTCACTTCGCGTACACCTTGTTCGGCGAGTTGAGCGATTTCAAGAATAATATCATCCAGAGGGCGACTGACTTCTTCACCACGGGTGTAAGGCACCACACAAAAAGAGCAGTATTTACTGCAACCTTCCATGATGGAAACAAAGGCACTGGGGCCATCTGCTCTGGGTTCGGGCAGGCGATCAAACTTTTCAATTTCTGGAAAGCTAACATCAATAACGGCTTTGCCGCCAGCTTGAATTTGATCAATCATTTCAGGTAAACGATGCAGGGTTTGAGGACCAAAAATAAGATCAACACATTGAGCACGTTCTTTAATGGCTTTTCCTTCTTGAGAAGCCACGCAGCCACCGACACCAATAATAAGATCGGGTTTTTTATCTTTTAATTTTTTCCAGCGGCCTAATTGGTGAAACACCTTTTCTTGGGCTTTTTCACGGATAGAGCAAGTATTCAATAATAATACATCAGCTTCTTCAGCTTCTTCCGTTAAGGTATAACCTTGATGTTCATCAAGCAAATCAGCCATCTTTGATGAGTCATACTCATTCATTTGACAGCCCCAAGTTTTAATATGGAGTTTTTTACTCATCAGTCTGCTTCACTCTATAAGAATACTGAAAAAATAGCGGCATATTTTACCTTGCTGTAAGCCTGATTACTAGCCTTATACCATGGTATGGAAGGAAATCTTGATTTCATGATAAAAACTATTGTCTTTTATCCACGTAAGCTTCGTCAAAGGCGTATTGTTGACCTGACTGTTTTTGTAGGTTCAATACCTCTTTTGTGCGTAGGCTGTTACTGCGATCAAGTCCGATAGTGCCAATATATTTTGCATCAATGGGAAGGTAATCATAGCTGCCTTGGTCATTTTTAATTTTAACAAAATTATCGGGTTTCACGTCCCATGGGTTAAAGCCTGCTTGACGTAACATGGCTAAAGCAGATTCTGGAATGGCTTCAAAATATTGATCTCGGTCAATGCCGCCATTTTCTTTATAGCACTTGAGCGGTTCACTATTAGGAATGGTTTTAAAGGTGCTAACGGTAACGCTTTGACCATCGACTCCTATCATACGTTCGACTTTATGGGTTGCTAAATGGGCGTATTTTCCATTGTAAAAGTGCGGGCTTTTATAGATTTCATTGAGCCTTAGGCAAGTTTGAGATTGCGTGATATCGTCATCGGTTTGTTGTGATTTGACGATTTTGACCCCTTCACCAGAAGGGGTAATATAGACGTCTCTATTTGCACCTTGATAGTGCTTGATCTTAGGCGTAAACATAATATCAAGCACTTTTCTACGGCAATGTGTGTTTATGAGGTTGGTGAGTTGTTGTCCACGGGTTTGCGTCGCGTGTTCTTCAGGTGCTTGAGCACGTAAGAAGAAATCTTTAATCGCTGTGATGGGCCGTTTTAGATGATCCGTTACATGGTCATTGGCGCGGTGAATATGGATATCATCATTAGGGCTTGTTTTTATTGTGTAGGCTCTGTCATTTAAGGTCAAGGTGGATTCATTTCTGATCTGTTCAATGGCATATTGTTTGATATCTTGAACGCTTCTTAGAGTTATGGGCATAAATTGTACTTTTAGCAGTTTTATAGAATAAATCTGGCACTTTTTAATCTCTATTAGATATAAAAACAACCTTTTGTTTTATCATTTATCTATAAATGAATTTAATTGGGTGTTTTATATAAAAATTAATTATAAAACATATAATAAATTTATCATTTTTATAAGAAAATAAACTGTTGTTAACTTGTTGTGTGTCTTATGTTGAGTTTAAGTTGAAATTAGAGGGGCTGCATTAGCTGAAACGGATATAAAAGGAAAAGTAGCGTCATTACAGTGGCAAACATGAGTAGAGCCGGCAACTTGTTACCCTTTGTTGCTGAGATTGAAAAAGCTTAATCTTAATTGAGAACGGAACATTATTTTACAGGGGATATTTTTTGAGTTTTGTATAAAACCTACATAATCAATAGTCTGTTATATTTTATTTTTGCGATCTTTTTTATCTTTCTCTTAGTGTGTTTTTGGAGGTGACTAACTGGGCGCGGTATTTCGCCTTGTTCCCTTGACTTTGCGTTTGATTTTCGCTCTATTGACTTCTATTCACCATTCATTATCTGTTGTAGAGGCTTATCATGTTTGAATTGCCAACAATAAACCTTAAAGGCAAAGTGTCAGCACAAGAATGGCAAACCCGTGTTGAGCTTGCTGCTTGTTATCGACTGTTTGTCATGCAGGGTTGGGATGATCTTATTCATACCCATGTATCGGCGCGTATTCCAGATTCAGAACATCTGCTGATCAATGCATTTGGGCTGAGCTTTGATGAAATTACTGCGTCAAATTTAGTTAAAATTGATATTAATGGCAATATTGTCGATCCCGAATGTCCCTTAGAAATCAACCCAGCAGGTTTTACGATCCATAGTGCTGTGCACGAAGCGCGTCATGATGATCAATGTGCTTTACATGTTCATACAAATGAAACCATTGCCGTAGCGAGCCTAGAAGAAGGTTTATTGCCTTTAAGTCAGTATTCCATGTTTGCATTGGCATCACTCAGTTACCATGATTATGAAGGGTTAGCGGTTGATCATGATGAAAAAGTGAGATTACAAAAAGATCTTGGAAATACAAATTTTATGTTACTGAGAAACCATGGCGCGTTGACTATGGGCAAAACCATCGGGGATGCATTCATGCACATGTATGATTTAGTGCGTGCATGCCAAGTACAAATACAAGTCATGTCCACCGGAATGAAGCCAATTTATGTTGACCAAAGTATTGTCGATGGTATCAAGGCACAAGCGAATATAGTGCATTCTGGGTTAACGGGCGGACAAAAAGCATGGCCTGCAATGATGCGAAAAGTATTGCGACAATACCCTGATTTTGTTTATTAATATTCTTGGTGCTTGATGAATTTGGCTTATTGGTCTTACTGATATTATTACAACCTGTTCACCATTAACTATACCTTTGAGAGAACCCTATGAAAGTCACTCATGTAGAAATTTTTGATATTGAATGTCCTAAACGCCCAGCTTGGAATCCTGTTTTTGTTCGTGTGCATACCGATGAAGGCATAAGTGGTGTGGGTGAGGCCGGCCTTGCTTATGATTGGGGGCATAGTGCTGCGGCGGCCATGATAAAGGAAATAGCAGAAGCGGTATTAATTGGCTTTAACCCTTTTAATACTGAGCTGTTATGGTCTCGAATGCTTCGAGAGAGTTTTTGGGGGTTAGGTGGTGGTCCTGTACTGTATTCAGCAATGAGTGCCATTGATACTGCACTTTGGGATATCAAAGGAAAAGCATTGGGAGTGCCTGTGTATCAATTGTTAGGGGGGAAGGTGAATGAAGAGCTACGCACTTATGCGAGTCAATTGCAATTTGATTGGGATGTCACAGTTAATAAATTAATCGAGCCCGAAGAATACGCACATGCGGCGTTAAAAGCTGTGGCAGAAGGGTATGACGCCGTTAAAGTGGACCCCATAGTGTATAATCACGACGGCAGTTCTTCTTTCGATCGCACCAAGTTGTTTACTAAGCCGCAAATGCGTTTGTTTGGCAATCGATTACGAGCAATCCGTGATGCTGTGGGGGAAGATGTTGATATTATTTTTGAATCTCACTCCTTGATGGGAGCCGCTTCTGCTATTCAGATGGGTGAAGTCATCGAGGAAGTCGGCTGCATGATGTATGAGGAACCCGTTAATTATTTAAATTCAGCGGTGCACAAAAAAGTGGCCGAGAATGTCAAGGTTCCCATTGCAGGAGGAGAGCGCTTATATCACAGGTGGGATGTGCGTTCGTATTTTGAAGATCAAAGTATTGATGTTTTGCAACCTGATGTGGGCTTATGTGGCGGTTTTACAGAAGCGAAGAAAGTGTGTGATTATGCAGATGTTTATGATATTCGCGTTCAAGCTCATGTGTGTGGTGGGCCCGTTGCAACGGCTGCATCGTTACATTTAGAGACAGCGATTCCTAACTTTTTAATTCATGAACATCATACTTATGCGATTAAAGACTGGAACCGAGAGCTGTGTTTGCAAGATCCTCAGCCTGAACAGGGGACTTTTAAAGTGACGGAAGTGCCAGGCATTGGAATTGAATTAAATGATGAAGTCGTGAAACGCTCGCCTAATGTCACAGTGAAATGATTAATTTTTAGATGAGCATTTAATCGCGATTGAATTGATACCAATGAGCGGCATTAGCGTAAGTTAATGCCGTTATTTGTGTTTGGGTTAACTCCAGTTTGAAATAGTGTTCCCATAATGCATGATAGTCTTGTTTTAATAGTACTAAAGGGAAGTTACTGGCTAACATAACGCGTTCATCCCCAAATGCGTGAATGCATTGAGCGATGATATCGAATTGCCATTGGCTTTGATATTGTCTGTTCATCATTTCCCAACCTGAACATTTAATTGCGCAGTGTTGAAATGCACTGAGTGCTTCAAGGTTGCTTTGCCATTGTTGCCAAGCTGCTTGTAGTGTTTGCATATCTGTTTTCATGGAAGCGATGGGCGGCCACCCTGCATGATTGATAATCAGCCTTAATGAAGGAAGGCTCTTGAGGATCTGGATTAATAAATCCACGGCGATTTTATCGCTAAGTGGCATTTGTAAGTCAAAACTTAAGTGATTTTTAGCCAGAAAAGCTAAATTGTGTTGGACATTCTCTTGGCACAGTAATGCATAGGCGTGTTCATCTAAAATATGCCGACAACCTGCAACGGATGAGTATTGTGATAATTGGTTGATATGATCTTTAAAGCTCTCTTCCTTAAGGGTTAAATCTATGCCTGCAACCGTTTTAAAGGGCAAGCTACAGCTTGACTCTAACCAAGCGATTTCTCGCCAAGGCTGCACATTATCAAATCCGGCTTCGATATGCACAAAACCTGCTAACATAGTATTTGGATTAAGCGTCAGTGCTTCTTCATGAAAATTTTGTCGTAGCTTGTGTTTATCGGGCCAGAAAGGCGGATTAGCTTCTTGTAACCATTGATAATGCCCTAAATTTAACTCAAAGAAATGCAAGTGGGGATCAATTATTTTGTTCATTTCATCAGCGCTAAAATGAGTTTGTTTGATATTACTCGATATTTCGAGCTGATGAAATAGTATTCAATTTATCTATCACATAGGCGCCATTTTGTTATTGGGTGGTGTAGCCCCCATCGATAACTTGTAAACTGCCCGTAATAAATTTTGCTTTATCTGATGCTAAAAAGAGGACTAATTCTGCGACTTCTTCGGGTTGACCTAAGCGGCCCAAAGGCTGAAGAGCGGCTTCTTCTTTATGAATGTCGGCTTTATTGGCTCCAGAGCGGCGGCAATAGTTATCAATGGCATTATGATAAAGAGGGGTTTCAATGGTTCCTGGGCACACGGCATTGGCTCGAATATTAAAAGCGGCATAATCTAAGGCGGTGGTTTTTGCCATAGAGGCCAGTGCCGATTTCGTTAAACTATAGGCAAAAGAGTTAGGTTTACCGACCAAGGCTTGCTCTGAAGAGATTAATATAATGGCGCCTTGCTGATTGGCTTTCATATTAGGTAACACAGCCTTAGTGGCGGCATAGGCGCCCTTAACATTGATGCTAAAAACCTTGTCTAGCTCTGCTTCACTGGTGTTTTCTATGGTTGCTGAAAAGTGGATGCCCGCGTTTGATACCAGTACATCAATATTATGCTCTTGAGCGATATGATTGATGATTTGGGTGACTTGCTCAAGGTTGGTGATGTCGCACTGACGAAATTGCCCAAATTCACTGGGTTGTAAATCAAGATTAAATACCTGATAGTCATTCTTCAAAAAGAGTTTAACGACACTTAATCCTATACCTGAACTTCCACCAGTAACAATACACGTTTTTTTCATTTTTTGACTCTATGGGCTCAATTAATTTTCTTGAAGATACAGTATTTGAACTTAATGCAACAGTTTTCCTTTTCTTCAATGAATATGCGCTACGTCTCAAGCGTAGAATGCGTGTCTATGGTAAGATGCTTGTTATTAAAGACTTGATGATGAGCACTATCTTGAACTCTTTTGAAAACATCCCTTTCAAGCGTGATAGTGAGTAGTCATAAGACATGAACAGACAAAGGTGAGGGCGCGTGAAGTGAGCCAAATACAAGGAATTGATATTCAACATGATGTGGTGATTATCGGGGGAGGCATGGTTGGCGCCGCCAGTGCGGTAGGGCTTGCTCAGCTAGGTCTTAATGTTGCTGTACTAGAAAGGGTGCAGCCTCAAGCTTATGAGCCGTCACAACCTTTGGATTTACGTGTGTCAGCGATCAGTGCTCAATCTGAAAAGTTGCTTCAGGAATTAGGCGCCATGGATTTCTTGCATCAAGTTCGTATGCAGAGGTTTCAAGGGCTTGAAACCTGGGAGTTGAAGGGATGTATTACTCGTTTTCACAGTGAACAAATCGGTGAAACACATTTAGGCTATATAGTGGAAAACCGTCTGATTCAATTAGCCTTGTGGAAGCAAATGCAAGCTTTAGATAATGTACATCTTTATTGCCCTGCAAAAGTTAAAGCACTATCCAGTCAACCTCAGCGCCATCAAGTCTCGGTACTGTCTTCTGAGCAAAAGGCACCTTTATCCTCTGCTGTACAAGTGATATTAGAGGACGGACGCACCTTGACCGCACCTTTATTAGTGGGGGCTGATGGCGCGAATTCTTTTGTGCGTCAATGGGCCAATATTGGTGTGAGTGGTTGGGATTATGCGCAATCGGCCATGTTAATTAATATTAAAATGACGGCAGCTGAGCCGCCAGTGACGTGGCAACAATTTACGCCCAAAGGGCCTCGTTCTTTATTACCGCTACCTGATAATCAGGCTTCACTTGTATGGTATGATGATGTGCAAAAAATAAAACAGCTATTCCAGCTAAACAATAAAGCGTTAGCGACACAAATTCGCGCTCAGTTTCCAAATCGGTTATCGCCGGACTTTGAGGTGTTAGATAAAGGCTATTTCAGTTTGACTCGTCGCCATGCGCAGAAATACTTCATTGATAATGTTGTTATTTTAGGTGATGCTGCCCATACCATTAACCCGCTTGCTGGCCAAGGTGTTAATTTAGGTTTTAAAGATGTGGCAGCCCTTATTGAATCGGTTAGGCAAAGAATGTCAGTGACTGAGACTTGGTGGGACAATACTATGCTTGCCCATTATCAGTCGAGTCGATATCGGGATAATCAGTTGATGATGTCAGCGATGGATGCGTTTTATGCCAGTTTCAGTAATGATCTATTGCCGATCAAATTGATACGTAATGGGTTGCTTAAATTGGCTAATGTTGACGGACCGATTAAGCGTAAAGTGCTCAGGTATGCCATGGGGTGTTAAGTCGGTATGCCAGCGATGAATGCGTTTTAAGCTGGTATTCAGTAATGCGTTATTGTCGATTCAATGAATACCTAATGGGTTGCTTCAATTGGCTAATGTTGACGAGATGATTAAAGGTATAAAAAGGTATAAGTAAACCTAAAGTGCTCAAGTATGCCATGGGTTTTTAAGTCGGTATGTCTGCGATGGATGCGTTTTATGCCAGTTCAGTAATGCGTTGTTGCCAATTCAATGAATACCTGAGGGGATGATTAAAGGTATAAGCCAGCGTAAAGTTAAACCTAAAGTGCTCAAGTATGCCATGGAGTGTTAAGTCGGTATGTTAGTGATGGATGTGTTTTATGCCAAGTTTAGTAACCATAGTGTTTTAAGTGGGTATAGTGGGTCATTTGTTGGCGGAGTATTTGAATGCTAAAATACTCCGCTTTTATATTTTAGTGATGCTTATGGCCTCATTGATCCATTACATAATGTAGTGACAATAGATAATAAAGATTGGAAAACATGAGCGATATAAAATTGATTGTGGGGCTTGCAAACCCAGGTGCCCAGTATGAACGAACGCGTCATAATGCTGGGGCTTGGTATGTAGAAGAGCTGGCTCGATTATGTGGAGCAAATTTAGTTCCCGACAGTAAATATTTTGGATTAACAGCAAAAGCGCAATTTGAAGGAAAAGCGGTGCGTTTGTTGATCCCAACCACCTTTATGAATTTAAGTGGTAAATCCGTAGGGGCGTTAGCTAATTTCTTTCGTATTAAATCGGAAGAAATACTTGTGGCCCATGATGAACTGGATATGCCACCAGGTATCGCTAAGTTTAAATTGGGTGGTGGTCATGGTGGTCATAACGGTTTGAAAGATATCATTGCTAAAATGGCAAATGATAAAGGTTTTTATCGGTTACGCATTGGTATTGGGCACCCAGGTGACAGAAACTTGGTAAGTAACTATGTATTAAGTAAAGCCTCACCCACAGATCAAGGTTTGATTGATGCAGCAATAGACGAAGCGGTGCGGTCAACACAAGTATTATTTAATCAAGATATGAGTAAAGCAATGCAGAGATTGCATTCTTTTAAAGCATAATTTAATCGTTGCCGTGACTGCTGTTTGGGGATCTGGCTTCGAGTCGTTGAAAAGATAAAGGTAAAAATATGGGTTTTAAATGCGGTATCGTTGGCCTACCAAATGTAGGTAAATCAACTCTTTTTAATGCGTTAACTAAAGCGGGTATTGAGGCTTCAAATTTCCCATTTTGTACCATTGAGCCAAACACGGGTGTGGTGCCAGTACCCGATTTGCGTTTAAACGCATTAGCCGAGATTGTGAGTCCTGAGCGTATCATCCCTACCACAATGGAGTTTGTGGATATTGCTGGATTGGTGGCTGGTGCATCTAAAGGAGAAGGACTCGGTAATAAGTTCCTTGCTAATATTCGTGAAACCGATGCCATTGGTCATGTGGTACGTTGTTTTGAAGATGACAATATTGTGCATGTGGCTAATAAAGTGTCACCAGCAAGTGATATTGAAGTGATTAATACTGAATTAGCGTTAGCCGATTTAGATTCCTGTGAGCGTGCGATTACCCGCCAGCAGAAAAAGGCTAAAGGCGGCGATAAAGACGCTAAGTTTGAAGTCACAGTACTTGAAAAAATGCGTCCAGTATTAGATGAAGGCCATATGTTGCGTTCATTGGATTTAACTAAGGAAGAGTTAGCCGCTGTCGCTTACCTTAATTTTTTAACCCTTAAGCCGACCATGTATATTGCCAATGTCTCTGAAGATGGGTTTGATAATAATCCACATTTAGATGCCGTTCGTGAAATTGCAGCAAAAGAGAATGCGGTTGTTGTGCCAGTGTGTGCCGCCATCGAGTCAGAGCTTGCTGAAATGGACGCTGACGATCGTGATGAGTTTATGGCTGACTTAGGTTTAGAAGAGCCCGGTCTTGATCGCGTTATTCGCAGTGGTTATGAATTATTAACCTTACAAACTTATTTTACCGCAGGGGTTAAAGAAGTACGTGCATGGACGGTTGCTGTGGGCGCGACGGCGCCTCAAGCGGCTGGTGTGATCCATACGGATTTTGAACGCGGATTTATTCGTGCACAAGTTATGGCTTATGATGACTTTATCACTTATAACGGTGAGGCTGGAGCAAAAGAAGCGGGGAAATTACGGGTTGAAGGTAAGAACTATATCGTCAAAGATGGCGATGTGATGCATTTCTTATTTAATGTATAAGGCATAAACATAAGGCGTCTTTGTTCCTTGTGCTGTCATCATTGAGAATGGATTTTTCAGTGATGACAGGAAAATAGTGCTCATTTATCGTATGTTTAAGTTGAGTGAAAACAAGATGGATGCTTGTACGGCGTCGACAGAGACATTGAACTCAAGCATTAAAATCAGTTAACTGGCTTTATTTACGGCAGTAATTGCAGAAGTGTTAGTCATTTTGATGAAGTTATCGCCAAGCAGTACTTTTTCCTGTGAATTGCTAAAAAAAGCGGTTGACCTTGATACTCCGAATAAGCATAATACGCCCCGTTCCTCGCTGATAGCGATTAACAAAACGTTGGCAATGTAGCTCAGCTGGTTAGAGCACAGCACTCATAATGCTGGGGTCGCAGGTTCAAGTCCCGCCATTGCTACCATCAACTTTTAACAGTAGTCAGTTAATCGTTGATGTAAAAATAACATCGTCTTGAATATCAAGTCACGATTGTTATGGCTACCATCTATTTTTAAATGTAATCATTTAAAAACGGATGTAAAACAAAACATCTGTCTAGATGAAAAGCAGGCGCAGTGCGGGAGTGGTGGAATTGGTAGACACGCCAGATTTAGGTTCTGGTGCCGCAAGGTGTGAGAGTTCAAGTCTCTCCTCCCGTACCATTTAATTTAAACATTATGGGCTTATGCTGGTAATGATGTTTAAAGTAGGAAGCAAGATTGGGATATCGCCAAGCGGTAAGGCACCGGGTTTTGATCTCGGCATTCCCAGGTTCGAATCCTGGTATCCCAGCCATTCCTTTACTTTAAACGATATGTAAGATTTTGGGATATCGCCAAGCGGTAAGGCACCGGGTTTTGATCTCGGCATTCCCAGGTTCGAATCCTGGTATCCCAGCCAT
>NZ_CANLZC010000001.1 GCF_947495455.1 uncultured Shewanella sp. | reverse complement strand
TCATACTAGGTGGCCAAATTTACTGTACCACTACATGCCTATTTATATTGTGATAACTGTAACCTAAACCTATAAACGGCCACAATATTGACGTATTTTAACGACCCTAATGGCGCCTATTTACTTATGAGGTGAGTGACATCACCTCATACTAGGTGGCCAAATTTACTGTACCACTACATGCCTATTTATATTGTGATAACTGTAACCTAAACCTATAAACAGCCACAATATTGACGTATTTTAACGCTAAAGCCCCGTTTTTTACTGGGCTTTCTATGCCTTAAAATCGTATACTCTTGGCATGGATTTTCTTTGCCGAATGAATTATGACTAAACGCTCAATCTATGTCGCCTATACAGGCGGCACCATAGGAATGGAAAAAACAGCAAACGGATTTGCCCCTGTTGCAGGCTTTTTAACTCAATGTGTGAAAGCCATGCCAGAATTTTATCATGCAGAAATGCCTGATTTTGTCATTAATGAATACCATCCTTTGATTGATTCTTCCGATATGGCTCCAACAGATTGGCAGCTGATCGCCAATGACATTAAAGCTAACTATGACAAATACGATGGCTTTGTCATTTTACATGGCACAGATACCATGGCCTTTACCGCCTCCGCCCTGTCTTTCATGCTACAAGGCTTATCCAAACCTGTCATCGTCACAGGCTCACAAATTCCATTAGCGCAGCTGAGATCCGATGGGCAAACCAACTTACTGAATGCCTTATATATTGCTGCTAATTATCCTATCGCTGAAGTCAGTTTATTTTTTAATAACCGTTTATTTCGCGGTAATCGCACCACCAAAGCCCATGCAGATGGCTTTAATGCCTTCGCGTCACCCAATTTTCCTATGTTACTGGAAGCTGGCATCAAAATTCGGCTACACGCGGGAAAAATAGGTAAACCTGAACCCGCGCCAGTATTAAGCTTAGCCAATATCAGTCCACAGCCTATTGGTGTCGTCACCTTGTATCCGGGGATTTCAACAGATATTTTTAATAATGTCTTACAGCAACCCGTTAAGGCCCTTATTTTATTGACATTTGGCGTCGGCAATGCACCTCAAACACCTGCGCTTTTAGCCACATTAAAAGCCGCTCATGAGCGAGGCGTCATTTTAGTAAATCTCACACAATGTATGCAAGGCAAAGTCAATATGGGAGGGTATGCAACAGGCAATGCCTTAGCAGAAGCCGGTGTGATAAGTGGCGGTGATATGACCACAGAAGCTGCCTTAGCCAAATTACACTATTTACTGTCGACAGATATGACACCCGATGACATTCGTCAAGCTATGCTTGAAAACTTAGTGGGTGAACTCAGCACAGATCAGCACTAAGCTAAGACTGGAATAAATAAGAGAGCACTAAAATAAAAGTGCACTGGAATAAGAGTGAAATAAAAAGCAACAATGTCTGATACGTCGTTGCTTTTCATCAGTCTTAATCAAAGGTTATAGATCGTCATTCTTAAAAGCTGCAATACTCTCACCTTTAAAATCTGCAGCATCATCATTCACTTGCGCTTGAAATTGCTTTTTCAATTGGGCTTTGGATAATTCATTAATCTGCCCTCGCTGACCAATGGTAAAATGATCCGTTTGCTGTAGCTTTTTTGCTTGATAAAGCATCACTACTTGCTGAGTCGATGCTCTTTGTTCATCCGTCAACACACTGCCATCTTCCCACTTGCCAAGCTCTACGGCACTCACAAGACGCTCATACACTGCTTGAGGCATCTGCTGGATCATTTCATTGATATCTTTCATACACTTTTCCGCTTATGTAACACAATTCGAATACGGCAGATCAAATAGCCGATAAAACCAAAAACAAAACACGCGCCAGCCACATACGCTCTCGCTCCGGTGGCCACCTCACCTCCCCAAAAACCCAGCGCGACACCAAAAATGAATAGACTCATGGAAAACAATGATTGATTCAATAATTGATTGGATTTTTTGATATGGCGAATACGTCTATGGGACTCGTTATCATCGGATAATGACGCATGGCAGTTCGAACACTCACTGGCCTTACTGGAAATACGTTTATGACAACTTGGGCAAGCAACTAATGCCATAATTTCACCTCTATGATCACTTTCCCCATGGACAAGATTATTACAGGGGAAAGTCTCATTATACCTAACTTTTACGAATTGTTTAACACAGCATTCATGGCCACCAAAGACGCCTCACCCAATAACATACTTCGCTCTGGAGACCAAGCTTGTGTCGGCTCAGGTAAAGCATCATTATCTTTAAATGGCATTTCTAAGGTGTAAGATAAACAGCCAAACTCTTGAGCAACCCAATTGGAAGCTACCGTTAAATTGGCTTGTCCTGGTTCATCTTTATCATAACCAAATTGCGTTTGAAAATCGGGACTCGCTAAGCGTAAAGCTTGCTCAAAAGTATTTTGTAAAGTCGCCATGGCGCCATCAAAATGCGGTACCCCCTCACTGCCAGCTAAAAAGACATAAGGCAAACCTTCATCACCATGGACATCATAAAAAAGATCGACACCCGTTTGACGCATTTTATTGATCACATGAAATACTTCAGGGCTTTTCTCAAGAGAAGGCGACAACCATTCACGGTTTAGGTTCACGCCCAATGCATTAGTGCGTAAATGCCCCCTCACCCCCCCATCTGGATTCATGTTAGGCACAATATAAAAATTGGCTTTAGCAAGTAGTGCACGTGAAACGGGATTATCGGTATCAAGTAACTGTGACATTAACCCTTCAACCAACCACTGGGCCATCGTTTCGCCTGGATGCTGACGCGCGGTGATCCACACATTCGCTTTCGCCTCATCACCATCGCCTATTTTCACCAAACTCAAATCACGCTTATCTAAGGTTAAGCCTAAGTGTTCTAGCGTCACCATTGGGTGCACTTGGCATTTGGCTAACACATCTTGATGACGTTCATAACTATAAGGCGCAAAATAAGCAATTTGAATCGAGTCACAATCCAACTCAAGGTCAATGATTAATCGTCCATTCTCATAACGTGTTGGCAACCTGAACCAATGCTCTCTATCATAGGAAGCAGCCGCTTGATAATTCTCCCACCCCTCGGGATATGAAGCCTCATGAGCATTGATAATATGTAATTGATAATGTACACCGATTGTGCCATCAAGTTTAAAATTAAACCATTGAAAAAATGCATTTCCCTCATCGGGGCGAATGGCAAGTTCGATATTATCTGGCGAAAGAGCATTAATAACCTCGATGTTTCCGCCATCAAAATTGGCACTGATCCTCATAAAGACTTCCTTGAAATACAGGCTTTGAACAAAACAAAAACCCGATTAATTAAATAAAGTGCTCATAGGATAAACCAAACCAAGCTTAAAACAAAAATGTGTTTTAAGAAAAACAATAGCCTTGGCCGCGAACGGTATTGATTAATGTGCGAGGTAAATGGGTTTCAACCAATTTTCTTCGAGTATTACTAATATGCATGTCTAAATTGCGATCGAATTTACCTAAGTCTTTTTTGAGTATGTTACGTTGCAATTCTTGCTTAGTGATGACTTGGCCTTGTCTGTCAAATAAGTATTTAAAGAGTTTAAATTCTGTTTGTGTCAAATAAACTTTTTTACCATCCATCGATACACAAAAAGCAATATCATCAAAATCAAATTCGGTAATATTTAATGCTGAAGAAGTCATATTCTGGGCATTTTTAACATTTTCTTGCGATTGATTCATACACAACCCACTCCTATACAATCAATAATAGTAACGAGCAGCAGAGCGTTATTGCTTATTTCACTATTATTCAATTTACGTCAGTACCAATAGATGTCAATGTGACTCACTTTATTTTTATTTCAATTTATTCTTGCTTTCTTTACAATAAATAATGACCAAGAATACAAACAAGCTACTAATATGATTAACAAATTAATACTAACGTTTCAAAGCTTAACCCTTCTTGAATGAATTCACTATCAAAGAGTCATCATAAGTAATAGCCAGTCACATTGATAAGAAGTTGATACAGTCAATGTCACCACATTCACAAGAAATGAATAAAAAAAAGCTCACTATTGAAAATAATTTTTTAAAGTTTCACACGCTAAAAAATCACTGCCTGCTAAATACAAAAAAAAGCACAAATATAAATCAAAAAAACCTAAGGTTCACAACCAATATATTTAACATTGTTATTATCGCTATTTTATGACACTCACTTAAATCCTCTAAATAACACATCTTTACACTTAAACTAGATATACTCTTTATTTTTCCTTTACTCAAGTATTTTATCCTCTAAACCCCTTTAACATCGCGGCATTGACTCGAAGAATGGTTAACAAAAAGTGACTTTCATTGCGTTGACTCATTAAAATGTGTTTGTTTTTACGGCATATCCCGCCCTTTAAACTGCCCACTTACTGTTTCAATAATCGAATATCACTCAAAATAGAAACCAATAATACTATATATATCAATACTATCTAATGTTTCCAAAAAGAGTGTCCCATTATCAATACCCATTTTTATTTTTCTTCACTGCCGTCAACAAAAGTTAAGAGTAAAAACTCTAAATAACGATACAAAACGATACACTATTATCAGGTATCATCAAGCCATTTTGCTTGTGTCTTCTGTATAAAAAACGCACTCCTTATAGAGTGCGCCCTTTGTCGTTAGCTATTAGTCACCATACTCAATCAATTTCATTTTGATGTTCAAGTAACATTAACTTGCGAATATCACTCACTGGCGCACTACCATAACTTAAAAACGCTTCATGAAAGGCTTTTAAATCAAATAAGGTTTCATCAAGGGTTTTTATTTCTTCTCTTAAGTCATAGATGCCTCTGTAACCGGCATAATAGCTCGTCAATTGTACTTGACTTAAAGTCGCTCTACGCCATTTACCTCTTGCCTCTGCGATCTGTTGAAACGCCTCTTTCGTCATCAATGCAATCGCTTCATCTTCCGTCATTCCTTGCACTTGAATACTGTAATCCAGTAACGTGTTACAAATCACTCTTAAATGCCATTTATAATACATGAGCCACATTTCTGGCTCAAAATCACCATAGCCTTGTTCTAACATCATACGCTCAGCATACACAGCCCAACCTTCTATCATGGCACCATTTCCAAATAAACTCTTCACGAGACTCGGTGATTCGTTGGCATAAACAAGTTGCGTATAATGGCCAGGAATCGCCTCATGAATATTTAAGATCTGTAAAATCCAATGATTATATTCCCGTAAATAACTCTCGGCAGACGCCTCACTCATACTATCGAGGGGAGTGACATTGTAATAAGTATTCGCTGATTTATCATAAGGACCGGGTGCACTCACCGATGCGCCTGCAAATCCTCTCATATACTTAGGCGTTTCTCTCACAATTAATGGCTTGTTAGGATCAAGGTTAATCAAATTTTTATCATTGACAAACTGCACTAACTCTGGAATTTGCTGGCGAATATCACTGACAAAATCATCTCGTTTAACATGACGCATGGAGAGTTTATCAATCATGAGCGCAATGGCCGTCTTATCATCACCAGGCTTGGGGCCTGAAAAATACTTTGGCCATAACTGGGTCGTTAAACTAGCCATTTCAGCTTGAACTCTCGCTTTATCGGCCAAGGCTTTCTCATAGAGCTGTTTCGCCGTCATACCCGCTTTAATATCAAAAGCAAATTTTTGCTCATATAAGGTTTCGCCAATACGAAAATCACGCGCTCCCTTTGCCGCTAATTGCTTCTCAAGTGATTTGAGCCAACTGATATGTTGTTTTATGGCCTGCACACCTTGAGACAATCTCACTGTAAATTGCTGTTTTTGTCTTTCCGTTAATCCTGCTCCCATGGCAGTCTCTAATAATGTCGGCGATAACACCGATAAAGCGCCTTCATTTTGCAAAATCGCCAGCTGAGTATGCTCCAGTGTCGGAGACGCAATACTCTGCCTCGCTGCAGCATAATAGTCGGGAATATAAGCTAAACGAGACAGCACAGATAATAATCTGTCATCTAATGGCGCAAAGTCACCATTGATTAAGAGTGCAAACCCTTCAGCCACATTATATTGACTCGGATCCCACTGCCATGATTTAAAAGTTTCTTGCTCCCATTTCATTTTCGCAAGCAAGTTATCTATGATACGGTGATCAATACGTGCATTAGGCGTCAGGCTGTTAGGATCGATTCTTGCTAATGATTGCTGCTGACGAGCAATAAAATTAAGTGTTTGCTGCCTTTGCGCCCCATTGGGAATATTGAGCCGTCCATCATAATCATGAAAACCTTTATAGAGTGCCCATGTTGGAAATGTCTGCCAAAGCTCATCAATGAATTGTGCTGAAAATTGCGTAAACGCCTTATCTTGCTCAATGGTTTCTACCACAGGTAAGGTTGCTTGCTCTTGTGTTTGACACCCTGTCAATCCTGTTAGCGACAACATAGCCACTAAAGATAAAGCCGTTTTTTTCATTAATATGATCCATTTAGGTTAAATAAGTCATGAATATTAACCAAAATAGATCATATTAAGCAATTAACTTATACCCATTAACTCAGAATTAACCCAATTAAGTACCTGACTAAAAGGATACTTTTCCAATGAAGCAAACGCACTCGTTGACTTGAGTTTATGCTTGGTAAAAATAGGCGTGGTTAACCCACATAAGTAACGACTCAATAAAACAGCCGAACTTTGTTCAGCTAAACGCGTGCGAGCATCAAAGGTTAAAGTGTTAAAATCATAACCTTGAAGATTGGGTAAATCAGGTAAACTCGGCAATTGCGCAATCTCGCCATGGCAAACGCTGCAATGTTGACAGGCCTGATGTAAATGAGGATCGGAAAAATACTCGGCTAGCTGTAAATTGAGGCACCTTTCACCGCAAAAGAAGGCGACTAATTCATGAATACGGGCCACTTCATTTTGTTCTTTCAATTGAAATTTATCATACAATCGAGCAGCTAACACATCAGGGGCAAGATCAAAGGCATTCACTTGATACACTTGCGTCATCTGTTTCGTTTGCAGTTCTATCATGCCTTTATTATCCATATAATCAAGCGCCGTGAGCACCCTATCGCGCTCACAAGCATAAACCTTTTGCAGTGCTTCCAAGTCAAGTGTGTACCAAAGTTTCGCCTGTTTGGACGTATTGATAATGGCATTAACAAATGCTAACCGCTCACCTTTAAAGCTGGCCTCAAGCTGAATGGATGTCGCGACTAATTTATATTTATATTCAGCAAAATAACTGTAAAGTGGCGATATTACTCCTTCTATTTCTAAATACACTAACAAGGTTTTAAGACTCAATGGCCTAATATTGATCCGTGTAGAGAGTCGATTTAGCATCATTTCCCATTGACCATTCACTAAACTGGTTTGCTGCATTTCATTTAACAAGGCCATTATCGCCGACTGCTCAGGCGTATCCCCATAAACAAAATTTTCCAATGTTGTTAAATTCTCACCACTTGCGAGCACCAGACATTCAGCCGTTTGCCCATCTCGGCCGGCACGGCCAATTTCTTGCGCATAATTTTCAATGGATTTAGGTAAATCATAATGCACAACAAAACGAATATTACTTTTATCGACTCCCATTCCAAAAGCTATCGTCGCAACAATAATGGGAGCATGCCCCGACATAAAGTCCGATTGAATTTGCTCTCGAACAGCAGAGTCTAAACCAGCATGATAGGCGACCGCATTCACTCCCTTAGCATTTAACTGCCGAGCAAGCTGCTCAGCGGTGTGCTGCAGTGTGACATAAACAATCCCTGATTGCCCGTCACGTAAAGATAACCATAGGTGCAAATAGTTTAACTTCTCACAGGCTGCAATCCCCTTCACGGATAAGATTAAGTTGCTTCTATATGTTCCTGTTAAAAAAATATTTTCGAGTGCAATGCCAAATTTATTCCCCATATCTGCCACCACTTTTTCCGTTGCTGTTGCCGTCAACAGTAAGGTTTGTGGGATCCTCAAACTTTGCCGATATTGGGGTAACTTCAAATAATCCGGTCTAAAATTATGCCCCCATTCAGAAATACAATGGGCTTCATCCACCACTAATAATGAAATCGCCACTTTGCTAATAAATTGTCGAAAACGTTCATTATTGAGCCTTTCCACCGAAATCATCAATATTTTAATGTTCTGCCTTTGCACTTCAGCCATAATTTTCGCCACTTGTTCTTTGCTTTGTGTCGAATCAATACTGACTGCTGGAATGCCTTTTGCGTTTAAAAAGGCTAATTGATCTTGCATCAATGCTAATAAAGGCGACACGACTAAGGTCAAATGAGGTAAGCACATTGCTGAGAGTTGATAGCATAAAGACTTCCCCGATCCTGTCGGAAAAATAGCAGCTGCGCTATTACCATCAACCACAGCTTGAATCACCTCTTTTTGCCCTTCACGAAAGGCATTAAATCCAAAGTAAGTGAATAACGCCTGTTCAATATTAACCCTGTTATGCATTTGACTCCCTAATAATCATAAAATCACTCTCCATTGAGCATATCACTTAACGGCGCAACACCTTTCTTAAATCACTGATATTGGATAAAGGGGAATGAAAATGCGCGCCAGTTAACACTTTTCCTATTTTTAACCCATATTGAGCTGCACTTTTAATGCAGATCCCATGACACTGTGTTATTATTTTATTGGTTAATTGGTCTTACCAATTTTTTATGCATCTCATTTCAATGACGGCTGAAACGTCAATATAGATGAGGTAGCAGGTTATATTTTGTCATCTTTCTGTAGCATCCATTTCTCTAATAGCATAGGGGATCTGTCAACACTTGATGACGTTTATGGCAAAGGGGAAACATCATGGCTCAAGATAAATCAGCAACTCACACTCATTTTCAATCTGATGCATGGCAAGGCTTTCATTCGGGTCCATGGCAATCAAGTGTTGATGTTCGCGACTTTATTCAATCTCATTACACGCCCTATGAAGGTGATCATCACTTTTTAGCGCCAGCAACCTCAGCGACTCAAGCCTTATGGGAACAAGTCATGGTGGGCATTAAACAAGAAAATCAAACTCATGCTCCAGTAGACTTTGATACGGACACAGTATCGACCATCACCTCCCATCAAGCAGGCTATATTGACAAAAATTTAGAAACCATTGTAGGTTTACAAACAGACAAACCGCTAAAACGTGCCATTTTACCCAATGGCGGCATACGTATGGTAGAAAGTGCCTTTGCCGCTTACGGTAAAACCCTCGATCCCAAACTTAAATACCAATATTCAGCCCTAAGAAAAACCCATAATCAAGGCGTATTCGATGTCTATACCCCCGATATTCTACGGTGTCGTAAATCAGGTATTTTAACTGGATTACCCGATGCCTACGGACGAGGTCGCATCATTGGTGATTACAGGCGAATCGCACTTTATGGTGTCGATCGATTAATTGAAGATAAACAAGCGCAATTTCTCAGTTTACAACCTGTACTCGAAGAAGGCGCAAAGCTCGCCGACACATTGCAATTACGGGAAGAAATTAGCGAACAACTTCACGCACTCACTCAAATAAAGCAGATGGCCGCCAGCTACGGTTTTGATATCAGCCAAGCTGCAAACACGGCTAAAGAAGCCATTCAATGGACATATTTTGGCTACCTTGCCGCGGTTAAGAGCCAAAATGGCGCAGCTATGTCACTGGGGCGTACCGCCAGTTTTCTGGATATTTATATCGAACGTGACTTAGCCCGTGGTAAGATCACTGAAATCGAAGCACAAGAAATGATCGATCATATGGTCATGAAACTGCGAATGGTGCGTTTTTTACGAACACCGGATTACGATGAGCTTTTCTCTGGCGACCCTATTTGGGCGACCGAATCCATTGGCGGCATGGGACTGGATGGTCGTACATTAGTCACTAAAACCAGCTTTCGATTTTTACACACCCTATACAATATGGGTCCCAGTCCTGAGCCGAATATCACTGTCTTATGGTCTGATAAACTCCCCTCAGCCTTTAAAGCCTATTGCGCTAAGGTGTCTATTGATACTAGCGCGATACAATATGAAAATGATGACTTAATGCGTAATGATTTTCAATCAGATGATTACGCAATCGCTTGCTGCGTCAGCCCTATGGTATTAGGTAAGCACATGCAATTTTTTGGTGCTCGCGCAAATCTTGCCAAAACGTTACTTTACGCCATCAATGGTGGCGTTGATGAAAAGTCACTGCTACAAGTCGGCCCAAAATTCGAGCCTATTACCAGTGAAGTACTTGATTATAGTGAGGTCATTGCAAAACTGGATGACATGATGGAATGGCTAGCCACTCAATATGTCACTGCCCTCAATAGTATTCATTATATGCATGATAAATATGCCTATGAAGCAGCGCTCATGGCGCTACATGATCGCGATGTGCGCCGTACTATGGCCTGTGGTATTGCTGGTTTATCCATTACTGCCGATGCCTTATCCGCCATTAAATATGCCAAAGTCAAACCCATTAGAAATGAGCAAGGCATTGCAATAGACTTTACGATTGAAGGTGATTTTCCTAAGTTTGGTAATAACGATACTCGCGTCGATGATATCGCTTGCGAACTCGTACGCCGTTTTATGGATAAAATTCGTCATAAACCCATGTACCGTAATGCGATCCCTACGCAATCTATTTTAACCATCACGTCCAATGTTGTATACGGCAAAAAAACAGGCAACACGCCCGATGGCCGTAGAGCCGGTATGCCCTTTGCACCTGGTGCCAATCCCATGCATGGACGGGATGAAGCAGGCGCCCTTGCCTCACTGACTTCGGTCTCAAAGTTACCTTTCGCCCACGCACAAGACGGTATTTCTTATACCTTCTCTATTGTGCCAAATGCATTAGGCAAAGATGAGGGGGCTCGGAAGGCTAATTTGGCCGCATTACTCGATGGCTATTTTTCCCATGATAATAAACGTGAAGGTGGTCAGCATCTCAATGTCAATGTCATGGATAAAGCCATGTTAGAAGATGCCATAGCACACCCAGATAAATACCCTCAACTCACTATTAGAGTCTCGGGCTATGCAGTGCGGTTTAATGCGCTCACTCCAGAGCAGCAGCAAGATGTCATCACTCGTACTTTTACACTAAGTATGTAAAAACACGACCAAAGTGATTGAGTCATAGGCAATAGCCTTTGGTTCAATCACGTTTAAAGGCGCACTTTTCATTATATAAGCAACTACTAACATAAATGCAGATAAGAGTCTATAAGACTAAAGAGCGCGCGAAATAAACGACAATAAAATGGATAATAGCACTGGAGGGAGTCGGCGCATTAAGCATTAAACAAGGATCTAAAATAGTAACATTGAAACATAGCTTCTTTTTTAGACATTATTCGCTATTATCACCCAAAAACCCTCGTGAAATAAAGTAGGAAATATATGTCAGTTCATGGCCGAATTCATTCGGTAGAGTCATTTGGTACTGTCGATGGCCCTGGGATCAGGTTTGTCATTTTTATGCAAGGCTGCTTAATGCGTTGCCAATATTGTCATAACAGAGACACTTGGGATCTGCATGCGGGAACTGAAGTCCATGTGGATGAACTCATGGCACAAATTGAAAGCTATCGCCCTTTTTTCGATGCCAGTCACGGTGGTGTCACCGTCAGCGGTGGCGAGGCCATATTACAAGCCCCTTTTGTCGCCGCATTATTTGAAAAATGTCAAGCAAAAGGCATACATACTTGCCTCGACACTAACGGATTTGTCCGCCATTATACGCCCGATATTCATCGACTATTAACCCATACCGATCTGGTTCTGCTTGATATCAAACACATGTTCGATGACAAGCACATTGAATTAACCCAAGTGAGCAATCACCACACACTCGAGTTTGCCAGGTATTTACAGAAAATTCAGCAAAGAACTTGGATTCGATACGTCATCGTTGAAGGCTTTACCTATGACATACTGGCTGCCGAGTCACTGGCCGATTTTATCGCACCGATGAGCAATATCGAAAAAATTGAATTATTGCCTTACCACCCACTGGGTAAACACAAATGGGCATCCTTAGGTGTAACTTATCAACTTGACGATATCACTCCCCCCAGTGAAGCCATCATGAAAAAAATCAAAACCGTGTTTACCCAAAGGGGGATCCATGCCGTGTAATAAACTGCACCATAATAAGGCCATTAATCATCGCCCTAGAGCTCTTCCCAATAACTGGCATCAAGACGTTCAAAGGCTGCTTTTAAAATCATCGCCATATCAAAATAGCAAGCTTTGGCCCCTAATGGCTGACAATACACTCCCATATTAGTGAGTTTTGTCGACAGAGTGTTACCCCACTCTAACAAAGAAAGGGGAAGAGGATGACGGGAACGCCAACCTAACCAAAGCAGACCCTGAAGGGGAATGCTGATAAAGAAAATCGCGATAGTAAACGCTTGAGGAAGAAATGCAATACCGTGGAAATATAACTGACTCATTGCTGCCACCACAGCCAATATTGGCATCAAAGGGATAGCAATGTTCATCGCTCGAATCACTCGGTATTCAGGAAAATAAAAACTCAATTGTCTGACCATAGGCCAAGTCTTCATATAACGTCGACCATAACTTAAGGTCTTAAATACTTTAATACTCAAAAAGGCACCTAACTACACACAGAACTGTCTTTAATGTTAGCACAGGCTAATAATGACTCCCAAGCAAATCATCGGGAGACACCTTAGCCTTTAACCTATTTTCGAGGCCTCATCCTTAAAGGGTGAGAAGTCATTATACTATGTGAACCTGAGTTCACGAATATTGCGTAAGGTTTAACCATGTCAAACAAACTCGTATTGGTGCTCAATTGTGGTAGCTCCTCTCTTAAATTTGCCATTATTGACGCCAGTAACGGCGACGAAAAAATTTCAGGTCTGGCTGAATGCTTCGGTCTGGAAGATGCAAGAATAAAATGGAAAATAGCAGGCGAAAAACAAGATGCAAGCTTAGGTGCCATGAGCGCCCATAAAGAAGCCATTGATTATATTGTGAATAACATTCTTAAACAACACCCAGCGCTTGCAAAGCAAATTCAAGCCATTGGTCATAGAGTGGTTCATGGAGGAGAGAAATTTACTCAATCTGTTCTTATCGATGACAGTGTGATTCAGGGTATCGAAGATTGCGCCAGTCTTGCTCCACTGCACAATCCTGCGCACTTAATCGGTATTCGCGCCGCCCAAGGATCTTTTCCGAATTTACCACAGGTGGCCGTATTTGATACCGCTTTTCATCAAACCATGCCTGAAAAAGCCTATATTTATGCACTTCCCTATCAGCTATATCGTGATAATGGCATTCGTCGTTATGGTATGCATGGTACAAGTCATCTCTTTGTCAGCCAAGAAGCCGCTAAAGTACTCAACAAACCCATTGATGAGACAAATATTATCTGCGCCCACCTTGGCAATGGTGCTTCAGTCACTGCCATCAAAGCAGGTCGAAGTGTTGACACTTCTATGGGACTCACGCCACTGGAAGGGCTTGTCATGGGCACACGTTGTGGCGATCTCGATCCTTCCATTATTTTCCATTTAGTCAACCGCCTAGGTTACAGCTTAGATGAAGTTCAAAAAATCTTAAATAATCAAAGTGGGCTATTAGGCATTTCAGAACTCACCAACGACTGCCGTGGTATTGAAGAAGGTTATGAAGCTGGCCATAAGGGTGCCACCTTAGCCCTTGACATTTTCTGCTACCGTTTGGCTAAGTATATCGCTTCTTATACCGTACCACTTACTCGCCTTGATGCCGTCGTCTTTACTGGTGGCATTGGCGAAAATTCTGATGTTATCCGTAAAAAAGTGCTCGATGCATTAGCCATTTTCCATTTTGATGTCGACAATGAACGTAATCAAGCTGCTCGCTTCGGTAAGCAAGGTGTGATCACCACTGACAACAGCCCAGTTGCTATGGTGATCCCCACAAATGAAGAATGGGTTATTGCGCAAGATGCTATCGCACTAACCTAAACAAGCACGTATTTTTTAAAAGCTGTCTCTATGTATCTAAACGATCACTTTATAGGGACAATATGCTCATAACCACACAGACTCATCACGATACATTCGCAATGAGTCTCACTCAATATATCGAGTCAAGAAGAGGTTTATATGTCTCGTAACATCATGCTAATCCCTGTCGGTACCAGCGTGGGTCTCACTTCCATTAGCTTGGGATTAGTTCGCGCATTAGCGCATCAGGGAATTAAAGTTCGCTTTTTCAAGCCTATCGCTCAACAACGCTTAGGTGATACCGCCCCTGAACGTTCGACAACGATTTTAAGTCAGTCGCCAACCATTAACCCTCTTGAACCTTTTACAATGGCGCATGCTGAACATTTAATTCGTTTAGATCAAACTGATGTACTGATGGAGCAAATTATTGCTCGCGCCTCTCAAGCAACAGATAACACTGAGACTATGGTCATCGAAGGCTTAGTGCAAACCCGTAACCATCCCTTTTCAAGTGATGTCAATTACGCTATTGCAAAATCCCTTGATGCCGATATTATTTTCGTTGCCACGCCCGGTACAGATACCCCTGTAGAGTTGACTAACCGTCTTGAAATTGCCCATAACGCATGGGGAGGCAATAACAATAAACGCTTGATTGGTGCGATAGTTAACAAAATTAATGCGCCTGTGGATGAAGACGGTCATACACGCCCAGATTTATCTGAAGTCTTTGACCATCAAAGTCTCAATGGTGAGTCCACTGAAGACACTTTTATTCTTCCCACAAACAGCGCCGTGCGTATACTGGGTAGTGTGCCCTATAGCTTAGATTTAGTGGCGCCTAGAGCCTCTGATCTCGCCCAACACTTAAACGCTAAAATCCTCAATGCCGGAGAAATGGATACCCGTCGATTACGTAAAGTGACTTTTTGTGCTCGCAGCTTACCTAACATGGTCACCCATATTCAAACAGATTCCTTACTGGTAACCTCTGGCGATCGCTCTGATGTTATTGTCTCAGCCTGTCTTGCCGCCATGAATGGCATTAAAATTGGTGCACTGCTACTCACTGGAAGCTATCAACCTGAGCCTGAAATCATGCAGCTCTGTGAGCAAGCCTTTGACACTGGACTCCCTGTCTTTTTGATTGACACCAATACTTGGCAGACATCCCTTAACATTCAACGATTCGATCATGAAGTGCCAGTCAATGACGCGGTGCGTATTGAGCAAGTTCAAGAATTTGTCGCCAGCCATATCGACCCAGAGTGGGTAGAAAGTGTCACCAAAAACTCTCCAAGAGAGCACAGGCTGTCTCCTCCAGCTTTCCGTTACAAGTTAACAGAGCTGGCACGTGCTGCACAAAAAACCGTCGTGTTACCAGAAGGTAGCGATCCACGTACCATCAAAGCTGCGTCTATTTGTGCCGAGCGAGGGATCGCACGTTGTGTGTTATTAGGTCAACAAGAAGAAATTCATCGCATCGCGAAACAACAAGGCGTGACATTAGGTGAAGGCGTTAAGGTAATAGAGCCCAATGCCGTTCGGGATCAATACGTCGCACCTATGGTTGAACTTCGTCGTCATAAAGGCTTAACCGAAGTCGTCGCCCGTGAGCAATTGGAAGATAACATGGTGCTAGGCACTATGATGTTAGCCCAAAATGAAGTTGATGGTATCGTTTCTGGCGCAGTGAATACCACAGCCCATACCATTCGCCCACCACTACAGCTTATCAAAACCGCACCGGGTTCAAGTTTAGTGTCTTCCATTTTCTTTATGCTAATGCCCGATCAAGTCTTAGTTTATGGCGATTGTGCCATTAATCCCGATCCTAATGCCGAGCAACTGGCTGATATTGCCATTCAATCTGCCGACTCAGCAAAAGCCTTTGGTATCGAGCCTAAAGTGGCCATGATCAGCTATTCAACGGGTCGCTCAGGTACAGGTGATGATGTGGACAAAGTACGAGAAGCCACGCGTATTGCCAAGGAAAAACGCCCAGAGCTTGTCATCGATGGTCCTTTGCAATATGACGCAGCAGTAATGCCAAACGTCGCACGCTCTAAAGCGCCAAATAGCCCAGTAGCAGGTCAAGCCACTGTGTTTGTCTTCCCCGACTTGAATACAGGAAATACCACTTATAAAGCCGTACAAAGAAGTGCCGAGCTCATCAGTATTGGCCCAATGCTACAAGGCATGAGAAAACCTGTTAATGACTTATCTCGCGGTGCCTTAGTGGATGATATTGTCTACACTATTGCTTTGACTGCAATACAAGCTTCACAAAATACATAAAGCGAATAAACACAGGGCCTCTGTACTATTTTAGCTATCTATTTAGGCTAAAATAGATAGCTAAACTAAAATACTACAGAGGCTTTTGATGTGGATAACTGATTTTAAGAAAGGAAAAAATAAACAAAAATATGACGTATTTAGAGAAAACAACAAGGCGTTAAAAAATAACCAACTTATAATAATCTTTTATATTTAATCAGTTATAATCAATAAAAAAAGTCTTCAACATACTTGTCCACAGATTTTGTGGATAACCTTTTTGATAAGATCATATAGATATGCCTCAATTGCAGAGTATTGTCAATAGATAAAAATCATCTACCGATATAATTCAATTCTGCAAAAATGAAATAATGACGATTTAAAATAATATAACACACTAATAATGAATGGTTTATTGATAATTATTCCAATAAGCAGCATACTGGCATAATAACAATTCAGTTGAACAGATAAGTTATGCGTACCACCTTAATTGCTTTTACTATGTTATATTTATTAACCGCATGTGATATTAAAGATTCATCAATATTATCAAGTTTTTCTCTTTTTTCCTCGCCCCAAGCCGAAGCAGAAGCCGTCGCTCTCGCTTTTTTTAACGCCATTTACATTCAAAAAGATCTCCAGCAAGCACAAGAATATGTCAGCCCAACATTACAATCACTGCTCAAACATTACGCGATACCGGCCAGCGCCCAAAGGCACTTATTGAATTTATCACTCACCGATGTCACCATAGAAGTGACCACAGCCAATCCAGAAATATTTAGCCAATTTGAACAAAGCCAAGTCGTGACCATTAAACTTTATGGCATAAAGAACAATCAAACTTGGATTGATGATCGCAGCGTTAAATTACGCTTCAGCGGCAACCAATGGCGCATTAGTGAAATATTACCTGAAAAAAAACGCAATAATCACGGGTATAGCTCACCTTAAAATATCTCTCACTCTTGCTTTCAAGCTTGGCAATACTTCTTCTGCAAACCAAGGGTGACGCTTAAGCCAAATATTATTTCTTGGACTCGGGTGAGGTAATGGAATGATATTTGGCCAATATTGTTTCCAATGCATGACAGCTTGAGACACTCCTCCTCTTTCTTCAGGTAAATGGTAAGCCAATGCATATTGCCCTAACACTATCGTTAACTGGATATCACTGAGGGCTTCCAATAAGTTTTTTCGCCATTTTACAGCGCATTCAGGCAAGGGCGGAAGGTCGCCGGTTTTTCCCCTTCCAGGATAACAAAATCCCATAGGTAAAATAGCAAATTGCCCTTCATCATAAAATTCGACCTTAGACACGCCCAACCAAGTTCGTAACCTCTCTCCACTGACATCATCAAAAGGAACGCCCTTATCATGTGCCTGCTTGCCTGGTGCTTGGCCTGCAATTAAAATTTTAGCGCCTGAAGCCAGCTGTATAATCGGCTTTGGGCCTAAAGGTAGAGAAGCGGTACATAAATCGCATTGCTTCACATTTTCTATTAAAGCCAACACTGGCTCCATACGCTTTCATTCCTTTAAGTCACTTTTCAAGATCCATTATATCATTGAGTCCAGTCAATCCGCGTAAAGCCGAAAAAAAGAGACGCTAAAAAACGCTTGTCAGAGAAATCATTAAAATGAGGGATAATACCATCAGGAAAGATAGTGGGACTATCCCATTGACTTTTAATAAAAAGTTTATTGAAAAATTACTTCATATTAGTGAATAGCTTTTTCCTTTTCACCAGAAAAGGAAGAAAACAAGGTCGTCATTTTTGCCATGTCAATATGATCACAACCAAGTAAAAGATGATCATGGGCTATGATATCAGTATCAAGATGTTCAGCTAAATCTGTCACACCATAAGCGGAGAAAGATATAATCAACAATAAAATAATATCCACCCTACTCATGTTCCCCCCGCACTCACAATTAATTGATTTACCTCATCATATACAAAAGTTGTAAAAATATAAGCCATTATTTACGTATAAAGTTGTTACTAAAAATGTCAAATAGCATATGACATGGGATCATGATTAATCCTTTTTCCTTTCCACACATATCAAACTAGCCACTATACTGAAATTAATCTTCATTTAATCTCACTCATTAATATGCAAAAACATGATATCATTGACTGCCACCATCATTTATGGGACTTAAAGCAAGATAATCACCCTTGGTTACTTGATAAACCAAAAGAAATATGGATTGGTGATTACAGTGACTTGTGCGTCGATTTTCTGGTACCAGATTTTAAAGCAGCAACAGCAAAAACCAACATCATCAAGTCTGTTCATATTCAAGCGTTAACACAAGATCCTCTACAAGAAACCGCTTGGTTACAACAGCAAAGTGAACAATGGGGCCTGCCAAATGCCATTGTTTTCTATGCCGATCTCAGTGCCAGTAATATTGAAAATGTCATTGTTCAGCACAAGGCATATCAAAATGTTCGTGGGATCCGTCAAATCATTAATGAACACCCTGATCCTCGCTTTAATATGTGTCCTCAAGCTGGACTCATGCAAAACGAGCAATGGCTCAAAGGCTTTTCATTATTAGAACAATACCAATTATCTTTTGATCTACAATGTTATGACTACCAATTACCCCAAGCCAGTCTTATTGCTGCCCAGTATCCTAATACACGCATTATTTTGAATCACATGGGCATGCCAATTAAGCGCGATCCTGAGAGCTTGAATCATTGGCGAAACTACCTTACCGAGTTCGCGAGTCATAATAATACGGCCATAAAACTGTCGGGATTGGCTATGCTTAACCATCCTATGGACAGAGCAATCAGTCAAACTATGGTACAAGATGCCATCAGTATTTTTGGTTGGCAGCGTGTGGTATTTGCTTCAAACTTTCCTGTAGACAGCCTTTTTCATCACTACGATGACTGGTTTGATCTCGTTTTAGAGGCAACGGCTCATCTCAGTGATCTAGAGCGGCAAGCTATATGGCAACATAATGCCGAGCACCTATATCGTATTTAACAGGATGAATATGTTCACTATCATACTGCTGCTGGCTCATCAGTATTGATAGAGTATCACTCACCTTCAAAATCAAAACCCTATGACTAACGGGTCATCGTCGCTCTCAATCACGTTAAATTGTACTAAAATAAATCCAACAGTGAACAATCCGTTCCTGAGTAAGCACATTGAATGTAAAATGAAAACAACAGGGAGTTGTCATGAAAAAAACAACATACTTAGTATTCATAGTCTTATCCACATCGTCATTTTTGACTCATGCCGCTAAACCAAATTGTGACAATTTAATCGGCGATTGGATAAGCGATTCTCAATCAACCTTAACCTTTTCAACAATCGGTAAAGAAGGACAGTTAACAGGTCACTACATACCTTACCAGTTTGCTGAAAAGCCAGCACCTTTAATTGGTTGGAGCAATACCTCACGCCCTAAAAAAGACCATGATAATGTCAAAGTGGTTTCATTCTCTGTTAATTGGACAAAACATGGCGCCATCACCTCTTGGTCTGGCACTTGTTCAATTGAAAAGGGCATTCCCGTCATAAAGGCTATTGCCAATTTAGCTCGCGCTAATTCAAGTTTCTCATGGGATCACATCATCACCGACAGCAACCGTTATACTCCAAAATAATCATATAAAAATCAGTGCCTAGCTCAAATTCAATTATTGAAAGATTTTTTATAGTGCTGCATATTTTTTGAGTTTTTAACAAACTCATCTTGGCAGCACTTTATTGAGCTTAAAGTAACCTCTTCAAACTTAACGCCTGACTGCTTTAACTTTTGCGCATGGCTTGTTTCAAAGTGCCATTTTCTCGCCGCAAGATCAGTATTTTTTCGAATAAGGCCGAGTAGCATACGCTGTTTACGTGATAATTGATTTAAATCAAGCTCGTCATAATGATTGTAGTAAGTCACAGATTCAGGCTTTAACACATACTTAAACCACAGATCGGTGACTTCTCTATAAGACGGTGCTTGCTCAATGTCTGAGACAATATTCATGCAAGTCTTTTCAGGAAGGTGTTTCAACGCGGCAAAAAATTGGACTTCAAAACTATCACAATGCAATAGCTGTACTTTCGCTTGTGAAGCCACATAATGCCAATGAGGAATATAATGATCATGAAAGAGTTTTTCCATCAACATCCATTGCTGATATAAACCGTATCGTCTACCGCCATAATAACCTGTCTGACTGTGTCCAATCACAATGGATGGCCGCAAAATGTAATAAGCAAGGCCACTATTGTGTACTAACTCCTCAGCAGAGCGTTTACTAAAAGTGTAGTAAGTCGGATCATCAAATGGCGGCTTGTGGATCTGCTCAGCAATCATTCCATCTCGATAACCTGAGGAAAAAGCCGTTGATAAAAAAATGAAGTGTTTCACTCCAAGTTTATTAGCGAGAGTGAGCATATTTTTTGTATATTGAATATTCCCTATGTTAAGTTGATTCTCATCAAAATAATCCACACACCCAGCAGCATGAATAATGCTATCGAAATGCCCCATAGTGTGATAAAAACTTTTTGGAATAAGTTCGCCAGGACTATCACAAGTAAAAATACGCACACGATCTAAATCCAGTTCTTTTGTTATACCTGACGTATGCCGTAAATACTTCAACGCCATATCAATAACGCTATTTTTAGTATTCCCAGTGCGTAAAAGCAATGTTATTTCGCAAGCCTCATCAAGTAATAATCGAGCCAAAATGATATTGCCTAGAAAGCCTGACGCCCCCGTTAATAATACCCTTTGAAGCATATAATCTTTCCTTATTCCCTATTCATGTCTTCAAAAATAGTGTTTCATTACTGTTATATCAACTATGCAAAAACAATGAAGATGAAATATACCCAAGTGACGTGAAGATGCAAGTTTCAGAATCGCTCAAATGCTCGAGTTCAAAGCGCATCATTGAGAGAATATTGATACCTTCTGAAATGATGGAATGTAGAAATCGGGCATTTGAGCGGTTCCTAACAGGCTGGTTAAAAAGCGTTTTATACTGCGTTATTAAACATCGGCTTAGAATGACTAAGCTCTCTATTCAATGCCTTGTCTAAAACGTTTTTTATTCCAGCTGAATTCTGCATCTTCATGTCACTTGGGTATATCACAACTTCACTTTTTAACAAGCCTCATTCTTGCTCTATAAATTAAGTGGAGTACGACTCAGACCTAAGGCATCTTCAAGTGGCTTAGGTCGCATTCATTTGTTAAAATCCTCGACTATTTTATGGTGGTAATCTTCGCCGCCATACTCAGTATCAAATAGAGTCATCCAGTGTGACTATTTAAAGGCTAGCTATGACCGTTCTTCTAATGACACCTCCCATGACCCAACTGAATACGCCCTACCCAGCTACAGCGTATTTAACGGGCTTTTTACGCTCTCGAGGCTATGAAGCGGTTCAGCGAGATCCTGCTATAGAACTTTTCCTCGAAATGATGACTGCCCCTGCACTGAACATTATTCGCCAACATGTCGAAGTCAATTTCGAACACTGTAATCACAATGAGTTACCAGAGGTTATCGCGTATTTTCTCGCTGAATTTGACCGCTATCATCTCATTGTTGAACCCGTTATACGCTTTTTACAAGGAAAAGATCCTAGTCTTGCAATGCGAATTAATTCTCGCCGCTTTTTACCTGAAGGCCCAGCGTTTGACGCCATTGCACAAATGGAATCAGTATCCGGCGATGTGTTACAAGCCGCCTTTGGTGATCTCGGCGTGCAAGATAAAGCCAAATACCTTGCCACTTTAATGATTAATGATTTATCAAATGTAATCACTCAAGGCGTGGATCCTTATTTTGAAGTGAGCCGATATGGCGAGCAATTAGCCGCTGCCAATCCAAGCTTTG
The DNA here is from genome assembly GCF_947495455.1 of uncultured Shewanella sp. Lineage (GTDB taxonomy): Bacteria > Pseudomonadota > Gammaproteobacteria > Enterobacterales > Shewanellaceae > Shewanella. The sequence goes on along the minus strand of NZ_CANLZC010000001.1, from coordinate 181,508 downwards.
ATAATCTCTATTTTACATTAATGGAGGAGCCCAGTTTCAGCTCGGAGATTTTAGAACAATTAGTCGAACAATATTTGGAAGAAACACAACCCAGTGTCGTTGCATTAACTGTCCCTTTTCCCGGCAATATGTTGGGCGCCTTACGCATTGCGCAAACCTGTAAAGCCATCAAGCCTGAACTTCCTATTGTCATGGGCGGTGGTTTTATCAATACCGAGCTGCGGGCACTGAAAGATCCTCGTGTATTTGAATTTGTCGACTTTATCTGTCTGGACGACGGTGAACGACCTTTAATCACGTTACTTGAATACTTTCAAGGACAACATGAAATCGATGCCTTAGTACGTACTTACTTCCTCGCAGAAGATGAAAATGGCAATCCATATGTCCATTTTAACGACAATCCAACACTCCATGATATTCCACAAAGCGATGTCGGCGCGCCAATTTACGATGGTTTGCCGGTGGATGAATACCTATCTTTATGTGAAATGCTCAACCCTATGCACCGTATTTGGAGCGATGGACGCTGGAATAAACTGACTATCGCTCATGGTTGTTACTGGCGAAAATGCAGCTTTTGTGATGTCAGCCTCGACTATATCGATCGTTTCGATTCTGCAAGCGCTGATGTGCTAGTGGATAGGATTGAGCAAGTCATCGAAGAAACGGGTGAAACGGGTTTTCATTTTGTCGATGAAGCCCTGCCACCAAAACTTTTATTTACCTTCGCCAAACGTTTAATTGAGAGGGGTGTGGTGATCAGTTGGTGGGGAAATATCCGTTTTGAGCGCACCTTTAGTGAGGCGAGGTGCCAGTTATTAGCCGATTCTGGTTGTATTGCCGTCAGTGGCGGTCTTGAGGTCGCATCAGACAGATTATTAAAGCTAATGAAAAAAGGCGTCAGTGTTGAACGGGTCGCCCAAGTCACCAAAGCCTTCAGTGATGCTGGCATTTTAGTTCATGCCTATTTGATGTATGGCTTTCCCACACAAACAGAGCAAGAAACCATCGATGCGCTGGAAATGGTACGCCAAATGATGCAGCAAGGATGTTTCCAATCTGCCTACTGGCACCGTTTTGTGGCAACGGTTCACAGCCCAATAGGCAAAAACCCAGAACAATTTGGCATCACATTAGTCGAGCAACCTGACATTTTATTTGCCGAAAACGATGTCAATTTTATCGATCCAACGGGAACCGATCATGAAATGCTAGGTGAAGGACTGCGTAAAGCCATCTACAATTATATGCACGGCATTGGCTTTGAACAGCCCATGCATTTTTGGTTTAACCGGCCCGTACCTCCCACTGAAATGAAAAAAGATCTGATCTCAAAAGCCATTAAAAACCTCATTATTTAGAATCTCAAATTGAATGATGCGGCAAGACCACAGTTTTAAAACTGTGGTCTTAAAAAAAGCGCCAGATTCAATTTAAGACAGACATCCTTCCCTAACCTTAACCTTAATTCCCATCACTTATTATCCTGATAAGTCTTAACCTAGTTTTACTTTGATTGAATCATGTTTGCATTCAACACATCGCGCATAACGTCAATAAAAGTCAGCTAATGTATTAAACTCGCTTACTTCGACTCTTTCTGTCAATTAATTTAAGTTGGCTCACTTTTTTAACTACATAAAAATTAAACACAACATCATTTTAATTACTTTGTCAGCGTAATTCCCCCAAGCTTTATACAAAAAAAACAAATAAAATGCTTATTGCAGCCTAAATCATAGGCAGAATGGCTACTGACTGTGACAACACAGCGCTATTTGCTATTGTGACTCCAGTCGCTTGTATCACCACATGACAAACAGAGGGTGATTAGCACCATGTCAAAATTAAATTGTCACATTTGATCAATTAATCATTGAGTTAAAGAGGAAAGTACTATGTTAAAACGTTCATCTGTTATTGCTGCCGCAAGTGTACTACTCAGTACACTGCTTTTTAGTACTATCGCCAGTGCCGATCAAGGCGGAAAGCCACCTAAACCGCCCGTCGATAAATTAAGTGCGGCATTAAATGTGAGCACAGATCAAATGCAAACCTGTTTAGAGGAAAGTAGACCTTCATCTCCTGGAGAGAAGCCTAATAAATCAGCTTTGTTATCTTGTTTACAACAAGCTAATGGGAATATTACCAGTGATGAACTTGATGAAGTGATGCAGCAGAATATGCCTAAGCCTCCTCAATAACCTGAATGAGGTATAAGTGCCAATCACGGGCTAAAACCGTGATTGGTACCACCACAGCGCTTGCTATGCAAAATCGAGTTCTACGAGTTCGCTCACAACCTCAATCTCGGCTATGATCCTCACTGCTATTACCTCGACAAAACTTACAAAACTTAGGCAAATCTTTCTGTCGTCAAGCAGTAAGAGGCATTATTCTTGACGATAAAAACATACCGCTGCTTTATACCGAGCGTTATCAAGATCACAGTATTTCTGGTGATGAAGTGGATGAAGGAGAAGGTATCCATCACGCCATTACCCATAATGAAGAAACAATGGCTAACAGCGATAAAAAAGGCTAACCCTTTGCCGAAAATGCGTCATGATAAGTGACATTTCCTTGAGGGTAATCCCCTTGCAGCAACAAGGCCTGAAAATATTCAGCAGGGACCCCTGGTAGTATTAAGCCCTCTTTGGGTCTGAAGCCAAAACGATGGTAGTAGTTAGGATCGCCAAGTAATACACAACCCTTAGCTTTTACATGCTTTAACGCTTCAATGGCTGCATTCATCAGCTTAGAACCAACACCTTTATTCTGATGATTGGGAAGTACCGAGATTGGTCCAAGACCATACCAACTATTGGCACCGCCAGAAATCATCACTTGAGAAAGTGCCACATGACCAACAATTTTGCCTTCATCTTCAGCAACAAGGGAGATGGATAACGCGTCCGATTGACGAAGCGCTTTAATGATAAACTGCTCTGAGTGATCGGTATGTGGCGCTTCAAGAAATGCCGCAATCGTAACTTCATGAATGCGTTGAATATCGCTGAGTTGTTCTTTTCTAATATGAATACTCAATCAAGTATCTCCTTAAAGGTTGATTTGCCTATTTTGCCCCTGTATCAAGGGTATCACCAGACACATTCTCCAGACACCTAGTGTTTAAAACAATACCATAACGCGTTTTTATTCGTCATGACATATCATTTTACAATTTGATCCTTAACTTACCCATTAAAATACTATCATTAAAAGCTGTAGTTAAATCGATGGATCAGACTATGAGTATGCTAACTTTTCAACATGATTGTCACTATTTTAAAACCAATGATAATGTGACATTACACTACTTTGATAAAGGTCAAGGGATCCCACTGGTCTTATTACACGCTTGGTCTCTCAGTAGCATGCTATATCAATATCAAATGGAAACCCTAAGCCAAAAATATCGCGTCATAGCATTAGATATGAGAGGGCATGGCTTATCACATGACGTCGATTACGGTTTTAGAGTACACAGATTAGCAAAAGATGTGCATGAATTACTTGACTGTTTAAGTTTAAAAGACGTGATTATGCTAGGTCATGCATTAGGCAGCGCCGTTATACTGGCTTATTTTCAACTGTTTGGATCTGAATTACTCAAGAAAATTATTTTAATCAGTACTTCTCCCGTTATACTCAGTAACCCAATTTGGTCTAGAGAAGACATTAAACACTTTGGCCCGTTAATCGATATTGATTCATTAAATCAATTACTCAATAATCTTGAGTATTTCGGCGGCCAATTTCTTAAAAGTATTTTTAAAAATAATATGCTATCTCAACAAGTCTCTCAAGAAATCTTGAGCATAGTGTTAGATGAAAGTAAGTTATTGAATATTGAGCAAGTAGCCCCTTTAGTCGATGATTATTTTCATCAAGATTGGCGTGATGAAATTGCAAGGATCACCATTCCAACTTTGATCATAGCAGGAAGAGGCAGCCCTTTTTCGTTGTCATCGCAAGAATGGGTACATCAACAGATAAAAACATCTCAATTAATGATTTTTGAGGAAAATGAAGGTGGAAAACACTTTCCTTTTCTTGAGAACCCGAAAAAATTTAATTTGGCTATCGACAGTTTTATCCATTAAATTATAAATCATTATTTTATGATAGACTCAATGAAACATAAAAAATTAACTTTGGTCTTTCTCTATATTTAAACAAATAAAATAGGCTTGGTGATGCTTCGCCACTAATACCTGTGGGATTAAAAGAGAGGCGTAAATAGTGAGAATTTTCCCAATATTTCAATAACACTTAATAGAGATATATTATTTTACAATTTTACCCTTAACTTATTTATTAAAATGCGATAAAAGTGGTGTAATTAAAGCGATTAAATAGGGCTATCAGTATGCTAATTTCTCAACAAGATAGTCACTCTTTTAAAACCAATGATAATGTGACATTACACTACTTTGATAAAGGTCAAGGAACCCCGCTTATCTTATTACATAGCTTCTCTCTAAGCAGCATGCAATATCAATATCAAATGGAAATGCTCAGCCAAAAATATCGCGTCATTGCATTAGATATGAGAGGACATGGTTTGTCTAATCAAGCGCATTATGGCTTTAAAGTACACAGATTAGCAAAAGATGTGAATGAATTACTTTGCTGTTTAAAATTAAACGAGGTGGTTATGTTAGGTCATGCATTAGGCGGCGCGGTTGTGCTTGCTTATTTTCAACTGTTTGGCCTAGAATTAATCAATAAGATTATTTTAATTGATCGATCGCCAGTCCTTATTATTAATCCACTTTGGTCCCAACAAGAAATAAAAAACTATGGCCCATTAGCCGATGTTAATTCATTACCTGTATTAGTCAATGATATTGAATATTTAGGCTGTTATTTTTTTAGAAGTGCATTTAAAAACAATATGCTATCTCAATATGCCTCTGATGAAGTCATTAACATCGTATTACATGAGAATGAATTAATGGATCCTCATCAGGGAGCAAGGTTGCTCGATGATGTTTATCATCAAGATTGGCGTGATGAAATAACAAGAATTACCATTCCAACTTTGATCATTGCAGGAAGAGGCAGCCCTGTTTCTTTGTCATCACAAGAATGGATACATCAACAAATAAAAACATCTCAATTAATGATTTTTGAGGAAGATGAAGGTGGCAAACACTTTCCTTTTCTGGAAAACCCGAAAAAGTTTAATCGTGCTATCGACAATTTTATCCATTAAATGCTAAGTCATTGCTTACTAATAGACTCATCAAAATCATCGACACAGTCATCAATATTGCCATAAGGCACAAAAACTGATGGCTCTAGTTATGGGCTTATTACCTATTACTTTTCTATTTGCTTAATCGCCTCATCAGTACTCCAATAGTGCTGTATTCGATATACCTCAGGGGCATTACTGGCGCCTATCGTGTTACTCGACAATGTCATCGACGCCATGAGTTTCCCTTGCTTATCCAGCCAAAGCGCTTCCCCCGTACCTGCGCAATTACACGTAAAAATCTCGCCTGAAGATAATCGCTTCACAGTTCCTAATCGATCTTGCTGAAAACCAAGATCTGCCTGTAACATCGTCTTGATTGGACCATAAACCCCTTCAACATCAACACCAATCAGATATTGTCCATCTGAAGTCAAAGGTGGATTCATTTCAATCACTTGGGTGTTTTCACCACTATCTCGATTATTATCATACATGAAAAAGGTGCCAACTTTGTTGTCACTTAAACTGTTATAAACAAAACTAGGATCATGAACACCACTTAAAAAAGTATAACGCTCATCAGAGTAACCATAGGCTTGAGCATTGCCCCATCGGTACAATAAATCCCCCCCTTGCTGATATTTTCCACCTGACGAGGTGGCCGCTTCTGCGGTGGTCGTTGAATGATCAATAACCCATAATTCACTATTAAAATGCGACGTTAGCACAATTTGATCATACCTTTCTAAATAAAACACCGCATTCACATGAAACACATCGATACTCGTATCTGTGTCTAAATTATAATTGATATCAATTAAGTGCGGATAATCTGATACATCACCTTCCACATAATTGTCTTTATCAGGATAATCCGTTTGTATAAAATGATCCCACATACTCCATTGCCACACAATTTCCCAACTATCAGTGCCATCTGGGTTTACCACTCGCTTTAACTCAATCACTTTCTCTTCAAGCATACCTAAATCAGACTCTAAACTTTCTGGATTTCTCCCCGCTTGTACCGCTTCATCATAGGTCCTACGCTGCCATAAAAGTGCTAAAATATTACCCGATGGCAACAACTCAATGTCATGATGCAAGACCATCTCATCAATATCTGCACCTTCAATATCATCCCAAAGCCGAAAGCGCCAATCCGTTAATGTTTCACCTGTATTGCTATCAATATAATTGCGTTCAATGATCCCACCCAGTGCGCCCCCCCCACGTTACTGAAAAAGTTACCCTCTTCATATACTTCATCATCAGTCATCGTTCGAACTAAATAGCCATCTTTGTCAAGGTAAGCCACTTGGGCGGGAATAGCGTCACTACTCCATTCATAAAGAGGTTGATTATTCCCATCGATTAAATAGGTGGATGTGCTTTGCAGTGGCGCATAAAGTATCAGCTGCTCTCGATTTTCATTACAACCAGCAGTTAAGGTAATAATGAACATTATCCATAATAAATATCCAAACTGTCGCACCATAGCCTTCACTCCCTCATTGTCATCCTCATACAAATATAGGACAAACAATTCAACACACAAACCAAGGTGCTATAAATCACAAATGATTCATCCACACAATACTTTACATAAGCTATTACCGAGTGACATCCTCAAACAATTGATCGGCAAGCGATTGTAAGACCTCATGCTTAGGATGTGTGTGAGCAAAGGTGCGTAGGCCATAAATCCCCATCACAAAATAACGCGCCAGCGCCTCACTGCCGCGTTGACTATTGAGCTGTCCCTTATCTTTGGCTTTCGCAAACTGATCGGCAATGCTCATCTCCCAACGATGTAAGCTTTGGCTGATGATGTATTGCAGCTCATCATCTTGCTCCGCCATTTCATTCAATGCTTTAGTTAGCAAACATGCTTTACTAGCTTCACAACTAATACATTCAAGCACTAAACTGTCGAGATAAGTTTTAAGCTGAGCAAGTGGCGTTTCAAGAGTTGAAAAAAACGCGTCAAATTCTGCCGCCTTATCACTTTGATATTGGGCTATTGCCGCCAATAATATGCCACGCTTATTTTTGAACGCACAGTATAGCGAACCAGGATGTAACCCCGTCACTTGGGTTAAATCCTGCATACTGGTTTTTGCATAACCTTTATTCATAAAAGCCAACATCGCGGCCCTTAATACTGCTTCTCTATCAAATTCAGCATTACGCATAGTAAAAACTTTTTATCAATCATAAAAACAGTGTACAGAGAGTCGGTCACTTGTTCAAAAAATACTTGAATACTTGCTCAAAAAATAATTTGAATGTTCATTCAAATTAGACTATCTTGAATGAGCATTCAAAATAATCACGACAGTATTTAGCGCTTCACTGTATTAAGCGCCCATTATTTAAGAGTCCTACTATGACAAAGACACTATTTCAACCTTTCACTCTCAATCATACTCTGCAGTTAACAAACCGAATATTAATGGCCCCGTTAACCCGCTGCATGAGCGATGCCAATCTCGTCCCCACTCAAGACATGGTCGATTACTACGCTCGCCGTGCCGATGCCGGATTAATTATTTCTGAAGCCACTATTATTCGCCCTGACGGCCAAGGCTATCCCAATACACCGGGATTATTTACACCTGAACAAATCACAGGTTGGCGTAAAGTCACCGATGCGGTACATAAAAATGGCGGAAAAATATTTGCCCAACTTTGGCATACAGGCCGCGTCGCCCACCCGCATTTTTTCAATAATGGAACCGTGTTAGCGCCTTCAGCGATTGGTATTGAAGGCAGTGTGCCACGTATGCGAGAGCTCACTTATATCACACCCAAAGCCGTCACCCAAGATGACATTCAACAATTGATCGCAGATTATTCTCAAGCCGCGGCCAATGCCATTGATGCAGGCTTTGATGGCATTGAGATCCATGGCGCAAATGGTTACCTTGTGGATCAATTTTTACATCATGACAGTAATCACCGAGTGGATGATTACGGCGGAACACCACAAAATATGTCACGCTTTGCGCTGGAGGTTGTGGATGCCATTATTGCCCGTATCGGCCATGAGCGCACCGCCCTTCGAATATCTCCAGGTGCGTACTTTAACATGGCAGGAGACAAGCGAGATCGCGACGTATTTGATTATCTGTTACCACAATTAGAGCAACGCAATTTGGCCTACTTGCACATTGGGATCTTTGATGATGGAATGGAATTCGATTACTTAGAAGGACGCGTATCTGATTATGTCCGCAAACGTTATCAAAACACTTTAGTGGGCGTGGGCAGCTATACACCGAACATGGCCAATACAGCCATCAATGATAACAAATTTGATCTTATTGCCGTCGGTCGCCCCTTTATTGCTAATCCAGATTACGTGGAAAAAGTTAAACAAGGCCAGCCCCTCACTCCTTATCGTGAAGATATGCTCAGCACCCTTTTTTAACCGTCACCTCGCAACATCTCATGTTAATTCTCAAGACAAATCACAAGATAAGAAAACTATCTTGTGATCTTTACTATGGATAAAAGACACTGGCTATCGCTCATTTTTAAAGTCTAGTTTTTTCCCCACTATCACATAACCTCGGCTGCGTTTAGAGGTGGCGTCAATCCCCAACATGGCTTTAAATAAATGCTCTGTTTTTACCCAATAAGACGGCAATTTATAACGCGCGACATCTAATACCAAAAACCTGTCTTGTGCTTCATGATAAGCCACCACCGGAGACACATGCCCACCTCCCTCTTGCTGTAACCCTTTACGATCAAAATTAACCAACAAGCGTTTATTTGGACTCTTTAATGCATCAATGGCCGCCGTTCTAAAATTTTCAACACTGCTATTACTGGCATAAACTCGCTCTACATTCACATTATAAGTTTGTAGAATTTGACGCATCTCATCTAAGGTAGTGCCTTGATATCCAACTATGGTTGGACTTATCACTTTCAATACTTGATCAGTAAAAATATTATCTTGATCAAACAACTGATAAGGATACACATTTGGATTCGCTGGAGCAGGAATATCTAAAGAATTAAGTACAAGAACACTACTGGCAATAGCGCAATAACTCAACTCTTTTTGAGTGACAAAATAGCGTATTGACCCCCAAAAATCATCCACTGTCAATGCTTCTTTAAATAACTGCTGAGCCAGATCATAACCAGGCGCTTCGGTGGAATTTTGATAAATAAGCTGAAATTCTGCCTCCTCTTGTCCATTTACCCAAAAAGAAACCAGCATCAAGTAAAAGGAGACTATTTTGATACACACAGATTTTATATTCATATCACCATCCATTTCATTTGTCCTTAAAGAAAATAATCAACAATTCGTCTGAGTGCTTAGGGTCTGTTGATCTTTGCTGATTATTTCTGCTGCAGTTTGTCGCTTCTTTATACAAGGCAGAACTTATGCAGTGTAGTTATTCTCGGCTTGGGTTCAAACGTCGCTCTACCTTCCCCATCCTTGGGGTCGTCCATAAATAAGCGATAACGCCGTAGAAAGGAGCGACAAGCGCAGTCCGTAGGATTCACTAAACGTGTTTTACTCGGACATAATTTAATCATGAAAAATCAACAGGCCCTAATGTTTTAAAAAATAGTTCATGACTTGACTGATACAAGCCAAAATAACCGCACCCAATAACAAAACGGAAAACGGCACCGCCGTGCCAGAATGAAATAAGGCCAATAAAGGCCCTGAAAGAGCCGCTGAACCAAATTTTAAGGTACCAATCACTGCAGATGCTGTGCCCACTTCCTTTTTAAACTTCATTAATACAATCGAGTCGGCATTAATGGACATCATCCACAAGCAGCCCATAAAAGGCAATAAGGTCACCAGGGTAAATACCACATTAAGGGACAAGATATTAACCACCACCAAGCCTGAAGCAAAACACAGGGCAAATACATTGGCAGCGCCCAATAACCAGGCAACGCGATATCTTCCCAACAATCGACCATTGATAAAACTGGCTGAAATCAACATCACCACATTACTGGCAAAAACCAAAGAAAAAGTATACTTACTCAGGCCAAAAACCTGCATAAACACAAAAGACGAGTCTGTGATGTAGCAAAAAAAAGCAAAAGAAGCGAAAAAGCTGGTTAAAATATCCAGTTTAGCCCCTTTTTTTGAAAAAACGATACGGTAATTTTTAAAAAAAGACAGCTTATTGGTGTTCAACTGCTGTTTTTCATTGTCAACGCGAAGATACATATAAGCCAGTAGCAAAATAACCCCAGCGTATACCGCCAGCAACACAAAAATTAAATGCCATTGTCCCCAGGTCATCACCAGACTGCCAATCGCTGGGGCAATTAATGGCGCCAGCATCATGATTAAATTAAAATATGACATGCCCTTTGGCGTATTTTTACCATACAATGCTTTAATATACCCAGGAATGGCTACGGTTGCCGCCGCCCCTGCAAACGCCTGCAGGAAACGCAGTAGTAAAAACCAGGTGATATTGTTCGTCAGTGCTGCCAGTAAACTGGCAATACTGAAAATGAGTAATCCCCCTATCACAAATTGACGCCGACCAAAATGATCAATCAAAGGCCCAAACAGAAACATGCCCACACCATAGCCTGCAAAAAACAAACTTAAAGATTGTTGAACCAGGGTAATATGGACATCAAAATCCGATGCCATTTCAGACAATGCGGGCAGATACAGATCCGTTGAAAACGGGGTAATCGCAAAAATAGCCGACAACATCACAGTAAACAGAAACAATCTAATTTGAGTCATTTCATCTCATATCCCATTGATTAGCGCGATAATTGCTTCAGCCAACTCGCCATGTCATCGGCAATCAAAACGGCTCCCGGTAATGCAAGGTGCGTGATATTCGGCGCTATTTTCACTTGTGCCTGACTGGCATGTTCATGCATTACATGAATAAATTGATGGGGATAAAATGCCTCATCTTTATCTCCCACCCATAAGAGTATAGGCTTATTATTGGCCTGTAAGTCAGCCTGATAATTTTCAGGGGAAAATGACACCATTAACCGATAAGAGTAGCTTTTCAACTGCATGGCATCATTGATGTGCTTCGGGCGATTAAAAAATAATACTGGCATGCCATTAAACTGATTAACACCCAGCATATTGAATAACTTAATAGCAATAATACGCCGAACAGAAACCTGCACCCAACCTCCCGAGTCAGTCCGGACTGTGGGGGCATCGTGGCTTAAATAAGGAGCAAGCAACACATAAGCATCAAAATTAGGCAGCATATTCTCGGCCAAACTCAAACGTGCACGGCCCCCCAAACGAATAGCAAGGCCGCCGCCGGAAGAGTGTCCCCCCAGTACCCACTTTGCATTGGGATAATCAACAGCAAGTTTTTTTTGTAAATCGATAATATCGTCATCAAACTGATCCCGATAAGCAATGTCGCCGGGACGGGACAAGATTGAACGGCCATGTCCTCGTAAATCCGGCACAATCACTGTGGCACCTGATTGACGGTTCAATCGTTCTGCCAAAGGCAATAAATAGCGCCCCTCCGTCCCCGAGCCGTGTAATAACATCACCACTAAGGCTTTACTGCCGGGTAAATAACGGTAAAACAGGCGCTGACCATCACGGGCCATGTACTGCGATTCCATACTATTAACGGGCTGTGTGACTAACACATCAAAATTCAATCCTGTGCCGCTGCTCTCTCGTTTAACAGGAATAAAAATCATACCCAACAAAATAGTAAAAAAAATCAAAGGGACAAAAATAAAAACAGCAATCAATTTACTCACCCATACATCCTTTTATGACAAAGATTTTATGCCAGACTATCACCCACTTTCACAAACAGTTAAGTCTTAATTAAACTGAGCTAGGTATAATGCCTATCAAAGAAACCAAGAATCAAAGCAATAAACTCAACATCACTCACTTAATATAGAGTTTATTATTTTTTAATTTGGTTAAAGGTATAACTATAACCAATTACTTCTGATGAATTAGCACTAAATACTTCTCTATAAATAATAAAATTCTAATAACTTATACAACATCACCAAGAAAATAATAATGAGTAAACAAAAATAAATAACAGTGGTCATTTTTTCAGATAACTGTCGTCCAAGCCAAGTACCAAAAGGCACACCCACAATCGATCCTAATACGAGCCATATCATCACTGGCCAAAAAACAAACCCAGTTGTGTCGTCAGATAAGATCTCACCTTTAGCCTGAAATAACCCATAAATGAATACAGCAACTAAGGCAATCAATACATTAAAACAACAAGATAATCCCGCACAATGTCGAATATAAAAACCATAACGTTTTAAAAAAGGCACCATAACCAAACTCGATCCCACTCCCATTCCAGCACCAATAAAACCACTTAATAGACCACTAAGTGCTTTATTGAGCATAGGAGGGCGCGAATCTGCAAGCACCTTATATTGCTTTCGATATATCAGGTGTACCACAAAGCGGAGCAGAATAACGAATAAGAAAGTCAAAAATAATAAAATCAGTATTTGAGTCGGCAATTGAATCGAAATAATACAGCCCACTGTGGTCCCCACTAGGGCAAAAGGCAAAATTTGCCAAAACAAAAGCCAATTAATATTGTTAGCCTGATGATGTGATAAGATGGCAGCTAAACTGTTGAGTAACATAATGAGCAACGAAGTTCCAACAGACAAATGCATGACTACGCTTGGATCGACATGGTAAAAAGGCAAACAAATCACTAAAGCAGGGACAATCACTAATCCCCCACCTAAGCCAAAAAGGCTGGCTAAAATACCACCAGAGAATCCCGCAATGACCAAAATAATGATTTCCATATTGCTCCTTTAATCTTAGCCCCATCGCATCGATACCTTTTTAATATTCCCATTACCCAGATGGCTCACTGGCATGATCTTTCATCCAAAGTAAACAAATCCCTAGTCCAATAAACGCAAGAAAAGCATTAAAGAAAAAAGCATTTTCCATCCCCACCAATGGAGAAGAAGAAAGCAAAATAATACAAGTACTTACCCCTACTCCAACAGCACCGCCTGCACTTCTAAACATATAAATAATGCCGCCCGCCAAGCTCATGCGAGATGAGGGCACCACCATCATTGCGGCCGTTGTTACCGTCGGGTAAGCCAGCCCTATTCCTCCTCCTAATATGAACATCACCACGGCAAGTTGCCAATAAGAGGTCGCAAGTTGTAAATGAGCCAGCAACAACATGCCTAATGCAAGTAAGCTGATCCCTATCACCACCAAACATTTAGCTCCTAGTCGTTGATAAATGCTCCCCGAAAAAAATGAAGTCAAAGCATAAGTCAAAATCATTGGCAATAGCCCCACACCAGACTCTGCTGCACCATAGCTCCACTCACGCATAAAAAACTGAGGCAAATATAATAATGCCGCAAAAAAAATGGTCGACATCATTAATGTCGTCAAACCAATAGCCAGAAACTCTCCGTTTTTCATCAATTCTCGAGGAATTAATGCCTGTTCATTTTGATAACGTTCAATGATAACAAAAACCAACATGCTCAATCCAAAAACACAAAGTAATCCAACAATCAGTCCCCTATTAAATTGAGGATCGGCTAATAAATCAAACCCCAATAATAACGAAAACAAAGATACCGATAAGGTCAATACGCCAGCGTAATCCACTCGTTGATGTTTCCAAACTCTGTTTTCAGGAACAATGGCTTTCCAAGTCAATAACAGAGCCAACAATGCAATAGGAATATTAATCAGTAAGATCCAACGCCAACTCGCCAAATCTGTTAACAAGCCCCCCACCATTGGACCTGCCGCATTACTGATCCCTGCCACACCGATAATAAAGCCACCAGCAACACCAGCTTTGTCTTTAGAAAATAAGGCATAAACCATGCCTAAAATCGCAGGCCATATCATCGCCCCCCCTAAACCCATGATGATCCTGCAAACAATTAGCCCATTAATATTTGTCGCTAGGGCACCAAATACAGAAAAGACGCAAAAAATCACAATTCCAATAAAAAAAAGCCTTCGCCGACCATACAGATCCGCTAAATGGCCACCGGTAATAATAAAAACCCCTAAGGTTAAAGCGTAGCCATTAAAAACCCACTGACTGTGATTAAGTGTACTATTAAATTCTTCGCTTATTTTAGGGATAGCAACTGAAAAAGCAGTAAAATCATAAGCAATAACGATAATCGCTAATGACATGGCAATAAAAGCTAAAGGATGCTTCGAGTCAAGCTTGGATTTACCTCGAAATAAAGCAAAAAAATATTCAAGCTTTGCCATCACGAACATCATTTTCGACATGAATAAACAAAAGGCAACTCAACACACCGCTCAGCGCAAGTAACATGTTGATCATAAAAGCCAGCCTCATTCCTTCAATAAGCGAGTTCGATAAACTGATCACACAAGTGTTCATCGCCACTCCAATGGCCCCTCCCGCTACCCTGCAAAGGTACATGACACCACTGGCCAAGCTCATGTGCTCTGATGACACAGATTGCACGGCAGCAGTGACAATGGATGGATACGCCACACCCACCCCCACTCCCATAGCAATAAGCGCAATACTCAATTGCCAATAAGGGGTTGAGATCTGAATAAATGAAAGTTGCAACATGCCAACAGCCAGTAAACTTGCACCCAAAGTTATCGTCCATTTTGCTCCTAAGCTTTCATATAAGCCTCCAGCTGTGAAAGAAACAATGGCATAGCTAATAATGAAAGGCAGTAAAGCCACCCCAGACTGACCCGCAGTAAAGTGCCATTCATTTTCAAAAAAATGAGGTAAAAACAACAAAACGGCAAACCAGATAGTTGAAATTAAAATACTGGTACCACCGATGGCGATAAAAGTCTGATTCTTTAAAATATCAGGCGAAATAAGTGCCTTGCTTTTTGCCATTTGCTCTTCTTTTAAAAAAATAAAAAACAGCACAACAAATAAAGTAAATAATCCAATTATCAATGGATGATCAGTATTAAGTTCAGCTATTAATTCCAGCGCAAATAATAATGAAAATAAAGAAAGCGATAACAAGGTCACTCCCCAGTAGTCCATCTCTTGAGTAGTTTTAGGCGCATCCTTTACTATGGTTTTTAACACCACTAACATTGCAAAAAGGGCAATGGGAATATTAACCAGTAATATCCAGCGCCAACCCAACGCATCCGTCAATACCCCTCCCAATACTGGTCCAGTAGCATTACCTACACCCGACATGCCAATCACAAATCCCCCTGCAATAGCAGCCTTGCTTTCCGGCACTAACGAAAAGATCATTCCTATAATCGCAGGTAATACCACAGCGGTACAAAGTCCCATCAGTATTCTGCAAATAATCAGCATATTCATACTGGTGGAAAAAGCCCCCAATAAAAGAAACAACACGAAAAAAAACATAGCAATAAAAAAGGTTTTTCGCCGACCATAAAGATCGGCAAGCTTCCCACCCGTAATAATAAACACGCCCAGCGCTAAAGCATAACCATTAAAAATCCACTGAGCATGATTCAAAGACGAGTAAAATTCTTGAGTAATACTGGGCAAGGCCACAGGAAAAGCCGTAATATCAAATCCAATCACAATGATAGCCAGTCCTAGGGCCAAAAAACGGAGTAAATACATGTGTTCTGTGTCTTTTTTCATTCAAATCTCCTTATAACCTTCAACGCTATTACCCATTAACAGGCCCTTTTCTCCCCCCAATCCAAAGGACACAAATGATAAAGCCTAAGATGGAGAAAACGCCGTTGACTTTAAAGGCCATATTGATCCCCTCACTAAGGAGATCGTATTGAGATACAATGGCAGTATTTAACCCTAACCCTATGGATCCTCCTGCAATTTGAAACATAAAAATGATCCCACCTGCTAAGCTCGCTCGCTTTTCTGGCACAAGGGTCAACGCAGCAGTCGTAATCGTCGAATAAAAAAGTCCAACCCCTGCCCCTAAAATAAACATACCAAACAACATTGAAAGGTAACTAGTGTGCATAGTCAGGCTTGATAATAAAAACATTCCCAGCGCTAAGCAGGCGCTTCCAACAGATAAAATGAGTTTTGATCCCAGTTTTTCATATAATGCACCAGCAAAAAAAGAAGTAATGGCAAAAGTCAACATGACAGGTAATAATCCAACACCTGATTTCATTGGGGAGTAGTGCATTGTTTGACTAAAAAAAAGGGGAAGATAAACTAACACTGCAAAGAAAATAGCTGACATCATTAAAGTGGCAAGCCCTGCAGCCATAAAGGAATAGTTTCGAACGATATCTGTTGGAATAAGTGCGTACTGGCCCACTTTAGATTCAATGTAAAAAAATGCGCATATCACAACGAAAAAGATGACAAAAAGACTCAAAATAAAAGGATCTTCCCACCCCAGTCCAATACCAAAGTCCAACGCCAGTAATAAAGCCATTAAGGCAATCGATAAAGTCAACACACCGACATAATCAATAGGCTCATTTTGATCAATAGGCTGATCATCCTCTATCAATTTGTAAACCAATAAGTACACTATAGCGGCTATGGGAACATTGATGAGGAAAATCCAGCGCCAGCTCAATATATCCGTTAACACGCCACCTAACATAGGCCCCATAGCATTGCCAAATCCTGCTGTACCAATAACTAAAGCGCCAGCTAACCCCGCACGATGACTCGGCATGATCCCAAATACCATCCCTAAAATAGCGGGCCACATGAGTGCTCCCCCTACCCCCATCAGCATTCGACACACGATGACACCTAAAGTACCGCTCACTAAGGTGGCTAGCACTGAAAAAACAGTAAAAATACTGATCCCAATAATCAGCGTTTTTCGCCGGCCAATCCTATCGGCCAATCGTCCACCAGTAACAATTAACACACCAAACATTAAAGTGTAACCATTAATAATCCACTGCGTCTTATTAATCCCCGCTTTGAATTCTTCACCGATTATGGGCAAAGCAACAGAAAATGCTGTGAAATCAATCGCTATCATTAGCACCGATAACACCATCGCAAGCAATGCCAATACACTGATCTTAGCCTCTTTTTGCTCACTTCCTTGCATATCTCTCTCCATAGAATCATTCACCAATAAAAATTGATTTAAATGCATTAATCAAATAATGGCACATAATAAATAATTTATTGAAATGTATTTTTATATTTACCTATTCTGTTTATGATTATCCCTATATGAATAATATATACCATTAATCACAGCATTTGAGCCTAATACAAAGCAAATTGAATTGATTCATTTTTTAGGGATATTTTATGAAAATTGTGATTGCTCCCGATTCATTTAAAGAAAGCTTAACGGCTGTAGAAGTGGCCAATGAAATTGAAAAAGGTTTTCGAAAAGTGCTTCCCCACGCACAATATGTAAATCAGCCCATTGCTGATGGCGGAGAAGGATCAGTTGATACACTCATTGCAGCCACAAATGGGCAAAAGATACACTTAACAGTCAAAGGGCCATTGGGTGATAAAGTAGAAACCTATTATGGTATTCTTGGCAATACTCAGCAAAGCACACCACAAACAGCCATCATTGAAGTCGCCAAAGCCTCTGGATTAACGCTAATACCCAAAACCTTACGTGATCCTCGTATTACATCAAGCATAGGTACGGGAGAACTTATCCTTGATGCGCTAAACCGCGGAATAAAGCACATCATTTTAGGGTTAGGTGGTAGTGCAACAATCGACGGTGGTACCGGCATACTCAGCGCCTTAGGAGTAAGATTTCTCGATAAAAACAAACAAGAATTAAAGCCCGGTGGTATTTACTTAACAGACCTCGACACCATTGACATCACCAAACTCAACCCACTATTAAAGCAATGCCAATTGACATTGGCCTGTGATGTGACTAACCCTTTGTGTGGCGAAGCTGGCGCCAGTCAAGTATTTGGCCCGCAAAAAGGCGCAAACCATCACTCAATAAAGCAACTGGATGCAGCACTCAGCCACTTTGCTGATATATTGGTCAAAATGGGAATAGAAGATCATCGCAATAATGCTGGTGCAGGCGCCGCTGGCGGCATTGGATTTGGCCTCGTCTCCTTGCTACAAGCAAACATGAAACCGGGTATCGATCTTATCCTTAAGATGACGGAACTTGAGACAAAAATAGCGGATGCTGATTTAATCATTACCGGTGAAGGCCGCTTAGACAGTCAAACCCTTAACGGCAAAGCACCTTTAGGCGTCACACGCCTAGCCAACCAATATGCTGTTCCTGTGATCGCCATTGGCGGCAGTGTCAGTGAAGATGCAAATATTTTACTCGGTAACGGCATAACAGCTATCTTTGCTATCACACCAGGCTATTGTCCTTTACCTACATTACTCAAACAAGCCAAGCACCATTTATATGCCTGCTCACGTAATATTGCAGCATTGTATAATATCAGTCCAAAAACGAATGATTAAACTGAAATCAAGGTGAGATTACGACCATAATAGCTCACTCATAATAAAACGCACAACACGAATGGACTAAAAATAGTGATATTTAGCAACGCTGCTAAACCCGACCTAAGTTGAAGCAGCAAGGAAAAATACCAGTCAATCTCTGACTGGCATTTTTTCTATTTTTTGTTTCTCTTTTTTGTTTCTATTTTCTGTTTCTCTGAAGCGATATCTAAAATAACCGCCTTGAATAAGGAGCTCAATCTAAAAACGCATCTTCATCCATTTCAGTGGGCAACAAAGCTAACATTTCATCTTGTACTTGATAGTAAGCTTCTTCGTAATCTTGCGCTTCCATAGTCACTCCGCATAAAAGATAGTATAGGGTACAAAGCATGCCATCAAATCGTGTCATTTTGCCTTGTATGAGAAGAATTATTGCGAAACTGGCCATATTCAACTCTGAACCCATTATACCACTTTAAAAGCCCTTATTACAAAAAACTTTCAGTTCTGTATGACAAAAACAGTATATTAAGTTTTAAAACGATAAAAAAGGCATTAAAAACTGAAAGTCTTTCAGCTTTTAATGCCTTTTTTATATTAAAATTTAATTTTATATTACGAATTTAACATATTGTGAGATTAAAAAAACATCCTAAAAATGACTCACTCTTTATTGATATCTCAATACTTTCAATGCCTTGTTAATATCAATATCTTCAAAGACCTCAGGGTTGGCAATTTGCTCCTTAAAAACTAAATTTGGACTGTATTCTCTGACTTGGTCTTTTAAAAAATCAATACTCAACTCAGGTGCGTTAAGACACAACAACAAATCACCTTCAGGCTTTAGTAAGCTCGGAAGTCGCTTTAATAAACGCGCATAATCTTTACTGGCAACAAAACTGCCTTTTTGATTGCTTGGCGGATCAGCAATGATAAGATCATAAGGACCTAATTTAGTCAATTTACCCCAAGACTTAAAAATATCATGGCCTAAAAATTTAGCCCCAGTAGAGAAACCGTTTAACAAGTGATTCTGTTTACCAATGGCAAGGGCACCTTTACTCATATCCATGTTCACCACATCCACCGCACCACCTTGTAAGGCGGCAACAGAAAAACCACAAGTATAGGCAAACAAGTTCAGGACTTTTTTCTCGCGCGCATGGGCCCTTACCCATTGACGCCCTTGGCTCATATCAAGAAACAAGCCGTGATTTTGCCCTTTTAACAAGTGCACCTGAAAACGCGCACCATTTTCAGTCACGATATGGGGATCGGGCACATTGCCCGCTATACACTCAGTGAATGTTTGCCCAGCACTTCGATATTGATACACTAAATTTAACGGCTCATTGGGCATCAAGGTATGCCAACGCTGAGTGATCCCACTGATGATCTGATCATACTCTTTTTCGGTTAACGCTTTAAAACTCGTTAATAACAACACAGGGTTAAACCAATCCAAGCACAAATGTTCACAGCCAACGTAACGCCCACCCCGCCCATGAAATAAACGTGCCACATCTTGATCCCAATAGACTTCTTGTAGTGCTTCTAAAAATAACTGCATTAACTCACTGTTCCAACCATTCAAAAAATATCCCTTAAACGCATTCAAAACCTGTTTTTAAAGTGCGTAAAGAGAAGCTATATTCTTATCAATATTACACTTTCGGCTTTTGTTCCACTATCTGTTCATTTTTATCTTCCCCCTTAACAGATGCCGTTAAGGGAACACAAGGCTCAGCCCCTAAATTGTCAGATAACAAAATAGATAACCATTTGCCACTCTCGCTATATTCTAATGCAATTTTCACCACCATAGTTAAAGGAACGGACAATAACATGCCAACGGTACCCAGTAACCACCCCCAAAAAATGAGTGACAAAAACACCACTAAGGTCGACAACCCCACGCCTCGGCCTGTATATTTAGGCTCAATAATGTTTCCAATTACAGTGTTTGTTACTATGTACAGTAATGTGGCAGCGCCCGCCTCCCCAGTCCCTAATTGAATAAAAGCTAATAAAACTGCGGGGACTGCCGCAATAATGGAACCAATATTCGGAATATAGTTAAACAAAAAAGCAATGACCCCCCATAACAAGGCATAATCGACTCCGATAATATACAGTCCAATTCCAATAATACCACCCGTAGCCAAACTCAGTAGCGTCTTTATTAGCATGTAACGATTGACCGAATGTAAGAACTTATCCATTTGCTGCAAGCCGACACCCGGATTATCAAAAGCAAAATGCAATTTTTTCGTAAAAGTCGGGGCTTCTATCAACATAAAAACAATCGCTAATACAATCAAAAATAAATTGGCCATGACATTACCAATACCCGATAACATATTAGTTGTCATCGAAAAAGCAACACCGGGATCAAAATAAGACATGATTTGATCCCGCGTAATATTGATATTGAGTGACTGTAATTTATCGATCCCCCATGAAAAATGTTCTAGCAATTGACTGCGATATTGAGGTAACTGTTTAGAAAATTCGGTGATAGAGCTTCCCACAACCGAGGTTAACCAAAAACCTGCTAATAAAATCAACACCATCAAAATTAATACCGCGAGCAAACGGGGCACACGATAAGTGGACATCCAATTAATAATAGGATTACAAATCACCGCAATAAAAGCCGATAACACAAGAGGCACCACAATAGGGCTAGCAATTTTAATTCCAGCCAAAATAATCACAATAAACCCCATGGTCGCAATCCCTTTATAGGCAACCCCTTTATCTTCAAATCGATTCATTCATACAATCCTCAATGCTTATTCACGGCAAGATACTATCGGTAAGACAAAAAAGCTTCTAGATTTATTATAAAATTGATAGGCTTATTCTTAGTAATATAAAGGAGATTATAACAAGAATGAAACCAGAAATAGCAATAATCCGCATTAAAAATTTACGCCTTCGCACTTTCATCGGTATTAAAGAAGATGAAATTAAAAATAAACAAGACATTATCATTAATGCCTCTATTCATTACTGTGCAACGAAAGCGCGAGGTAGCGATAACATGGAAGATGCGTTAAATTATCGAACTATCACTAAAAAAATCATTGCATTAGTTGAAAACAATCGTTTTTCATTACTTGAAAATTTAACCAATCAAGTGCTAAATATTGCCAGTGAGCACCCTTGGGTCGATTTAGCAGAAGTAGAAATAGACAAACCTCACGCCCTTAGGTTTGCAGACTCAGTCTCTCTAACACTATGTTATAAAAAATAAAAAAAACAACCCGCCTCACTCAATCAGTGAGGCAAGATAAAAATTCAACCTCATTTTAAGTTTAAACGTAAAAAATTGATCCTTTTTATGTTGGAGTGATTATGCTTGTAAGCAAATCCGATAAAAAATATCACTATGAATATACTTATCACAGGCGCAACAGGTTTTATTGGAACACAACTTGTTCATGCCCTTGAACAAGAACATGAACTGACACTGCTTTCTCGCCATCCAGGAAAAGCTGCGCAACAGTTAGGGACAAGGCATACTTATCTCACAACATTAAGCTCCCTTGATCACCTTAATGATATAGACATAGTGATCAACCTCGCCGGCGAACCCATAGCAAACAAACGCTGGAGCCATACTCAAAAAGATCGTATCTGTCACAGCCGCTGGCAAATCACTCAAACAATCGCAAGCTTAATTAAAAAAAGTGCCACTCCACCTCAAAAGTTAATCAATGCTTCAGCCATTGGTTTTTATGGCAGCCATTCCAATAAAGCACTCGATGAAGATGATATCCCTCAAAAAGAAAGCATTCAGGAATTCCCCCACATTATCTGTAAAGAATGGGAGAAGTCAGCTAATGCTTGTCGCTCCTTACAGACTCAAGTCATTGTTTTACGTATTGGTTTGGTCTTAGGAACACATGGCGGCGCACTCAGTAAAATGCTTCCAGCCTTTAAGCTGGGCCTAGGCGGCCCCATTGGAAATGGGCAACAAGGAGTCAGTTGGATCCATCAAACCGATTTAATAGCACTTATTCTCTTCATGATAAAGCAAACTCATTGCCAGGGCATTTTTAATGCCACTAGCCCTCACCCCGTCAGCCAAAGTGAATTTGCCAAAATATTAGCCCGTACGCTTAAAAGACCAGCGGTCGTGCCTTTACCCGCTTTTATATTAAAGCTAGCACTGGGTGAGATGTCCCAACTCCTGACGCAAGGCCAGTTCATTCTACCGACCCGCACATTAACCACAGGGTTTCAGTTTCAATACCCCGAGCTCAATGAAGCGTTTCATCAATTACTCCAATCGAAATAAATACGCAGTCAAGATCACAAATTAGCAAAACGAGACAAAAGCTTTCACTTAGGCTCATATTCACTACGTGAAAAAGAGTACCTAAGTGACTTCTAATACCAATTCCATTATATAAGTGATCTTTCAGCGGGAATTCAACATGCTGTAGGCAAGGCAGATGATTGAAGCTAATAGTTATTCTATATCGAAAGCAGCTAACGTAGCATAAAGTATGTTGAAACCCGCACAAAGTGAGCTGCTCAGACATTCCACTTCTGCGTTGCATTCATTTGAAAGGGAATGACCATTACAGCATAAATGCGCCTTGAATTGAAAAGTCTGAGAAGCTCTGAATTGATCATCTATATAATGGAATTGGTATAAATTAACAGACTTCTACACCGCAAGCAGCAAAGCGTTTACCTCACATGGAATTAATGTCCCTTTAATAGCTCAGTACAAGGTCGATTTAATAATTGACGGCAACGCCAAAGCCCTAATAACCCAACCACAACTCCCCCACTCAGTGGTGCAATGGCCCACCATGGCCAATGCATATAAACATTCAGCTCAAAGACTTGTGTTTTTAACAAATATAAAGAAAACTCAGCAACCCAGACCGCTAATATACCCGCGATGATCCCTAAAAGGGCAAACTCCAATCCGGTGGCCCATTTTAACAAGCTGCCTTTAGCACCAAAGGTGCGTAACACTGCTAATTCCCGCTGCCGAGACGCCATTCCAGCTTCCGTTTGCGCCATCATGACTAATGCACTTGCCATTAACACTAATGCCAACACTAAAGATAAAGACACTGACACTTGACTGATAATTTGCCGTAACTGCTCGATCATCGCCCCCACATCAATCACTGAAATGGTTGGAAACAAACGCAGCAAACCAACAATAACTTGCTGCTTATCTTCACCTAGACGAAAGCTCACAATGGAGGTTGAGGCAAAAGAAGACAAAGCTTCTTCAGTAAAAACCATAAAAAAATTAGGTTGCAGACTCTCCCAATGCACATCACGAATACTTGTAACAGTCACATCCACTTTCTGATTATCTATGGTAAAGGTTAACCTATCACCCAATGTGAGCCCTAATCGTTTGGCCACTCCAGACTCAACTGAAACATCATTTGGTGCTTGATTGAATTTCCCCTCTAACAATCGATTATTGTCAGGTAGCGTATTT
This sequence comes from uncultured Shewanella sp., assembly GCF_947495455.1. Taxonomy (GTDB): domain Bacteria; phylum Pseudomonadota; class Gammaproteobacteria; order Enterobacterales; family Shewanellaceae; genus Shewanella. The sequence continues at coordinate 157,399 of NZ_CANLZC010000001.1, read as the reverse complement.
CGCCAAGTTAAATTAAGCTCTCGGCCAATCCCTAAGCGTCCAGTCTGACCTTCTTCTTGCTGTTTTTTAGTAATGGTTTCCTCACCGTTAATTTGAGTCAGCCGACCTCGAATAACAGGATACAAATGTGGAACCTCTCCAATATATTGAGACAAATACTGGATCACTCCTTCTTTTTGTTCTGGCGCAATATTCACTAAAAAATAATTAGGTGCATTTTCCGGTAATTGCTGGCGCCATTCTTCCAATAAATCTTGTCTAAGGGCTAAAATAGTGAGTAAAAGTACTAAGGCACAACTAAACCCCACCAATTGCATTGCATTTTGCTTTGCTCTGCGCCTTAAACCCGCCAGCGCCAACTGCAATGGATTAGTGGTTTTCATGCCCATTCCATGACCAAGTTTGATCATAAAAAAGCCAAGTAAGCTTAACAATCCCCCTAACAGCAACACAGTCGCCATCACTGTCAAGGTCATAGCCAGTTGCCCTGAATACAAATAGCCCAATAATCCCATCGCCGATAAACTCAGTAAGAGATGTAACCAAGTGCCAAAGCTTGCACTTTCAAGCTGACGTTGAAGTACTCTTAAAGGAGGAATAGACAATAAACGCAACAATGGATAAGCAGAAAACATCATGGCACTAATGAGCCCCGTTGCGATGCCTAATAAAATCGGCCTGAGCAGCGAAGGAGAATAACGTGCAATCTCTTGGGGTAGAAACAAACTAATAACTTGATCCAGTCCTATTCCCAATAAAAGGCCTAGCACGACACCCAAGCAAGTCACCAAAAGTAGATGAAAACTAAACAGTGTGCGAATTTGGCGTGCAGAAGCCCCAAAGGTCTTCAACATTGCCACCACATCATAATGACGCTGACAGTATCGCTGCGCGGCAATACCTATTGCAGCGCATGCTAATGCAATACCTAATAAACAAGCCAACAGCAAAAACTGCTCCGCACGATTCACAGCATTAGCAATCGGCGAGTCACCGGATGTGACATCAACCCAACGTTGACTGGTATTTAATAAAGGTTTCACTTGTTCTTCAAATGCACTTAATTGACTGTCGCTCCCCGTAAATTGATATAAATATGTCACTCGACTACCTGGTTGTAACACACCTGTTTTTGCCACATCCGCCATACGCATAAGTACCACTGGCGAGGAGGCAAACGGGTTAAAACCGGCATCAGGCAATCGCTTTATTTCCTTTGATAAAGTAAAATAATGATGGCCTATTTCCACCTGAGTCGGTTGAGATAATAAACCATAAAGCCGTGTTTCATACCATAAATGCCCAAGAGCGGGTAACCCACTGGCTTGACCCGTGGATAATTCAATTTTTCCTTTTAAAGGATATTCATCCTCCACGGCCCTCACTTTCACAAGTTGAAATTGATCTCCCGCATAGGCCATGGAGTTAAACTCAAGCACTGTCGTGTGTGACAATCCAAGTTGACTCGCCAATGTCAACAAAGCAGGCTCAATCTCAGTGGGTGATCGAATAATACGATCAGCGGCAATAAATTGTGAAGCTTGTCCCTTAATCGCCACTTGAAGTCTATCACTGACACTCGCCAAGCCCGTCACAGACAACACAGCGAGCGTAATCGCCAAAATAATAAGCAATAACTGCCCTTGATATAATTCCCGTTTAAACAATCGCCACGCCAGTTTTAATGCCATTAACTCACCTCATTCTTGATATGCGCTTTATGGGCAGTCGATTCAGACAAGATCCCCTTTTCCATTAACAATTGACGCTCACATAAATTCGCCAAGGTTAAATCATGGGTAACAAGGACTAAGGTTGTTTGGCTTTCTTGGTTCATTGAAAACAACATTTCTGTGATTTTATGACTGTTTTCTGCATCTAAATTCCCGGTGGGTTCATCGGCAAATAACACTTTAGGCTCACTAATAAAAGCGCGAGCAATCGCCACTCTCTGTTGCTCCCCTCCCGACAATTGATTGGGTAGATGATTCAAGCGATGAGACAGCCCCACCCTGTCCAGCATCATTTTGGCTTTTTCTCTTGCCTCTTTTACCCCTGCCAGTTCAGCAGGTAACATCACATTTTCCAGTGCCGTTAATGTATCCACCAACATGAAAGACTGAAAAATAAAACTCACTTTTTCTTTACGAAGGGCTGCCTTCCCCTCTTCATCAAGCCCCTTTAATGACACACCATCTAACGCAATATCCCCAGATGTCGGTGTATCTAAGGCAGCAAGTAAACCTAATAGCGTTGATTTTCCTGATCCTGAAGGTCCTAAAATCGCAACGCTTTCTCCCTGCTTGACTTCTAAGTCAATGCCGTTGAGGATAGAAAGCTGCCCTTCTTGGGTCGCCACTGACTTAACGAGAGAATTAACCACTATGGCACTTTTATTCAACATAACACCCTTCTTAAAGAAAAAAACCATGACGCAATTAACCGCCATGATATTGATTTTGATAAGCCTTCCCCTTCAAGCTGCCCCGATTTTAATCTTAGGCGACAGCTTAAGCGCAGGCTACGGCATGCCTGAAAATGAAGGCTGGGTTAACTTAATACGTAAAAAATTACCACAACATACAATTATCAATGCTTCTGTCAGCGGCGAAACATCAGCTGGAGCACTAAGACGATTGCCTTCATTACTTGACTCCACAGCACCTCAACTCGTCTTCATAGAGTTAGGTGCAAATGATGGCTTACGTGGCTTTCCGACAAAGCAGCTTAAACAAAATTTAACACAAATCATTAAATTATCTCAAGAAAGAGGCGCACTTATTTTACTGTCAAATATTATGATCCCTCCCAACTACGGCCCACGATACGCTAAACAGTTCGCCCAAGTGTATCAAGATATCGCCGAGGAGCAGCAAATCACTTTAGTCCCCTTTTTCTTAAAAGATATCATCACTCATTCGAATTTAATGCAAAGTGACGGTCTTCATCCCAATGCCATAGCGCAGCCACAAATCGCCGCCTTTCTTCTGCCTTGGTTACTGGAAGAACTGAAAAACCTTTATTAGCCACTCTTTTCACACGACAGCATTGCTTTGCAAGCAACACTTTTATAACATATCCTTCACTATACTGTTTTTAACCAATTATAGGGAGAAAAAGGTGCAGGAAAACATGCTAGGTTGTCACTCATCAAGAGGAAAAAAAAATAAACTGGGCCTAATTGTTTTATCTTGTAGCCTATTAACCACTGGCTTTGAAAGCATTGCCGCTTCTGCTTCCAAAGCCCAATTGGACACTGAGAAAAAACAGACATTAGCGCCAGCGGAACTCACTTTACCGAAAGACGACAAGTATGATTGGATCCAACTTTCAAGTCTTGAAATGTTAAAAGGAACCCTCAATTATTTATATGAAGAAAAAGTCGAATTTAAAAGTAAAGAGTTTGGTACTCTCAGCATAGATTGGGAGGATATTCTACAGCTGAATACTAGCCATGTCGTCAGTGTGGGTCTTATCGATTTCACTACGCAAACAGGGCAATTAACCTTACGAAATAACCAAATAGAAATCAATAATCGTCAATACCCTCGCAGCGATGTCCTGACCATTATCACAGGCAATGATAGTGAAAGTAATTATTGGTCCACAAAAATTACCTTAGGGGCTGACTTTTATTCTGGCAACACAGATCAAGTTGATTATAGCGCCATCGCTTATACACGAAGAAGAACAACCGAATCTCGATTTAATACGACTTATCTCGGGAATTACTCACGTACCGATGATGAAGCAACCATTAATAACCATAGACTTAATAGTAACTTTGATTGGTTTATTTCCCCAAAATTCTATTTACGTCCCATTTTTGGAGAAGTCTATAAAGATCCTTTTTTAAACTATGATTACAAAATCACTTTAGGTTCAGGTATTGGTTATAATATCATTGACACATCAAAAACCGAATGGAAAGTCAGTGGCGGTCCAGCCTTTGTCTACACACGCTTTGATGAAGTCGAAGCGGGTGAAGACAAATATAACAGCAGTCCAGCCGCTGTTCTTGAAACAGACTTTGATACAAAACTCACCGACATTATCGATTTTAATGCCCTTTACCGCATACAATACGGCAGTGACGATTCAGGCGGCTATACCCATCACGTGTTAACGGGGTTTTCCATCAATCTAACACAATACTTTGATTTAGATCTTTCCTTTGTCTGGGACAGAGTGACCGATCCCCAAGCAGATAGTGATGGGATCATTCCTAAAAAAGATGACTTTCAATTTATTGTCGGATTAGGCATATCCATTTAATAATGATCCTGAGGCTAAGAGACGCATTAGCCTCATGACTCAAAGTCATCAGGTAACAGAAAAACAATTAAAATCAACAAAAAAACAACCACTAATCGGTACGCTGCTTGCTGACCATTCCACAATGTAGACTGCCACATTAAAAACCACTCTCCTCCAATCGTTAAAAAACCTGTAAACCAGAGCAGTATCCCTAAAGTCAACCCAACCACAGCCAAATGCTTAGCCCCATTGAATGCTTCATGATTATGGCGATGTTTAATTAATAACACACCCGCAATCGCCGATAATAAAGCGATAAGGCCTTCAATCGCAATAATAAAACCATAGACAAGGTGATATAAAATAGGGGTTTCAATGGCTCGCGACATAGCCTCATTGGTCGGGTATGTGGTGTCCATTTTAAGCACATGAAAAACAAAACCATAGTTTGATTCATAATCTATCATGTTATTCCAAGCGACTATACCTGCATACACAGCCACACTCCAAATAAGCACTATTTTTACATAACGAATCGTCATCGCTCTTCCTTGAATAAAAAACAAACAGTTAATAATTCATGTACTTTCAATACCGCTATACCACCACTCCAAATAACTTTCCAACGGCAGCTGACAGTATCATGGCCAAGGCTCCCCAAAAAAGCACGCGAAACGCCCCTTTTTTCAAAGATGCTCCTCCCACACGTGCCGCTAACATACCTAACCCAGCCAAAAACAATAACGAAGCACAACTCGTCGACACTATCATATAATTCAAGGGTACCCACCAAGCCACCGTTAAAGGCAGTAATGCCCCCAAAGTGAACATACTGGCTGATGACATCGCCGCCTGTAAAGGTCGAGCTCTTCCTGTATCCGTTATCCCTAATTCATCTCTAGCATGTGCCGCTAATGCATCATGCTGCATTAACTGTTTTGCGACTCGATAAGCCAGTTCAGGTTCAAGCCCTCTGTGACAATAGATTTCAGCTAGCTCTTTCTCTTCAAATTCAATATCATCATTTAAAGAGGCTTTTTCTAGTGCTAAGTCCGCTTCCTCAATATCCGATTGTGAACTCACTGACACATACTCCCCTGCCGCCATCGACATCGCTCCAGCCACCAGTCCAGCCATACCTGCAAGCAAAATATCAAACCGAGTAGAATGTGCTGCCGCGACACCAATAATTAAACTTGCAGTGGACACAATACCATCATTGGCGCCTAGTACTGCCGCGCGCAGCCAACCAATACGATGCATTCGATGTAATTCATGTCGACTCATTTTCATTTCCAACAATAAAAAGCAATACGCTTAACGCTATCAAATAATCATGTTTATTGTTTAACATCAAATATGTTTTATCATCGGTTAACACGAAAACCATTAGGGGCTATTCAATAGGAAAATTAAAATACGTCTTTGGAAAAGGCTCTTCCTTTAACGTGAAATGCCACCATTCTTGTGCCAACCCCATGAAGCCAACATCACTCATCACCTGTTGTAACAACATTCGATTTGCCCGTTGTTCATGCGTGATCTTATTATAGTGTGTCCAAGAAGACGGATGAAAGTAGTCCCAAATAGTCCCCATATCTAACACTTGAAAGGAGGGAGATGACAAAGAAACCAAGGTCACATCGACTGTGCTCGCTCTGGTGTGAGACGATTTACTGGCAATAAACCCCTTATTAAAAAGCGCACTTTTATCAAGATCAGGGTAATAAATGGATTTCATTTGAGTATCATGCTCATCTTGGGACCAGCGAATAAAATGATCCACGCTCATTTGAGGGCGATAAGCATCATACACTTTTAAGCCTAAATCAAAAGATGCCAGCATATTTTGCGCTTTTTCTAACGCGCGACATGCCGATATGGATAAAAAAGCTTTAGGTGCCAAATATCCATCAATAGGCCTACCCATAAAATTATCATTTGAATAGTAACGTACATCTAAAACAATCGATGGAAGCATCGACTGAATATCAATAATTGTTTCTGGGCGTTTATCCATATTCGCTACGCGTATTCAAACGTCATAAAGTTAAACCACTGGATTAGCAACATGTTTTTCTTCAGGCTCCTTTGGCGGGCCACCAAATATCCCTTTTATCACGACTGATGGCGCCCTTTTGCCTAACAAAAAAGCCAATATATTGACATTGGTTTCGGCAAATAAAAGCGTGTTATCAATAGATAATATCACTTTGGTGCTACCATCCACTTTCCAAGTCGTTTCCGCAATTTTAAAGCCATCAACCCAGTAGCGTTTACCCGCTTTAACTGAACCTTTGGCGGATTGATCAAATTCATCAATTAACCACAGCTTTAATCTCCCTTTACAGCTGGATTCAAGAATAATCTCCCCCAAATTGAGTTTATAAGCACAGAATCCAATTCGATAAGGAAATTTATTTTCTAAAAACGGCCTATCAGTTAACGCCGATAAACCCAATTCAGTGATTTCAGACATGGCTTTGACTTGTAATTCATTTTCTTGTAACACTAACTGAGCAAGAGGAATACGATAACGAAGACTCACAAACGCAAAAAAACCGATAACACATAACGCAACTATCCACCAAACATGCTCTAACAACCACATAACATTCCCTCATATCTCCATGCCTAATGGTATAAAACACAAGCATTTCACTGATCAATTAACATTGCTAAATTAGCACTTCTTTTCATTAATAATAGCTCGCAATTTATATTTCTGTATCAACTTGCCCCCTCTTTAACAAGACTCGCCACATGTATTAGCGCCTCTTGAGCTGATTGACTGATACCTGATAATTGAATAAAGCCATGAATAACACCAAAATAACGACGGCAATAAGCAGCGACTCCAGCTGAGCATAAGTATCGATATAGCATTTCTCCCTCATCAACAAGGGGATCGAACTCTGCTGTTAAAATATGTGTTTCAGGTAAGCCTTTCCAATCTGTTCGAAATAATGGGCTGATCTCTAAATGATTAAGATCAATATTGTTATCCCCCCTATAATAGTCAAAGCCTGACATCAACATGGCTTTAGTGATCACATAGCCCTCAGCGTATCGTGTCATACTTTCACAAGAGGCCGATGCATCCAACATGGGATAGATGAGTATTTGTTTTTTCGGTCGCCAAACTCCCTGATCCCGCAACCTTAGGCTAGTGATTAAAGCTATGTGTCCCCCCGCGCTGTCGCCGGCTAATGTAATAGCTTCTTTATTGCCGCCCCATTGATAACAACCCTGATATATACCTTCACAAGCATCAAACGCATCATCATGAGCACACGGATAGGTGTATTCAGGCGCTAACCGATACTTAACCGCGATAACCATTGCCCCCGATAAATACGCAATTTGCCTTAGCTGCTGTTCATGGGTCTCAAAACCACCACTGACAAAACAACCTCCATGAAAATAAATCATAATAGGCAAATTTTCACCATTAGAAGGCTTGAAAACTTTTACGGGAATACCATTGCACTGGGTTTCAAACACATAAGGGATCAACCGAAAAACACCGGCTAACCCAGTACTGTTAATGTACCCTTGACGACGAAGACTGATGCTAGGCAACACACTAGATTCACTTGTTTCTCGTCTAGCAGAGCTTACTAACTCATCTATGCCTAATTCAAAAACACTTTCCATGCCCTATTATTTTTATCCATTAATTATTATCTTTCAAAAGAATAACAACATATTAAGTCACTGTATATCTACACAGCTCACAGTTTTCATTAAACAAATAAATGGTCAAATTATTTCCCTATCACTCAATGATTTTTTACTACACTTGAACATAAGCGCTTCTTTCCATAACCAATAAAAAGCTGTGTATGAAACACAAGGAACAATCTCTGATGCTAAGGTCTATTTCGTGCCAACATATTCATCTGATTTTCTATTTTATGCTTGCTATCTTGCTCACAGCTTGTGGTGGCGGTGGCGGCAGTGGGGGGTCTTCAGGTTCAAGTTATAGTTTATCGGCGACGCTTGCGGATAATGATATTGCCCCCGGTGACTCAACCAAGATCACCATTACAGCTTCGACTGCCCCAGGAAAAACCGTCACAATCACACCGGCAGAAACCGACAGCGATGACTTATTTAGCTTTAGCGGAAATGCAAGCGATGATACTGGCTGCACCATTGCAGCCACAGAAACTGAATGTGTTATTACTGTTACCGCCTCAAGCGCAGTAACGACAACCACTGAAGGCAGCATCAGTTTAACACCCGATGATGGCTCAAGTTTACCCGATCAAACCATTACTGTTGATATTACTAGCTATACCTTATCCGACTCAATCAATGCCACGGAGATCAGCGCTGGCGGCACAGCCACTATTACTATCACAGCATCCAATAAGCCCAGTACAGCAGTAACTATCACTCCCAGTGCCAGTGCGTCAAATCTATTAACCTTTAGCGGTGATACAGGCGAGACCAGCTGTACTATTGGTACCAGTCAAACAAGTTGCACCATTGATGCCACAGCTGCCGATACTATCAGCAGCACTCAAAGTGTCACAATTAGCCTAACAAGTAGTGATGGAAGCAGTCTTGATGATCTGCCTTTAACAATAACAACCAATACTTATAGCTTAACCGCAGCCATTGACAGTAACCTCATTAGCGCAGGGGACAGCACCAATATTACCGTCACCGCAACAGGTACACTTACAAGCAGCATTACTATCGCCCCCAGTGAAAGCGCAAGTGATAGCGAAGCCTTATTTACCTTTAGCTATCCCGACGACAACTCCGCCTGTAGCTTAAGCTCAAATAACATGAGCTGCACGATTACCGTCACCGCAATAGATGACATTACCGATACTGAGACGGGTACCATTATCCTCACGCCGAGTGATGAAAGTACCTTACCTGATCTTGATGTCACTGTATTAATCGCCCTCGACTATATTATTAATGCAACGCTCGCACAAAGCAGTATTAATCCTAAAGGAGTCACAGAGTTAACCTTTTCAACTGCCGGGGTGCTCACTGATGCGGTGACCATAACCGCATTTGAATCTAACAATGATGCGACTAAACTGTTTAATTTCGGCGCGAGTAACACTAACACCGATGAGTCCAGTATCTCTTGTAGCATTGACGCGGATAGCAACAGTTGCAGTGTCTACGTGCAAGCAAAAAGCACAATCACAACAGGCAGCTCAGGCGAGATCAGCTTTCAAACCAGCGATGGCCAAACCATAGATGATCTTACACTCATAGTATATATCTTAACTGACGACATTAATGCCAATGAAATCGGCGCCGATAGTCAGGTCGAAATCACCATTACAGCAAGCAGTGCCGTCAGTGAGGACATTAATATTACCCTCTCAGCTTCTGGTGATACTCAAGAGATTTTAACCTTCAGTGGTGACTACGATACGACTGGCTGTACAATTAAAGCCTATACAACCGATTGTGTGATTACTGTATCCAGCGGCAGTACTATCAATACCTCTGAAGATGTGACAATCGATTTAACATCCAGTGATGGCTCCACATTGGATCCATTGACATTAAAAGTTGCGAACAGCAGCTACACATTAACCGCAGACATCACGGAGCAAATCGTCACGCTAGGAGGCAGTACTGCGATCACTGTTACGGCATCGGGCACCCTCACCAACGCGATAATCATCACGCCAACCGATAGCAATAAGGTATTCACTTATACCTATACCAATGCCGATTCCTCCTCTGACACTAATTGCACATTAGCATCGAGCAACATGAGTTGCACCATCACTGCCACGGCCCCTGACAGCTTATCTGACACTAGCACCACGACAATTTCATTATCGGCCAGTGACAAAACCAGCTTGCCCTCATTTGAAATAAGCATTCTAAACAGGCTTAACATTACACTATCCGCCAGTCTTACAGACACTAGCATCGCCCCCGACTACGTCACTTCCCTCACAGTATCAACGCCAGTAACCTCCTCAAGTGATATAAAAGTTACCACAGAACAAAATGCAGCATTTACCTTTGGGATCAGCAGCGGCAGTGCAGATTCTGACACAGCCACCTGCACTATTTCAGCAGGAGATACAAGCTGCGGGGACACCATTTTTGTTAAAGCCAAGGATACCACAGCGCAAACCGGCAGCATCAGTTTTATTGTTGATGACAGCAGCTATACCTTAGATGACATATCATTGACCATTTACACTATTAGCGGTCAACTGGCCAGTGATGCGCTAAGCCCAGGTGACACAACAAACTTAACCTTAACGGCAACCTCTCTGCCAAGCCAAAATGTGACCATAGAGGTAGAAGAAAGTGACGGTAATAGTCTACTGACCTTTGCACAAAATGGCAGTACAGAATATGACACACAAGCTGATTGTGGCATTACCACCAGTCAAAGCACATGCACAGTATCTGTCAAAGTCAACGATGACATCACTCAAAATTATAATGATGTCACCATTTCATTAACGCCCTCTGAGCCATCCATTTACCCAGTAAACATTGATGATGTCAGCTTGTCTATTTCCTCACAAACTGGCATTGCTATCACGCCTAGCATGTCTGCCATGACCTTAATTGCCAGTGAAATTGTGACGGTCAATGTCACTGCTGACAGTAATCTTACCGCACAAACGATTATCGAAATTAGCAATAATGATGCTGACGCATTAACCTTATCCAGCGATACCTGCACCATAGAGCAGAATGCTAATACCTGCAATGCAAGCATCACAGCCACTGCCACAGGAACAAGCCCTAATACATCGATAAACAGTAGTCTGAGTTTTACAATCACTGATACCGATAGTATTGTCGATACCGATAACTATTTAACCCGCTCAAGCCTCAATTACACCATTGCCTCACAAAGTGCGTTTAACCTCACGCCAACCATTACACCCGCCAATATGGCCAGTGACGGCACAGCCACCATTACTCTGTTTGCCAATACCATACTCACTGAAGATGTATCGACCACAGTCACAGATAACTCAGGGCTACTCACTCTCCAAACATCACCTTGTACCATTTCTGCCGGCGACAGGAGTTGCTCTATTACTGCAAGCCCCACAAGCTCCAACACTGGATCAAGCAGTCAAACAGGTAGCTTAAGTTTTACTGTCTCAGGCACGCTCGATGCCACTTATTCACCACAGCTCATCGACTACAGTATCTTCCCTGAGAGTTATTCGGTCAGCCTCACGCCCAGCATCACAGTTAATGGTGAAGCAACCGAAGACTATAGCTTTATAACTGGTGATAGTGTTGAAATTACAATAAGTGCCGACAGTGCGGTAAGCAGTGAGACTACGATCGTTGCTTCTGATTATAATTCTGATCGTCAAACCAATGGCTACTTCAATTTTCTACATTCTAACCAATGCAGCATACCAATTGGTGAAACAAGCTGTTCTATAGAAGCCCTCATCAACTATGTTTATAGTGTAAATCACTACGATAGCATTCAACTTCCAACACTCTCTTTATCAATTAACAACCCATTCGCTAGTTACAGCGATAAGAGTGTTGTTTATGAGAAAACTTATAACGTCGCCTACACAGATAATACGATATTCAATGCTTGGATAACGCCTAATCCATTAGAAAGTGGTGAAAAAGGCATGTTATTTGTTAAAAATAATCTCGATATTGGTGATACAGTTAACATTACTATCACTGATTCAGGTGAAGGAAATTATATTCTTTTTGGTAGTGAACGTAGTAGTGGTGCAGTGGCTTGCACAGAGCAATCCAATAGTGCTCAAAGCTGCATTTGCACCATCACAGAAAAGACACAAAGCTGCGGCATACCTATCTCGGCTCAATCAACCACAGGTACAGGTGAGCTCTCTTTTTCGGTTACTGACTACACTATCGACTCCATTGATTATGAAGTTGCAACCGATACCTATTCAGGGCTGGTGCGCGGCTGGCCAAAATACCTTGCCATGGGCGCTATTACTGATTTAGATGATACAATCACCTTACCAAATCTTGTCGATAGCCCAGTTAACACTATTTACAAATATGTAGGAACAGGTAAAGTTGACGATAATGGTCAAACAGATGAAACCTACTCAGTAACTTTCCCTATATATACCTATGAAACTATAGAACAAACTTTTCAACTTAATACCAGCTACAGCGATAATATCAGTCTGCCCAATAACAGTCCCAATGTGCTACCGACTATGGTGGCTTATACCGTCAATGCCAGTTATACCAATAATTATGATCCAAAAACTGACTTGCAAATGACAAATTCCAGTTTCATTATGATGAACTATTTTACTAAACTGATCATGGTTGCTCAAATGCTGGAACGCAGTGGCGGGGGTAGCCTAATCCTCAATCCCGATTTAATGGGCTGGTTACAACAAAGCTCTGACAACGTGACTGACTTGACAGATCAACTCAATAATAATACCTACACGGTACAACAAGCCCTCATTGGCGCAGTCACCTATGCCATTTCTTACCATACATTTGAATATTGCTATACAGATACAACCTTTACTGGTTATCAATATTTCACTGCGTTACTGGATAACCCCACAACTTGCCTCCTCAGTGATCAAGAACACTACGGTGTATATAATACGGTTTTTGGCCCTAATGGGAACGATTCACAATTCTATGAAGGTTGGAATTTAGCTGCGCAAAACAACCCACCTGATGTAGAAGATAACAGTGGCGCCCTAAACTATAATTTAAAAACTGATGACAATACTGATGGTGTGAGCTTTGACAATACCTTAAGTGATTGGATCCAGGCAACACATTGGATTATTGAAACCTTCGCCCCCAATGTCTCTTACGGCTGGATGGAAAACCTCTGGGCCACTGGCAATGCCAATACAGTGATACATACCGACTCTGCTAACGTCAGTGACTACGCCGAGCAAGTCTATGAGTTTATAAACGGCGATGATATCGGCGCGTACAATGGAACTTATATTCCTGACTTTATTGTGTTTGACCGCTATGAATCCGATGATTATGTCAATGATGTTTATAACGCTGGTTGGGCTTATAATGCCAGAGACTGGTATAACTATATTGAGTACGTAGGAGACATAGCAGAAAATCTAGGCGTACCCGCAGTAATTTGGCAAATTCCAGGAGCACACATACAAAGCACAAATGATATCGATACACGAGGAAGTGATGGTGAAACGAATGTAGGTCATGGCGGCTCTGCGCCTAACTTCTTATTTTCTGAAAGCCAAGGTGGAACACTGGCCATAAATTTTGATAACCTCATCGCTTATCTAGGGGAAACTTCACTTGACAGTTCAACTTACAACCTTTCAAGCAATACAGAGGCGTCTGAATATTTAAAAACCCAACCCGACGGCACCACTGGCACCACATACTTATGGCATGAGGGCTATTTAAGTACTGTGGCGGAGAAAAATATCATGGCCATACTTTGGGGCGGCGGAGGGGGAACCACAGGGGCAACGACAAACGTCGCTCCATTGTATAATTGGTCTTCACTAAAGCCTGTTTCACCACAAGACAATCAGGATAATGACAGTGGCTGGTTAGCCACACGTATTCGATCTTACTTTGCTAATCCTGAAACCTTATCATCAAATGACTCAGCCGATTAAGCACAGACAATAACAGCGTGCTAAAAACACAAGATGAATGCAAACGGCATTCATCTTGTGTTGGTAATGACATTGTGGTGAATACTGCTTTGTGACTTTGACTAAAAATGATTTATCATAGCAATAAAAGTCACTCAAATTGGCCGCCTATATTGGTTTACCAAGGCAATACTTGGCCGTTAGAATGTTTAAAAACACCCGACTCTTCTAAGGTCAGCTCATCAATTAAATTAACAATCCTAGACGCGGCAACGTCGCTAGTGATATCGCCATTAAAATTCACCATATCCGTTTGCACATACCCAGGATGATAAATTCCCACCGCAATGTTATCCGCCGTTAAATCTTTTGCCAAAGAAACACCCGCCGCATTCAATGCCGCCTTTGACATGCGGTATCCATACCGACCACCTGAGCCATTATCGGCAATAGAGCCCATTCGGGATGTGATCAACGCGATTTTGCTCCCCGATGTTAGGTGACTCAACAAGGCATGACACACACGCAGTGGCGCCACCGCATTCACTTGAAACTGTGCTTCTATGGTCTGTAAATTGAGATTATGAAGGTTTTCATCCCGTAAAATACCGGCATTGTTAATTAAAATATCGACAGTTCGGCCGTTAATTGCCGATAACATAGTCTCTATTCCCGCCTCAGTGGCCACATCAACACCTTCTACAATATCGACATTGTGATGTGCTAATGCCGCGAGTTTTGGCGATGACTGTCGACATAATGCTATAACGTGATCACCTCGAAGCGCATAAATCGCCACCATGGCCAAGCCGATCCCTCTGTTGGCACCAGTAATCACCACTGTTTTAGACACACTATTCGTCGTTTTTTCCATAAGATACTCTCAAATATTGGATAGGTAGATTGTCAATATAATAACAAGAACATAAGCAAACTGTATTGAAAACAGTGAATGTATTATTTTATTTCAGTTTCAATAATCACCACTTCTGTATTACCAATATTAATCACATTATGGGTCACCTTAGGCATAAAATAGGTTTTTCCATCTGGAATATTCACCACATGTCGCGAGCTTTCCTTATTATCGGACACTAATTGTAATTTTCCTCCTTTCACAAAATAAACAGCGCGATGTGAAAACGCATGAGTGTGCATACCCGACTCAGCACCTGGCGGGTACGTCAGTCTGATGATCTGTACTGTATCATTATCCAATAACACTTCACGAGAACCCAATCGAGCCTCTGATTGGACATAAAAAGAACAAAAAATCAATGGCGCCAATATTGCTATCCCTTTCATTTCAACCTCAATCTTGATTGACTTATCCTTAACATAGCAAAATAACATTATCGATATCAGTTTTTTATTATTTTGACTTTATTATTGTTGTAAGATAAAAACTAAAAACAATCGCAGACTAATAGATCACAATACAAGACATAAAAAGCGCCAAAAGGCGCTTTTTATGTCTTGGAATAACTTATTAATTGATGGTTAACCATCAATCAAATATTACCAACCTGTTTTAGTGCGCAGGGCACTGCCGATATCAGCCAGTGAACGAACAGTCGTCACGCCTGCTGCTTCAAGGGCTGCGAACTTATCTTCCGCTGTTCCTTTACCGCCAGCAATAATAGCACCAGCATGACCCATACGCTTACCTTCAGGTGCAGTCACACCCGCAATGTAAGACACAACAGGCTTAGTCACGTTAGCTTTGATGTATTCAGCCGCCTCTTCAGCTGTGCCTACTCGACTTGCCAAGTAGCCTCATTCTCCAAGGTAAGGGTGTTATCATTGTGTCGCCACCGAACGATACGGCTACAACTATGACGAACACCACCAACCAATTAAATTTAAAAAAATTAACAAAAGCCGAGCATAAGTGCTTCTCGATAGCGAGGAGTCAGTTATCTCCTTTTGCTAATTCAATCGCAACGATTATCGGCATACTTCGAAACGAGCAATCGTTTTCCCACTTTTCAGGAGCTAGTGTTATCTTGAAAAGGTCGCATGTTCACCACTTGATAAATCGACCACTATAATCTTGTGAAGAGAGGAATTTGAGGTCATGAAAGCGATGTTATTCTCGGCATCTAACACCACACGCTCAACTTGCGAGTCGAACCAATTAATAGTACTGCGATCTCCCGTAGACAGGTCAATTGATAAAAGTCGATGATCAGACTGATCTGCAACTAAAAGGCGATTGTTTGCGCTGTCTAATGCCAAACTCTCAGGAAATATAAGCATACTCCCTGTGCCTATATCATTATTTGAAACAATCGCCCGGTTTCCTGTGGATAAATCAACAGTAAAAATACTAGATGCGTATGTGTCTGCTACAAAAAGTTGGTTATTTTTTTCATCAATGGCTAAGCCTTTAAGGCCTTCAAAATTCGGTCCAGTACCAATATCTAACTCTGGGTACGACAGAAACTCGCTAGCACCCGTGTCTAAATCTATGGCCACCACACCTTGGATTTCACTAAAAACACTTGTAGTCAGTAACGCTCGATTGTTTGAACTGTCTAACACTATACTAGAAAAAGAAAACAGATCAGAAAAACTTGCAAGCTCGTACCTTGTGCCTGTGATTAAACTTACCTCAAACACAGAATGTGGTGCAGCGACTAACAAGCGATTATTGGTTCTATCCCAAGCCACATTGGAGATATAGCCATAAAAGTCCACAGAAAACGTTCGCTCAGCATTGGCTCTATCCACCAACACCACTTTATTGGCACGATCATCTACAACGAGAAATTGGCTATTGGTCGCATCTAATTCAATGTCACGGATTGATTCAAAGCCTATTCCACTGCCAACATTACTGTTAGCAATGACCTCCCGTTGACCTGTGGTTAAATCAACAGATACAATGGCATCTACTGTATCATCTAATACCAAAGCCCTGTTATTAGTTAAATCAAAAGATAACTTATGAAAAGAGAGAAATCTTTCTGCACTGTTATCTGCAATCACACCTATAGCGCCAGTCGATAAATCTAATGAAGAAATGTAGTTGTAAGATCCAAATAAAAGACGGTTGTTCACGTTATCTAAAATTGCATCATTCATATTATATCCTGCAAAAGAAAATAAGGTTTCTCGGTTGCCAGTGGCTAGATTGACTGAGATCAGTGAATAACGTAAATGCGATGTATTATCAAATAATAAAACTCGGTTATTAGGTTTATCAAGCAGCATTTCAGTGGGGGATACAAACATATCTCCTGTGCCAGTAACACTATTGGAAATAACGCTGCGGTTACCGTTCGTTACATCCACCGCCAAAATTGAGTACCCCTTGTCGGAAGATTGGTTGGACACAATGAGTCGATTGTTATCGCCATCAAAAAACATATCAGTAATATAATTAAGCGCTTCTCCTTCCCCCCAACTACTATCGGCTATAAATGAACGATTGCCTGTTGTTAGGTCGATTTCGAGAATCAAACCATATCCTGAAACAAAAGCCCTATTGTTAGGTATATCTAGGATAACATTCGTCAGGTATGTTAGAGAAACGCCGCTGCCAGTATGGTCATCTGAAATGGAGGTCATTTGACCGGTAGATAAATCGACCGAAATAAGTGCATCTGGGTGTGAGCCAATAATATAAGCACGATTATTTTGGCTATCCATGGCTATATCTCTAGGATGTTCCAAAGTCACCTTATTAAATAAATGTTGAGAGGCGACATCAAGCAGGTTTTCATTATTTGAACTAACTGTTAGTGTATTCGCTCCACTTTCAACGGGCACTCTCGTTGACCACCGTCCAGGGGTACTGTCATCTAATTGAATTTGTATACCATTTACTGTTATCCCTTCAATGTCACTAGCGGATATATTGCCATCCTCATCATCCGATATATTGCCTGTCACGATTGTACTTAACGCTCTTCCACCTAAATTCGCATTCGGCGTCGGATAACTAATCGTTAATTGCGGACTCGATTGATCCGTGACTGTTATTGTGAGATGTTGCTCAGTATTTTCTACGCCATCACTCGCGGTAATGGTTAATGCATAACTATTATCGCTATTCTTATCAGCAGGCGCCTCAAAATCTGGTGGTGTTAAAAAAAATAGACTTTCATTGTCCAAAAAAAATAAGTTTGCGTCACTTCCACCAGTAATAGAAAAAATGACAGTATCACCTTCATCATCATGTGCTGTTATCGAAGCTGCAGCAAATTCACTATTTTCAATGAAGTTGATGTTTGCCGATGAAGTGAAATACGGCGCATCATTGACATCATTAACACTAATAGTATGCCTTTGCTCAATAGTATTTGTACCATCACTGGCACTGATAATCACCTCGTATTCATTATTAAGGTCGGTGTCCGTTGGTTCCTCAAAGTTAGGAGGTGATTGGAAAGACAATTCATTTGAATATAGATTAAATGCGTTGGCATCATTACCTCCACTAATTGAGAACACAAGATCATCATTGTTACCATCGGTAGCTGTCAAAAATAACAATGAAGAGGCATGATTTTCATCAACACTCACTGATAATGAAGAAGTAAAGCTAGGAGCTACATTTAATATATTAATAGTTAACGTTTGCGTAAGTGGGCCGCTTTGCTCACCTTCACCGCCATCAATACCTGAAGCTGTTACTTCAATAGTGTAACTGCCAACAGCTAAATTTTGAGTATCAATTGTAAATGTATATAGGTTATCAGTGACTGTATATGATATTGTTTTTACAATATCTTCCGCCTGATCCTTTAGTTTGACTTCTATATTATTGATCCCATCTGGATCAGTAATAGTAATACCGTATTCCACTTTTTGATTCGGCTGAATATTTGTACTGCCAGAGATGGTTGAGAGTGTAAGAGGCGAATCTTGAATGGTTTTTTCTAAATTAGTATCAGAAGAACCAGAAGAACCAGAACCACCACAACCCACAAAAGCGAATGTACTCAAAAGTACAAAAATCAGTTTTTTCATTTATCTTCCCTGTCTAGTTATCAATCCCCACCTATCCGGGGGGGGTAAGTTAATTGGCACTGTCACCTAACAAAACCAAGCTACTCATTATAAATCAGTAGCATACTGAAAAATAAACACGATATCCATTATAAAAAAATTGAACGCTGAAAATTTATTCACATAATTAACACAAATAAACAACCAAAAAATTACTCAGCAGAAGATTATAAATTAAACATTAAAAATCAGAACGATAAAAACAATAGTTAAAAAATGGTTTTATACAATAAACTGATATTTTTCTATTAGTTTCTTTTGAAAGAGAAGCATTATGAACATAGAGAAGTCAGTTTTAGGCCAATTTTTTGTAATGCTACTAAATAGACTGTATTTTACGAGTAAAAGCTTACAGTTGTACGTGACAGAAAACCTGTATAGCGCTTAATAGTTCCTAATGTCTCAGCTAATAAGCTTAATGACAACAATCCTAGAGTTCTCACTCTAGACCACTTCCGAGCATGCTAATTATTCGTCATTGGTAAATTTTACATCACTAACTTTCATTATTATTGACGAAAATAAGGCCAGCTTTCCAAATTAAAGAGTCGTCCATTGCTTAGCCCCCTAATCGCCTCTCACCTTAGCAAGTTAAACTAAGCAAGGCGTAGTTCTTAGAAGTCTCACAATGCAAGACATAAAAAAAGCGCCTTTCGGCGCTTTTTATGTCTTGCAATAGCTTATTAATTGATGGTTAACCATCAATTAAATATTACCAACCTGTTTTAGTACGCAGGGCACTGCCGATATCAGCCAGTGAACGCACTGTGGTAACGCCTGCTGCTTCAAGAGCGGCAAACTTATCTTCAGCCGTACCTTTACCGCCAGCAATAATGGCACCAGCATGGCCCATACGCTTACCTTCAGGTGCAGTCACACCCGCAATGTAAGACACAACAGGCTTAGTCACGTTAGCTTTGATGTATGCTGCTGCTTCTTCTTCAGCTGTACCACCAATTTCACCAATCATAACAATGGCTTCTGTTTGTGGATCGTTTTGGAACATTTCCAATACGTCAATGAAGTTAGTGCCAGGAATTGGATCGCCACCAATACCCACACAAGTTGATTGACCAAAACCTTCGTCAGTCGTTTGCTTAACCGCTTCATAGGTTAATGTACCAGAGCGAGAAACAATACCCACTTTACCCGGCTTATGAATGTGACCAGGCATGATCCCAATTTTACATTCACCCGGCGTGATAACACCTGGGCAGTTAGGACCAATCATGCGAACACCAGTTTCTTCAAGTTTCACTTTAACTTGAAGCATATCTAACGTTGGGATCCCTTCAGTAATACAAACGATAAGCTCAATGCCACCGTCAATTGCTTCTAGAATCGCATCTTTACAGAAAGGTGCAGGCACGTAAATAACAGAAGCAGTCGCACCTGTTTCGGCAACCGCATCTTTTACTGTATTAAAAACGGGAAGTCCCAAATGCACTTGACCGCCTTTTCCTGGAGACACGCCACCGACCATTTGAGTACCGTAATCAATAGCTTGCTCAGAATGGAAAGTCCCTTGACCGCCAGTAAAACCTTGACAGATAACTTTAGTATCTTTGTTAATTAAGACAGACATTATTTGCCCTCCGCAGCTTTAACAACTTGCTCAGCCGCGTCAGTTAGACTTGTAGCAGCGATGATATCAAGATCTGAATTAGCCAATACTTCACGGCCAAGATCAGCATTCGTCCCTTCAAGACGAACCACAACAGGCACTTCAACGCCCACTTCTTTCACTGCACCTATGATACCTTCAGCAATCATATCGCAACGAACGATACCACCAAAGATGTTCACAAGAACGGCTTTAACGTTATCATCAGAAAGAATAATTTTAAATGCTTCAGCAACACGCTCTTTCGTCGCCCCGCCGCCTACATCTAAGAAGTTGGCTGGCTTGCCACCATGAAGGTTAACGATGTCCATGGTTCCCATCGCAAGACCTGCTCCATTAACCATGCAGCCAACATTACCGTCTAATGCCACATAGTTAAGTTCAAATTTAGCCGCATGAGCTTCACGAGCATCATCTTGAGAAGGATCATGCATGTCACGGATTTTAGGTTGACGGAATAATGCATTGCCATCGATACCAATTTTACCGTCTAAGCAATGAATATTCCCCTCATCAGTAATCACCAGAGGGTTGATTTCAAGTAACGCGAAATCATGATCTTCAAACATTTTAGCAAGACCCATGAACACCTTAGTGAACTGCTTCATTTGCGTTGGGTTTAACCCCAATTTGAAGCCAAGATCACGGGCTTGATAAGGCTGAGGACCTGTTAAAGGATCGATGATGGCTTTATGGATTAACTCTGGCGTTTCTTCCGCCACAGTTTCAATTTCAACACCACCTTCTGTTGATGCCATGAACACAACACGACGAGTCGCACGGTCAACGACGGCACCTAGGTATAATTCATTTGCAATGTCAGTACAGCTTTCAACTAAAATCTTAGCGACTGGCTGGCCTTTTTCATCAGTTTGATAAGTAACAAGATTCTTACCTAACCAATGTTCAGCAAATGCTCTAATTTCGTCTTTATCGCCAGTGACTTTTACGCCACCTGCTTTACCACGGCCGCCTGCGTGTACTTGACACTTAACAACCCACATATCACCGCCAATATGGCCTGCCGCTTCAACAGCTTCTTGAGCTGTATCACATGCAAAACCTTCTGACACTGGTAAACCATATTCGGCAAATAAAGATTTTGCCTGATACTCATGCAAATTCATGATGATCTATCCGTATACTACTTTTCAATGTTTAGCAGGCCCAATCGAGCCTGCCACGAGGGTACTGTCTGAACTTTAACCTACAAGTCAAGTAACAGACGTGTTGGATCTTCTAGGAAGTCTTTAATCGCAACCAAAAAGCCAACAGACTCACGACCATCAATAATACGGTGGTCATAAGATAATGCGAGGTACATCATGGGCAAAATTTCGACTTGACCATTCACCGCCATAGGACGATCTTTAATGGCATGCATGCCAAGAATAGCACTTTGTGGTAGATTCAAAATCGGTGTCGACATCAATGAGCCAAACACACCACCATTAGTCACAGTAAAGTTACCACCTGTCATATCAGCAACCGACAACTTGCCATCACGACCTTTAATAGCCAATTCACGTACGGCTTTTTCAATTTCAGCCAAGTTCATTTTGTCAGTATCACGTAATACAGGCGTCACAAGACCACGAGGAGTTGAAACGGCAATGCTCACGTCAAAATAGTTATGATAGACAATATCATCACCATCGATAGACGCATTCACATCAGGGAAACGTTTAAGTGCTTCAGTCACGGCTTTGATATAAAAAGACATAAAGCCCAAACGGATACCATGACGTTTTTCAAACACTTCTTGATATTGCTTACGAATATCCATGATTGGCTTCATATTAACTTCATTAAATGTCGTTAACATGGCTGTGGAATTTTTCGCTTCTAGCAAACGAGTTGCAATGGTTTTGCGAAGGCGTGTCATAGGAACACGTTTTTCGCTGCGCTCAGCTAATGGCGCAACTGCAGCTGGCGCTGCAGCAGGTTTAGCTTGTGCTTTCACAAAAGACTCAACATCTTCTTTTGTGATACGTCCACCCACACCCGTGCCTTTAAGTTTGCTCGCATCAACATTATGCTCAGCAATTAAGCGGCGCACAGAGGGACTCAATGCATCACTGCTCTCATCAGACGCTTCTGGTGCGGGCGTTGCCGCTTCCGCTTCCGCTTTAGTCACTTCTTTACCCGCCGTAGCACCTGCTACAAACTTAGCAATTAAAGCTTCACCAAGAACTGTGTCACCTTCTTCAGCTAAAAACTCTACAATGTGCCCATCTTCAGGGGCAACCACTTCTAACACCACTTTATCGGTTTCAATATCAACCAAATTTTGATCGCGAGACACTTGCTCACCGGCTTGAACATGCCAAGTGGCAATCGTTGCATCAGCAACAGATTCTGGTAGTACGGGTACCTTAATGTCGATACTCATGGATCACTATCCTTTTAAAATATGTCTATTACTAGAGTTTTAATGCGCTATTAATCAAAGATTCTTGTTGCTCTGCGTGCAATGCCGGATAACCACAAGCGGGTGCGGCAGAGGCGTCACGACCTGCATAGTTCAGCTCCGCTCCCTTAGGGATCACTCCACGGAAATGATGCTGACTGCAATACCAAGCCCCTTGGTTTTGTGGTTCTTCTTGACACCAAACAAAATCAGTCACATGGCTATAATCGCTCAACGCGGCTAATGCTTCTTCTCGTGGGAACGGGTATAACTGTTCAATACGAATAAGGGCAACATTATCAATATTGTTTTTACGACGTTTTTCAAGCAGTTCAAAATAAACTTTACCACTACAAAATACGACGCGATCGACGTTACTGGCATCCAAGCTATCGATTTCACCAATCACATTTTTAAATGTTCCTTCAGCAAGCTCTTCCATACTGGACACCGCTAATGGATGACGAAGCAGTGATTTTGGTGACATAACCACCAAAGGACGGCGCATTGGACGCACCACTTGACGGCGAAGCATGTGATAAACCTGCGCAGGTGTTGAGGGTATACACACTTGCATATTATGGTTAGCACATAACTGTAAAAAACGCTCTAAACGGGCACTGGAATGCTCAGGACCTTGACCTTCATATCCATGAGGCAATAGCATGGTCAAGCCACATAAGCGTCCCCATTTTTGCTCACCCGATGATAAGAATTGATCAATAACCACTTGCGCACAGTTAGCAAAGTCACCAAATTGCGCTTCCCAAATGGTTAAACCACCCGGCTCTGCGGTAGCATAGCCATATTCAAAGGCAAGTACTGACGCTTCAGATAGCACCGAGTCGGTAATATCAATAGGACCTTGCTCTTCAGTGATGTTACGCAGTGGCAAATAGGCTGTTGCATCATTTTGATTATGCAACACCGCATGACGGTGAAAGAAAGTCCCACGACCAGAATCTTGGCCTGTGATCCTAACGCGCTTATTATCTTCTAAAATAGACGCATACGCTAAGGTTTCAGCAAATCCCCAATCAAGCGGTTTTTCACCTTGCGCCATCAGAGCGCGATCCTTATAAATTTTAGCCACACGAGATTGCAATTTATGGGATTCTGGTACATAGCTAATTTTTTCGGCTAAGTGTTTCAGACGTGCCATTGGCATTTCGCCAGCATAGGTATCAAACCACTCAGCGCCAATATAAGGCCCCCAGTCACCTGAATGTTGCGTCGTTGCACGGCGTTCTTTAACAACACAATTACCTTGATCTAGAGCGTCACGATAATTATTCACCATGGCCGTCACTTCATCACTGGCTAAGGTTTGGTCAGCAATGAGACGCTCCGCATAAATCTTACGTGGCGTGGGATGTTTTTTGATTTTAGCGTACATCAAAGGCTGAGTCGCACTCGGCTCATCCGCTTCGTTATGACCATGGCGGCGATAACACACTAAATCAATCACCACATCACGCTTAAACTCGTTACGATAATCAACAGCCAACTGAGACACAAAAGCCACCGCTTCAGGATCGTCCGCATTCACGTGGAAAATCGGCGCTTGCACCATTTTCGCAATATCGGTGCAATACTCTGTTGAACGCACATCCTCACGATTTGAGGTCGTAAAGCCCACTTGGTTATTCACCACAATGCGAATGCTGCCGCCCACCTTAAAACCACGGGTTTGAGACATATTAAATGTCTCTTGTACTATCCCTTGCCCCGCAATCGCTGAATCGCCATGAATGGTAATAGGCAAAACTTGCAATCCGGTATCACAACCGCGTCTATCCAGTCGAGCACGTACTGAGCCCATCACAACAGGGTTAACAATCTCAAGATGCGATGGGTTAAAGGCCAATGCTAAGTGAACATTACCGCCTGGCGTTTCAAAATCTGATGAGAAACCTTGATGGTATTTCACATCGCCAGAGCCATTATTGATCTCGTGTTTACCCGCAAACTCATCGAAAAGCTCAGAAGGTTTTTTACCTAGCACGTTCACTAACACATTTAAACGTCCGCGGTGAGCCATACCAATCACCACTTCTTTAGTGCCAGCATCACCCGCTCGATAAATGATTTCTCTCATCATAGGGACAAGCGCATCACCCCCTTCAAGTGAGAAACGTTTTGCACCTGGGAATTTAGCGCCGAGATATTTCTCTAATCCTTCCGCAGCATTGAGCCCCTCAAGAACACGCTTTTTATCATCTTTGCTATATTGTCCTCGACCCAATGAAGGCTCAAGACGCTGTTGGATCCAACGTTTTTCGTCAGTATCCGTAATATGCATGTATTCCGCACCAATCGACCCACCGTAAGTGGACTTGAGTGCGTTAACGAGATCGATAAGCTTTAATGTATCGCCACCGTGCGCAAAAGAGCCAGTATTGAATTCACGTTGCATATCATCGCTGTCTAAGCCATGAAAACTCGGATCCAATTCAGATACTTTATCGCGATCCCATAAACCGAGGGGATCTAAGTTTGCACTTTGATGACCACGAAATCGATAAGCATTAATAAGTTGCAGGACTTTGACTTGTTTAGCATCAACATCAGGATCGCTCACTCGAGCTGAGCTCTTGTGATGCCCTTCTAATGCGAGGCTGCGAAAATAGTCTCGAACTTTAGAGTGAACCGCTTCAGGTACTTCTGCAGAATTACCATTCACATAAGGGAGATTATCAAACACCGTCTGCCAATCTTCTGGAATTGACTGAGGGTTTTCTTGATAGGCTTCATACATCTGTTCTACATAGGTCGAGTTAGCCCCATTTAAGTGAGATGACTCGAGCCAGGCTTTCATGATGCCTTGGTGCATTTCTATTCCTTACAAACTTGATACACGTGTTTAGCCAAAATTGTCAATATGCACAAACAACAGTCATACATCGAAAGTGCACTCTTTGCCGCTTCAAACAATGAAGATGTACGGCACCTTGTCATACTCTAGTCAAGCAAAGAGAGCCACAAGCATGATATGGCTCCTCATCGGGCGAATGGAATCCATTAACCCGACTTCAGGCACTTAAACTGCGCGATTAAGCAACATAGACTTAATATGTCCAATGGCTTTCGTTGGATTCAGGCCTTTAGGGCATACATCCACACAGTTCATAATGCCATGACACCTAAAGACACTATAGGCATCATCTAAGTCAGACAGACGCTCTTCTGTCGCCGTATCACGACTATCAATCAAGAAACGATAAGCATGCAACAGGCCACTAGGACCGATGAACTTATCTGGGTTCCACCAGAAAGAAGGACACGCAGTCGAGCAACAAGCACACATAATGCACTCATATAATCCATCTAAATGCTCACGCTCTGCAGGTGATTGTAAATGCTCACGAGCAGGGGCTTTCTCATCATTGATTAGGTAAGGCTTAATTTTTTCATACTGAGTATAAAATTGCGTTAAATCAACAACAAGATCGCGAATAACCGGCATACCTGGTAAAGGTCTAATTTCAATTTTCTTCCCTTTAAAGGTCGAAATTGGCGTAATACACGCTAAACCATTTTTACCATTCATGTTCACGCCGTCAGAGCCACATACCCCTTCACGGCAAGAACGACGCAACACCAAACTTGGGTCTTGTTCTTTCAATTGAAGTAACACATCCAGTACCATCATATCAGTACCTTCAGCCACTTCTAACGTATAATCCTTCATGTAGGGCTTAGTATCTACATCTGGATTATAGCGATAAACGGCAATATCCAATTTCATCTCAACTACTCCTACTAGTAGGTACGTTTTTTAGGTGGAAACGCATCACGAAGCTTAGGCTCCATGTTAACAGCACGGCGATCCATCTGTTCCGTTTCAGGATCAAACAGACTGTGGCATAGCCAATTCTCATCATCACGCTCAAGGTAATCTTCACGTGAATGAGCACCTCGACTTTCTGTACGGAAATTCGCCGCATAAGCCGTCGCAATTGCAGTTGCCATTAAGTTATCCAATTCTAGACATTCAATACGTTGCGTATTAAATTCTGTTGAATTATCAGATAATTTAGCATTTTGCAAACGTTCACGAATGGCTTTAAGCTCCTTTAAGCCTTCTGCCATCGCATCACCACTTCTAAATACTGAGAAGTTTAATTGCATACAAAGTTGCAGGTCCTTGCGAATTTGCGCAGGATCTTCACCTTCTTTGTTATTTTCCCAACGCTTCATACGCTCAAGTGATTTTTCAATCTCAGCATCCGTCGCATCTTTAGGATCCGCAGTCGCATCCAGAGCCTCACCAAGGTGATGCCCAGCAGCGCGGCCAAATACCACCAAATCAAGCAAAGAGTTACCACCTAGACGGTTCGCACCATGCACAGACACACAGGCAATTTCGCCCACAGCAAATAGACCAACAACATCGCTTTCGCTGCCATCGGTATTTTTACGAATAACTTGTCCACTGACTTTAGCGGGCAAACCACCCATCATATAATGACAGGTTGGCAGGACAGGAATGGGACCATCGGCAGGATCGATATGGGCAAAGGTACGGGATAATTCACACACACCCGGTAGACGCGCTTCTAAGGTTTCTTTACCTAAATGATCAAGTTTAAGTAAACAATGAGGGCCTAAAGGACCATCTAAACCACGACCTTCACGAATTTCAGTCATCATAGAACGGGCAACCACATCACGAGAGGCTAAATCTTTCGCATTGGGTGCATAGCGTTCCATGAAGCGCTCACCATCTTTGTTGAGCAGGTAGCCACCTTCACCGCGGCAACCTTCCGTCACTAATACACCTGCGCCAGCAATACCCGTTGGGTGGAACTGCCACATTTCCATGTCTTGCATTTGCACGCCGGCGCGCATGGCCATACCAACGCCATCACCTGTGTTAATGTGGGCATTGGTGGTTGAAGCAAAAATACGGCCAGCACCGCCAGTAGCAAGTACTGTAGCTTTGGCTTTAAAATAAACTATGTCGCCGCTTTCAATATCAATTGCGGTACAACCTACGATGGCGCCATCTTCATTTTTGACTAAATCGAGTGCATACCACTCAGAAAAAACTTGAGTATGATGCTTCACATTTTGCTGGTATAAACAATGTAATAATGCATGACCCGTTCGGTCAGCAGCCGCCGCAGTCCTTGCCGCTTGTTCTCCACCAAAGTTTTTTGATTGGCCGCCAAAAGGACGTTGGTAAATGGTACCATTATCGAAACGTGAAAAAGGCAGACCCATCTGCTCTAATTCAATGACAGCTTCAGGACCTGTTTTACACATGAATTCGATAGCTTCTTGGTCGCCGATAAAATCAGAACCTTTGACCGTATCGTACATGTGTTGTTCCCAGTGATCTTCATGGGCATTACCCAGAGCAACCGTAATACCCCCTTGAGCCGATACCGTATGAGAACGCGTTGGAAACACTTTAGATAAAAGCGCACAGCTCTTACCTTCTTTAGAAATCTGTAATGCCGCGCGCATGCCTGCGCCGCCAGCACCAATTACGACTGCATCAAATTCGCGTACTGGAATACTCACTTATACACCCCACACAATTAATATGCCTGCGACAAGATACGAAAACGCAGCAATGACAAAAACAAACTGAAGTACGCCACGAACGGCCACGTTTTTCACGTAATCGGTGAGCACTTGCCAAATACCAATCCAAGCATGGACCAATACGGCAATCAGCGTCAAAATAGTAAACACTTTCATTGGTATAGCACTGAACAACCCGTGCCATACGTCATAAGTGAGGGGGGAATTACAAGCCACAAAACCCACCATAAAAATGGTGTAACAGGCTAAAATAATTGCACTTGCACGAATAAGAATAAAGTCGTGGACACCGCTGCGTCCAAGGCTTGCTGCGTTGGTTACCATACCCAAATCCCCACTATGATAGAAAAGACGACCGCCAAGGCAATCGCAATTTTAGCCGATAATTGACCTGAAGCTAATTCTTCCCAACACCCAGCGTCCATCACTAGATGGCGTACGCCAACAATGAGATGGTAACCCAGTGCGGTTAAAATACCCCAGATAACAAACTTGACTAAAAGGTTATCAAAAAGAGACTGGACATTGGCAAAACTCTCAGGTGAAGCTAATGATTCATTTAGCAACCAAATAAGAATGCCAACGGCAAACAACATTATCACACCGGATACTCGGTGAAGGATTGACGCAATCGCAGTTGCAGGGAAGCGAATGGTCTGCAGATCTAAATGGACAGGTCTTTGCTTTTTCACGTTCTGCTCACTCTGCTCAATTGAGCTGGTTTTTTGTTATATGAACTACTTTTGATTAAAAATTAATCTAATATTTAGCTTAGTTAAAAATGTCACAAAAGAAAAGTTTAAACAAACATTTTACGCTTTAGAAGCTACTCATTAACAAGGAAAAAGTCGTTTCTCAACGAATATGTTTGTGGCTCTAAAATGAGCCGACTCAAGTATACTCGCGGCTAATGTCAAATACAAACGTCACATAATGCAAATTTAGTTTTTTTCTTTTTAAAATGAGTAAAAACCTTTTTATACAGATGCTTAAATCAAATTTAATTATGTTAAAAAAAATTTAAACACTTATTTGAATTGAAATGTGATCACGATCCGCTGTAGAGTATTGAGCGCTTAATAAGCCGCACTCAAAATAAGATATGAAGTAAGGAGAATGAGGTATGGCTGAAAATATAGCCAAATTGGAACTACCAGGAAACGACTCAATCGAGCTACCTATCAAAAAAGGGACTGCTGGATTTGACGTTATTGACATCAGTAAACTAGGTAGTAAAGGTCACTTTACCTTCGATCCAGGGTTTCTAGCAACAGCCTCATGTGAATCAGCAATCACTTACATAGATGGCAATCAAGGTATACTGTTACACCGCGGATACCCAATTGATCAGTTAGCCATGGATTCTGATTATTTAGATTTGTGTTACTTGTTGCTTTATGGAGAGTTGCCCACTAAAGAACAGTACGCAGCGTTCGTACAAAAAGTCAAAAAACATACGCTTGTCGATGAGCAATTAGTCGCCTTTTTTAAAGGTTTCCGTCGTTCTGCTCACCCTATGGCTATGCTATGTGGTGTCACCGGCGCATTATCAGCGTTTTTCCAAGACTCTCTCGATGTCAACGATAAACAAGATCGTGAAACAGCCGTATTGCGTTTAGTTTCTAAAATGCCGACTATCGCAGCCATGTGTTATAAATATTCTGTTGGTCAGCCCTTCATCTACCCACGCAGCGATTTAAGTTACGCTGGTAACTTCCTGAGCATGATGTTTGCTGTTCCAACAGAAGAATATAAAGTGAATCCCATTGTAGAGCGTGCAATGGATCGTATCTTTATACTACATGCCGATCACGAGCAAAACGCATCTACATCAACGGTACGTTTAGCCGGATCATCAGGTGCAAACCCATTTGCGTGTATCGCAGCGGGTATTGCCTCGCTTTGGGGGCCTGCACATGGTGGCGCAAACGAAGCTTGTCTAAACATGCTAGAAGAAATCGGCAGTGTCGATCGCATTCCTGAGTTCATCGCTCGTGCAAAAGACAAAGACGACCCCTTCCGCTTGATGGGCTTTGGTCATCGTGTTTATAAGAACTTTGATCCCCGTGCCAAGGTCATGCGTGAAACCTGTCATGAAGTACTGGCCGAGCTAAATGTGGACGATCCTTTGTTAGATGTCGCGATGGAACTTGAGCGTATCGCCCTTGAAGATGAATATTTCGTATCTAAGAAATTATACCCAAATGTTGACTTCTACTCAGGGATCATCATGAAAGCCATCGGTATTCCAACCAGCATGTTCACTGTGATGTTCGCCCTTGCACGTACTGTGGGTTGGATCACGCACTGGAAAGAAATGCTTGATCAACCGGGTCATAAAATTAGCCGTCCTCGCCAGCTTTATACTGGTGAAGCTGTACGGGATTTTATTCCTGCAGATAAACGTTAACTTATTTCGTTAGCTATCGTAATAAGTTAACACATAAAAAGGCGCCATTAGCGCCTTTTTTATTGGCCTCAAAAAAACCGTTCGATACCCTACCACCTTTTTACACCATTTTCTCATCAAAGATATGAACTAATTCAACTGACTTTCGTCAAACTCACCACAAGTTAAACAATTTAACCACATAAAATAATCAAAAAACAAAACTTACAGCAACAATAAGTGTAAGCCATTGAATATAAATAAAATAAATGTTGGCACGGTAAATGCTTAATGGAATAAAGCAATGAAGAAGAATAACATCGTTAAGGATATCAACATGAACCACCCTGCTCGCCGCCATACACTATGGGCTTGCTTATTCATCACGTTTTTAAGCGCCTGTAGCGAAACCAAAACAACTCAAACAGAACCTGAATATGCCATCCCCGTCAAAACCCGTGTCGCGACACAAGGAGACGTCTCCTCCTTTTATAACACAACGGCAATTTTAGAAGCACCAAAGGAAGCTAGAGTCGTCACTCGACTTGCGGGCATGATCACAGAGCTTAGAGTAGAAGAAGGTGACAATGTGTCTCAAGGTCAAATCATGGCAGTGGTTGATGCCAAAAGACAAGCATTCTCTCTTGCCCATCTGCAAGCTGAAGCCCAAATCATTGAACAAGAATTGCAACGCTTAAAACAGATTGAAAATAAGCAATTTGTGAGCGCCGATTCCATGGCAAAATTAGAATACAAATTACTCTCCGCCCGTGCCAAGCGTGATGAGGCTCAGCTTCAGGTAACCGAAAGTAAAATTCGCTCGCCTATTAAGGGCGTTGTGGCTAAACGCAGCGTTAAAGCAGGCAATATGGCACAAGAGTTTGATGAACTTTTTTATGTTGTTAACCAAGAAAAGCTACATGCCATTGTACACCTACCCGAAGCACAACTGCCCTTTTTACAACTCGGACAAACGGCAAAGATTTATACCAGTCACCAGAAAAATGTTGCCCTCAATGCCAAGGTTTTTCTCATCAGTCCCATTATCGACACCCAAAGTGGCACTTTTAAAGTCACATTAGCTATTCCTAATCATGATGCACAGCTCAAAGCCGGCATGTTTACTCGCGTGGAAATTCGCTACGACACCCATAAAAATGTCATTACTGTTCCCGCACAAGCCATCATAGATCAAGATAATCAGTACTCCATATACATAGTCAATGACAATAAGGCGCAAAAAAAATCGGTATCCATTGGATATAAGGAAGATAACACAGTTGAAATCATCTCAGGTATTGCACTGGGAGACAATGTCGTCACCCATGGACTGCACAATCTAAAAGATCAATCTCTTGTAGAAATCATTAATCCGCTGACCTTAGCATCAAGCCATCAATAAGGATTATTGACATGTCTATTATTCAAACTGCGGTAAAGCGGCCTGTCAGTGTGTGGATGTTCATGCTGGCCATTATGCTATTTGGTATGGTGGGATTTTCCAGACTGGCCGTGAAATTATTGCCCGATCTAAGCTACCCCAGTGTCACTATTCGTACCCTCTATGACGGCGCAGCGCCTGTTGAAATTGAGCAGCTGATCGCCAAACCCATAGAAGAAGCCCTCGGTATCGTAAAAGGCCTTAGACAGGTAAGCTCTATCTCGCGCGCAGGTTTATCCGATGTGGTATTAGAATTTGAATGGGGAACTGACATGAACATGGCCAGTTTAGCCATTAGAGAGAAGCTAGAAGCCATTAACTTGCCCCTTGATATCGATAAGCCTTTGTTACTGAGATTTAACCCCAATCTGGATCCCATTATACGACTGGCATTGTCGACTCCCAATGCCAGTGAAGCACAACTGAAACACATACGCACTTATGCTAGCGAAGCGCTAAAAAGAGAACTGGAGTCCATCAAGGGAATCGCATCCGTAAAGCTCTCTGGTGGCTTAGAGCAAGAAGTCCACATTCAATTAGATCAATACAAACTCAGTCAGCTACAACTCAATGCCAATGACATTAAAAACCGTATCGAACAAGAAAACATCAACCTTTCCGCAGGAAAAGTCCTGCAAGGCGATAAAGAATACTTAGTTCGCACATTGAATCAATTCTCTTCTTTAAATGAGCTCGAGCAAATCATCATTTACCGCAATGGTTCTCAACTTATTCGACTCTTTGAAGTGGCTAATATTATGGATGCCCACAAAGAGCGAAGCGACATAACGCGCATTAATGGTCAAGAATCCATTGAACTGGCCATTTATAAAGAAGGTGATGCCAACACAGTGGCCGCAGCAAAGCGAATAAAAGCACAATTTAGCCGCCTACAATCCCTTTATCCTGATGCATCCCTTGAAATCATCTTCGATCAATCCGAGTTTATCTCCCAAGCCATAGATGAAGTCATTAATACGGCGTTAATCGGCAGTGTATTGGCCATGTTAGTGATCTATTTTTTCTTAAAAGATATTATTCCAACCTTAATCATTTCCATCGCCATTCCTTTTTCTGTCATTGCCACTTTTAACATGATGTATTTTAGTGACATCAGCTTAAACATGATGTCTCTGGGAGGCATCGCACTTGCTGTCGGTTTATTAGTGGATAATGCCATTGTGGTGCTGGAAAATATTAAGCGCTGCCAATCTGAAGGCATGAATAGAACCCAAGCGGCCATCACAGGCACCAAACAAGTCTCAGGCGCTATTTTTGCATCAACCTTGACCACGCTAGCTGTCTTCATTCCACTCATTTTTGTCGATGGTGTGGCAGGCGCCCTGTTTTCCGATCAAGCCCTCACAGTCACCTTTGCCTTAATTGCCTCTTTAATCGTAGCCTTGACGACCATTCCCATGCTTGCCTCAAGAAAAGGCTGGCGGGCAAGTGTTGAGCCATCGCCACAAACGCATAATAACACTCCCCAAAAGAGACCTGTTCAAAATGAAAAATCCAGCGGGTACCGCTGGCTCACCTTTCCCCTAAACTTTGTCTGCCGCACGCTTCCTTTTACACTGATAACGGCAAGCTTAATCTTCATACGTGTCATCACTTGGTTAGCAAAATGCCTCTTTAGGCCCTTTTTAAGCCTATTTGATGCCGTCTATCGCAGAATTTATTATTATTATGAGATCATACTCAAGGCGGCCCTGCATCGGCAATGGACTTCACTGGTGATTGCCTTCAGCCTGTCTATCGCAGCGACATCCTTGCTACCAAAACTCGGCATGGAGCTCATTCCAACTATGGATCAAGGCACCTTTTATGCCGATATTCTCTTGCCACCTGGCAGCCGCGTCCATCAAACCGATAAGGTATTGCAACAATTGTCCGCCTCCATCGACTCACTGCCTGAGGTCAAACAAGTTTTCAGTCAAGCAGGCAGTAGCGGGCTTATGTCTTCCAATATCGAACAAGGGGGTGAAAACTGGGGCCGATTACAAGTAAAATTAACCCATAAGCAAGGCTTAGATAAAGTGTCACAACACCTACGTCAGGCCGCCATGCTGATCCCATCGGTTGAACTTAAGATTGAACAACCCAGCTTGTTCAGTTTTAACACGCCCCTTGAAATCGAGCTCAGTGGTTATGACATTAAAGAGTTAACACAAGTTTCAAAACGCTTAGTCGATGTACTCAGCCAGAATGAACGTTTTGTCGACGTTCGCACTAGCCTACGTTCAGGTCAACCTGAGCTCAGCATTCGATTTGATCACGCAAGGCTTGCCGCGCTCAATATGGATGCTCCCACTGTCGCCACACGCATTGCCCAGCGAATTGGCGGAACTTTTGCCAGCCAATACACGATTCAAGACAGAAAAGTCGATATTCTCGTGCGCAGTCAATTAACTGAGCGCAATAGCATCAGTGATATTGACAGTATGATCATTAACCCTGACAGCGAGCGCCCTATTCCCTTAAGCGCCGTGGCGGATGTGTCTTTAACATTAGGCCCTTCAGCCATCAATCGCCTTCACCAACAACGTATTGCCTTAGTCAGTGCCAATATTGCCTACGGCAACTTAAATCAAGCTGTAGCACAGGCACAACAGCTCCTTTCAACCCAGCCTTTACCTAACACCATAGGGCTGAGATTTGGTGGTCAAAACGAAGAAATGCAAACCGCCTTTACTTCACTCCAAATGGCTTTGCTACTGGCCATTGTTTTGGTTTATCTCGTCATGGCCAGTCAATTTGAATCATTAGTGCATCCACTGTTTATTTTAGTCACCATTCCAATGGCATTAGCGGGCAGTATTCTTGGCTTATACCTCACCAACACACCACTGAGTGTCGTGGTATTTATTGGCCTCATCATGCTAGCCGGCATTGTGGTTAACAATGCCATTGTACTCATTGATAGAATTAATCAGCTACGAAGTGATGGCTTGGCGAAATCCCAAGCCGTTATTCAAGCGGCCCAATCTCGTCTTCGCCCCATATTAATGACCACATTAACCACCACCTTAGGCCTGTTACCTATGGCCATAGGAGTCGGTGACGGTAGCGAAGTGCGAGCCCCTATGGCTATCAGTGTCATTTTTGGTTTAACTTTATCAACTCTGCTGACCCTCATAGTGCTTCCTGTGCTTTATAGCGTCTTTGACCGCAAGTCCTTCTCAACCGCAAGCGCGTTTCACACTCAAGCTAATACCTCAATAGCCCCGCAAAAGGGAGAAGCATAATGAGTCTGACAAACATCGCCTTAACGCGGCCAGTCACCACCAGCTTATTCTTCATTGCCACCTTATTATTTGGATTAGCCACCACGAAATTGCTGCCATTGGAGCTACTCCCTGGCATTGATATTCCCCAAGTGATGATAGAGGTGCCCTATAAAGGCTCCACTCCTCGTGAAGTTGAACGGGAGATCACTCGTGTATTAGAAGGCTCCCTTGCCACCTTAAGTGGCATCGAGGAGCTAAACTCCACATCGAGTCAAGATGGTGCTGAAATAGAGCTCATCATGAAGTGGGGTGAGGATATCGCCACAAAAAGCTTGGAAGCTCGAGAGAAAATCGATGCCGTGAGACACTTGTTGCCAAAGGATGTGGAACGCATTTTTATTCGACAGTTTTCAACATCGGATCTGCCTTTAATCAATATTCGACTCTCGAGTCAGCATGCTCTATCAGGTGCCTATGATTTACTTGAGCATCAATTAAAAAAACCTTTAGAGCGCATTGAAGGCGTGTCAAAAGTTACCCTTTACGGCGTCGATAAAAAGCAGATCCGCATTCAAGTCGATGGAAAAAAACTTACCGCCAGTGGCGTCAGTATCACGGCACTCACAGGGCGGCTAGCGCGAGAAAACTTTATCCTCAATGCGGGAGCCATACGCACGCAAGATAAAATCTATCAACTCTCTCCTCAAGGTGAATATCGCAATCTCAATGATATTGCCAAACTGCCCATTACGCCTTACATCACCTTAGAGGATATTGCTGATGTGAGTTACCAACTCCCCGAACCCACTGAGGGGCGATTATTAGGCAGACAGTTTGCCATTGGACTGGATGTCTTTAAAGCTTCAGGGGCTAACCTTGTTGCCGTTTCAGACAGAGTGTTTAAGGTAATAGAACAAACTCAGCAAAACAGTGAATTTGATGGCATTAAAGTCTATATCATGGAAGATCAAGCCGATGGCGTAAAATCTTCTCTATCGGATCTGCTAACAGCAGGACTCATCGGTGCCCTACTGTCTTTTATAGTGCTGTATGTATTCTTGCGAGATCTCAAAACCACCCTCATTGTCGTCAGCTCAGTGCCTATCGCCATTGCCATCACACTGGCCATTATGTATTTGCTCGGCTACAGCCTCAACATTCTCTCTATGATGGGATTGTTACTCGCCGTGGGAATGCTCATCGATAATGCCGTGGTGATCACAGAAAGTATTTTACAAGAAAAACAACAGGTGACATCCAGCCAGCTGCAAACACAGGCCTTAATAAAAGGCGTCGATAAGGTCTCCCTCGCCGTGCTAGCAGGCACGTTAACCACGGCCATTGTTTTTTTACCCAATATTGTCGGCGAAAAAGTCGAAATCACCTTGTTTTTAGAGCACGTCGCCATCGCCATCTGTATCGCATTAGGCAGCTCCTTGTTGCTCGCCAAAACACTCATACCTCTACTGCTCAATACAGTCCACTTTACCCCGACAAAAAAGAGCGATCCTTCCCGCCTCGCCCACACATACCAAGTCTGGCTGAGTCGCTTATTAAATTATCCCAAAACTGGCGGTCTTATCGCGCTGTTATTATTAGCCTCAACGGCGATTCCCATGCAATTTGTTAAACAAGATCAAGATGACAATCCAGGGACTGAACGCTTATTTATCAATTATAATGTGAAAGGACGCCATCACCTCGATGTGACAAAAGCCATGGTGGACCGCATGGAAGCCTATCTTTATGCGCACCAAGACACTTTTCATATCGATACTATCTACAGCTATTATGCCCCCGACACGGCACAATCAACCTTATTACTCAAACCGGATCTGCCTATCAGTATTAATGAGTTGAAAGACGCCATACGCCAAGATTTCCCCACCTTCACACAGGCCAGTCCTCAATTTGGCTGGGGAAACCAAAATCAAGGATTACGGGTGTCATTAAGCGGTCAATCCACCGACAAGTTATTGCAATTAAGTGAACAAGTCGTCCCCTTATTATCTCGTATTGAAGGCTTAAGTGATGTGCGCTCAGAGGTCAATAATGCCCAACAAGAAGTGCTCATCACCCTTGATAGGCAGCTTATCGCGCGGCTTGGTTTAAGCCTTGAGCGTGTCGCTCGAGATATTGCCACCGCGCTACGTGGGCAAATGCTGCGCTCATTTCGTCACGCGCCTAATGGCGAGCTGCGCATCAAGCTGCGCCTTTCATCTGAACAATTGTCTTTATCCCAATTAAAAGCCTTGCCCATACTTAGGATAAATCAACAAGTCTATGATTTAAATAGTCTAAGTCAAATTAAGATCCAGCCTAGATTTGACAGTATTCGCCACTATGATAGGCAAACAGCCTTAACCATAGGCGCAAATCTTGATGATTTATCGCTACAAGACGCACAAAGCCGAATCATCAAGATCATGGATACCATTGACTTTCCCCCCGGTTATCGTTATTCATTAACTGGCGGGTTTGAGCGGCAAAATGAAGAAAAGAACATCATGCTCACCAATATGTTATTGGCTATCGCCATGATTTATATTGTCATGGCCGCGCTGTTTGAATCACTGCTGTTACCCACAGCCATTATTAATGCCATTATTTTTTCAATCACTGGGGTATTTTGGGCCTTAATGCTCACCGATACGCCACTGTCTATGATGCCCATGATAGGCATATTAATTTTAATGGGCATAGTGGTGAATAACGGCATAGTATTAGTGGATCAAATCAACCAACACCGCCCTTCACTGAACACCCTTTCAAGTGCCATTGCCAACGTCTGTGTCACGCGTCTGCGGCCTGTGCTCATGACCGTTTCCACCACAGTACTGGGCTTATTACCTTTGGCCTTAGGCGACACACAAGTGGGCGGCGGTGGCCCAGCCTATGCCCCCATGGCCATCGCAATTATTGGTGGCCTACTCTTCTCCACGATCACTAGCTTGTTTCTCGTGCCCTTATGTTATCAGGCCTTGTATCGTTTGCGCCATCGAGCAGGCGTGCACTTTGCCAATGCTAATCAAGCCGCTAACATTGCATTGCCAAGGTTCATGAGAAAATAGCTCATGAAAAAATGAGTGAAAAACAGGTAATGAGAAGCACAGTAAAATAGCGATTATGCGCAATGAGATTCAAATGCGAGTCGTTATAATACCAATTCCATTATATAAGTGATCTTTCAGCGGGAATTCAACATGCTGTAGGCAAGGTCGTTAATTGCTCCTGCATCAACAGACAGTCCCACCATCCATGGCGGTCGCAGATGATTGAAGCTAATAGTCATTCTATATCGAAAGCAGCTAACGTAGCATAAAGTATGTTGAAACCCGCACAAGTGAGCTTCTCAGACATTCCACTTCAGCGTTGCATTCACTTGAAAGGGAATCACCATTACAGCATAAATGCGCCTTGAATTGAAAAGCCTGAGAGGCTCTGAATTGATCATCTATATAATGGAATTGGTATAAAAATAAATTGTACTCGCTCAGACCTGATGTGATGGCCTCTTCTCTGACGATAGGCATCACATCAGGTTAATTTGAGGACGTTCAATATTCTGTGACAATAATATTAAGTTAAATGCGCTTGTTTACACAAGATACTCACTTAGAATATACTGAATATTATGCATATTTATCAACAAACTTTTCTCCAAAGGCATACTTATCACCCGTTTTAAGCTGCTGACTTTCTACATAGTTTGTTCTTATACTATCATGACGTTCACGACCATATGTTCCAATAAATTTTGCATCAATAGGCAAGTAATCATAACCTCCGGTTTCGTTCTTTATTTTTATAAAGTTATCAGGCTTAACGTCCCAAGCTTGAAAACCAGCATTTTTAAGCTCTTGTAAAGCCGATTCGGGAATTTTCTCATAAGGTTTATTGCTGACGACCCCGCCATCAAGCTTAGTGAATTGTAAATTCTCAGCGTTTTTAATCACTGAAAAAGTTGAAATCGTCATCTTTGTTCCTGAAGCATCTACCGCTCGCCTGACTTCATTAGTGGCTAAATGTGCGTATTTTCCGCCATAAAAATTAGGGTTAGAGTAAATATCATTTAATCTTAAACTCGTGTTTGCAATACCAATATCTCGCCCTTCTAGGTTGTTCTTTGATACTTTAAATCCGTTACCCTCTTGATCTATATAAACATCTCGGTTTGCACCTTCGAAACAAGTCATTCCCATTTTATTTTTAATCTGATTAAGCTTAATGGTTGAATTGTCATTAATGATACGAGCCATTTGTTCAGCCCTTTCTTCTGTCGCACTTTCACCACTGGTAGACATTCTTCCAAAAAAGTCTTTTATTGCTGTAAATGGTCTGCACAGATTTTCACTAATTCCAGTATACTGTCTTTCAACAGTAAATTCTCCATCCTCATGAAGCTTAACGTTATATACTTTGTCATTTAAAATGATCTGATCTGTCGTCTTGAGTTGTTCAAACTGATAATCACCTATTTTTTGTACTTGGGATATATTGATTGTATTCAAAGGGTCGCCGTCATTCATCTCTAGTAAAATAGGCTTAAATTTTATGAAATTACATCATATTTTTAAATAGCTGAAAAATTTTTCCTTTTGCTTAAAACACTCACTCCGCCCTCTGCTCCACCTGCCCTCTACCTTTAAGATTAAGTAAGCAGTCACAAACCCAAAAAAGTAGCACTCCGTCAGTCACTATATATATAAACATCAACACCAATACTGACAACATAATTTAATGTTGATAACAGTAGCCACACCAAAGTATACATTCGTTACAGTTATGCTTATCCCCACGTCTATGAATGCCCCCAAATTAATGACTTACTCTTATTCAACGATCACTCGCTTGTTTCTCGTGCCCTTATGTTATCAGGCCTTGTATCGTTTGCGCCATCGAGCAGGCGTGCACTTTGTCAATGCTAATCAAGCGCCTAAAAATTTGTTACCGAGATTTATGAAAAATTAAGGGGGATTAAAAAAGTAAGGATTATACAGCCCTCGACCATTCCGACATGCAAAGGACTTTTTATTGGGTTATTGGTAATTCAAGCTTATGCCACAATAGTACAACTAAATAGTGCCAATAAGTTTGTCCCATGAGGCAGCTACCAGTGATAAAGCTTGTTTATTACGGGTAGTGACTATTATCATGCAGAAGCCATCATAAAGTTGTCTATTGTCTCTTTTACTGCCTCATGCTTATCCACCGCTTACTTTAGCATTTAACGATTTTACAACAAAGTGTTGGGAGTGTATGTTAACGTCTTAATATTAAGCAGGTTGGAAGATTATTCTGCTGGTGTTGGATAATAAGCTTAACAACTACAGTTATGCATCTTAAGGAGCAAGAGTGTCTACTATATTTGCTTTCGTAAAATTATTTGAAAACAAAGAGTACGCAGAAGATTTTGTGAATGGAAAGTTGTTCATGAATACAATTCGATCCTTTAAGGAATACAAGGATGAATCTGGTGAGTTACGGGGTGATGAATATGAAGGGATCATTGCTCTTTACCAGCCAGAGAAGTTGGGGGAAATAAAGGTTGGCGATCATATTATTCCAGCATCTGATTTAGCAGCGCCAATAGTTATGCATGGTGATCATTTGCAAAATCATAATGTTTTCTGCATATATTCCTTGAATAGTCGAGGTCACCATAATGTATCCTTCGAGACTTTATCTGAATTTAAACGCACTCTTTCACTCCATGAATCATGCTTTGGGTTGGGAAAATTCTGTGTAGTTATTATAAATGCGACGAAATTTATCGAGCGCTGTAAATCTGCAATTGAAAAGCTCAATGTGAATGGCAACCTTGGTTTGGTAGATTATTTCAACGAACACGAATTTCATGGCAATATGCCGGAAAACAAACTCGGTTATCAAAAGCGTAGCTTGTTCGCTCATCAACGAGAGTACAGGATAAAAATTGATATAAACAGCACTGAACCAGGCCCATATCACTTAAATGTGGGTGATTTAAGTGATATTGCGCTAATCACCACCCCAAAAGAGTTCAATGATCAATTAGAGCTGAAACTACCGGATGGCAGCCATGCATAACAAGGCACTGCTACGAAAACAAGCGAAAGGTACCTCCTTTACACTTTCAACAAATTATTGGTAATAAGGCGATGTCAAAAATTCAAAGAGTGGCAAGTATATCTGCAATTATTGTCACACTTTTTACAGGACTACCAGCTATTTGGTACACGGCCCATTGTTCGTCCAAAGGCATAAACTGTGAGAGGTCACTTTTCGGGCCAAAAGTAGAAGAAATTCAGCAGAAACAGCTAGCTACACTTGTAAAGTCTGGTCACAAAGTTACCGACATTATTGTTGAAAAATTTGATCCGTTGTTTTCAAAACCGTTTTTGGAGGTTTCTGCCAGAACGGCACCTAAAGGTGAGATTTTAGGGTTCATCCCAACGGGTGACAAAGGGCATTTTGAGTTTAGTAAGTTTGAGCAAGAACAGAAATATGTGCTCGCCTCTAGCACTGGAAAGACTTCTAGATTTGATATTTTTGATACATCCAACATTCTTCGTCATACCTTTGTTCTGTCGAGATGTACCAGATTTGATCATAATAAGCTCAATATTAAGATCACAAACTTTAGATGGAATTATTTGCCAGACGAAAAAAATATTTTTTCGTTCGATTTAATTTCAAATTGTCATAAATTTTTGGTAAATGGGCTTGAAGATTTAAATTTCGGAGGAAACAGTTATTATAAGCATGTCCAACTGTATCCGGAACTAAATGGTCGGGTGTACCTTGAATTTGGTAGGGATTTTATTCTTAGTAGGGCATACACTCGCGAAGGAATAAACAGAAGCAAAGAAATTGAACGTTATAAGTCAAAAATAAATGAAGCTAAAGGTCATTTTGATGTGTGTGTTGATGAGCTGAAAAATAGGAATCGTAGTGGTGACGATCCAAATTTTTGTTCGGTTTATTTTCCTCATCATCCAGATTCGTCCCAATCTAAATATTTCCGTAAAGGAGATGCTTTTGCTTTCACTCCCCAAAAAAATACACACAAAACGTCCACTCCAGTAATTGGCACTTGTAAATATGGTGTCGAGCGGCTTTCGAATATAGAGATTGGCAATTTTGGTGTGAAATGTACCAACCCATTTGAAGTATCATCACATGGTGAGACGGAAACAGATATTGATGGCTTAGAAATAAGCATGTATATCGATACCGGATTTTCAGATATTAAAGTTCTTAATTTTAGATCTGATTCATATCATGCTAGCCTTGAGGGTGTTGAGGTTATAGACAAAAATACTATAGAATTTGATGTTTATTCATCTAGCAAATTGCTTTCATTTAATTCTCATGTAATGGTAGTTGAACTTGAGAAAAAAGCAGCTCAAGTGGTACTAGATAAGAAGATATTTAGAGGACGCTTTAGTATTTCTTTTCATGAGGGTGGAGCAGTAAAAAAGGTAGTGAGAATATAGAGTGAGCTTCATTTCAAATTTTTAATGCTTGGTTATCATCAAGGTCCGCAAGTTCAAAGGTTGTAAAACCTTAAAGCCCTTAGATCGAATGAGTTTAAATCTAATCGGTAGCTAGAGAAATCTAACCTCCCCTACTTCCCCCTTCAATTAAACAAATTGTCTATGCCACTACAAAAAATACGCCTTAAAATAAGGCGTTCATGAACTCCACTCACCTATAAAAAAATGACCCCAATGTAAAATGACACTCTTGAAAAATATTAACTATTCCTTAGCTATTCCTTAGATTTTCCTAGATTCCAGCAATCAAGACAGGCTACACTGCGTGCTTGCGGCTGCACATGGATTTCATTCAAAATAAGAGTCAAAAATGAAAATAGAAAATGTACGCCCTGAAGATTTCGCAGAAATGTTGAATGTTTGGGAAAATTCAGTTCGAGCCACCCATAACTTCATTACAGAAGACGATATTGCGTTTTTTAAACCTATCATTATTGAGCAAGCTTTTCCTGCTGTGACCTTAAAGTGTATTAAAAACAAACAGGGGAGCATTTTAGGTTTTGTGGGTGTCCATGATGC
The DNA here is from genome assembly GCF_947495455.1 of uncultured Shewanella sp. GTDB lineage: Bacteria > Pseudomonadota > Gammaproteobacteria > Enterobacterales > Shewanellaceae > Shewanella. The sequence continues at coordinate 113,826 of NZ_CANLZC010000001.1, read as the reverse complement.
CAAGGTTGAAATGCTGTTCATTCTAAACGAAGCCAGAGGACAAGGTATTGGTCAGCGGCTACTGCGATATGCCATCGAGCAGTTAAATGTCACCAAAGTAGACGTGAATGAGCAAAACCCTCAGGCTGTCGGTTTTTATGAGCATATGGGGTTTACTATCGTTTCACGTTCACCCTTAGATGATATGGGAAAACCTTTTCCCATTTTGCATATGGCACTGAAATAAAAAGGTATAATGGACGAGCGTTTTTTTGAAAGAAACAGGGAGAGACAATGAGAGAAATACTCATAAGCGGTGCCGATGTGGTGATTTTAACTATCATGGTCTGGTTTGTCGGCAGTTTTATCAATAGCAAATGGCCCTTTTTAGAGCGCTTTAATATTCCCGTTGCTGTAACGGGCGGTTTTTTATTTAGCCTATTGATGGCCATGATTTATCTTATTTTTAACATAAAGATACTGTTTGACTTGGCACTGAGAGATCAAATGATCTTAGTCTTCTTCTCCACTGTGGGCCTGACAGCCAAATTTCGAACATTAGCCGCAGGCGGCAAGGCACTCCTTATTCTCACTCTCGTCACGGCGGTGTTTCTCATTTTACAAGACTTATTGGGAGTGGGGATTGCCACAGCGTTGGGCGTGAATCCTGGATATGGGCTCTTTGGCGGCAGTGTCTCCTTTGCAGGCGGCTTCGGCACCGCGATTGCTTGGGGTGAGATAGCACAAGAAGCCGGATTAAAAGGGGCAACGGAAATCGGCATCATGTTTGCCACACTTGGCCTCATTGCTGGCGGGATTGTTGGCGGGCCGGTTGCGAGATTTCTCATCAATAAAAATCAATTAACAGCGTCAAATGAGGATATAACTCAAAAGCCTGAGCCAACACAGGCCCCCGCTAATCTTTCAATCGAGGCTAGAGTAAGAGGCGCTCTTGGCACCTTGATGATTTTGGCCATATGTGTGCAGGCTGGTGAACTGGTTAATACCTATCTTTCTGGGCGCGGCGTCACCTTACCCGGCTTTCTCACCGCCATGTTGAGCGCCATCATACTCACTAATATCGCGGACGGTTTTAAACTCACCTTGTCAAAGAGCGCGGTGGATATTGCTCAAGAGATCAGCTTGCAATTGTTTCTTTGCCTGAGCTTAATGAGCATGCAACTTTGGATATTGTCCAATACTCTAGGCCCAGTATTATTCGTAACCTTGGCACAAACAATACTCATGGTATTTTTCGCTATCTTTGTCGTATTTCGCTTTCTTGGACGTGATTATCAGGCTGCGGTTATCTCTTCTGGGTTTGTGGGGCTGGGATTGGGCGCCACGCCCGTGGGCATCGCCAATATGAACGCTGTCACGGCAAAACACGGCCCTTCACCTAAGGCCTTTATTTTGGTGCCTTTGGTCGGCGCCTTTTTTCTGGATTTAATGAATGCCACCATCATACAAGGATTTCTGAAAATGATTGGCACATATAGCTAAATCATAATGCCCATTCCCCTCTCATTGCCTTTGTCAATGAAAGGGGAATACATCCATTATTTAATGACTGGCATTCATATATGTTGTTGAAGGCAAAATTTTACAAACTGGGCTATTCACACGATTTTTTCGATCGATACAAATTTCTTGAGCCCAGTAACGCATGGCTTTAAAAGGAAAGTTCATATTGTAATCTGTGGAGGAAATCACCTTTGGATTAATTTGATCTTTAGCCACTTCACCACTTCTATTTTGAAACCAAGTCATCCATTGAGGTGTATTATCTTTATAAAAAACAACCGCCTCTTTATTATATTGATACTTCTTACCTTGAAATTCTCCACTGGTATTGGCATAAGCATGCATACTCGGAACTGGCGTGCCAAATTCAGAAATTTCTTTTAAAGGAACGGGTAATAAAAAAGAAGCCATAGTGTATTGAGCCGCACTATGGCAACTCATACAAGATGACATGGCAAGGTTCGCCCCTCCTTTATCGACAAAGGTGCAACTGTCTCCTTCACACAGCGTATCAGGATCACAGCCATCGCCAGAGCATTGATAATAAGGTGGCGCTTGCACCGCGCCATCATTAGGACCCGATAACCTTCCTCCCCACCCTAAGGTTTCTCTTGCATATAAAGGCGCTTGCTGGTTTATCCATGTTTCATTTAATGCCCTATTAATGTTAATGACTTGAGGATCATTACCCCACATCGCCCCCAGAGGCACCATATGTTTCCATGCTGTCGCCGCATCGGGAACAGTATAAAGATCGCCAACATCATGGACTAAAGTACTAAAGACCCATTTCGTCTCAGGCGAGGCTATCGAATCTTTGATCACAATATCAAATTGAAATAAATTGACATCAATAAGCTCTGGTTTATCGATTGAACTGGCGATATAGGTTTCAATGTCTTTACCTGCAAGATCACCCACTTTCTTAGCATGAGCCGTTTCATGTAATACTTTACTCGCCCCATTGCAATTAGTCGGGTTGACATAAATACTCCAAGGAAGTGCGTATTGCATAGGTTGCCATGTATCCGCATTGGCTGTCGTAAACGCCGCTTTTACAATAATAGAGCCTTCATCAAAAATCGCCGCATTATTCGTAAAGTTCGGTGATACAGCCCCTTGCCCCCAAACACGATACAAAGACTGGGCAGCAATATCATTATAAAAAACCAGAACATAGGTTGAAAACGGTTCCGTTAAACCAGATTTTGGAAACAATGCGGGTGACATACACGCTGAACCTAAGTAAGCACCATGTATACCATCACGAATGGGCGATAACCAAGGTTGATTATACCAACCACGTGACGCAGCATTCCACTGTGGAAATGAGCCCACTTTTCGACTATCAGACAATAAGGCAATCATGTCATCTTTAATGTGATTTTTAAGCAAGTTGACATATTGCTCAGCCGTTGCAGCATTAATGGGTTTGCCCTTTAGTGAACGTGTCCAAGGATAGCCTTTAACAGGGGGTTTCTTGTTAAATGCAGGGTAATTATAACTGCCTTCAAACCCACGATAGCCCGCAGGCACTCCTGATAAAGGGGGATCAAAAGGATTAATATTGGTATTTGCGATACGATTTTGATTATTCATTTCAAGGTCTGGCGTATAAAATGCCAGATTAGTTTGAATCGTTTCAAAGACAGTCGGCTCTTTTTTATGACTGGAGCAAGAGACAATAATCATTGTGCTTAGCAAAAGTAGGACAACTAATGAAATGGTCGACTTTAAAAGAGTCATAACAATATCCTTATTATCAGTATATTAATTATACAGCTGAGTATTGATTGCTCCCCAGTAAAGTGCCTGTCTGGAAAACATAAATTAAGCGTAGCAGAACTAAAATCTAATGAAGGATTAAGGCAAAAAATGGGTAACACAGCCAAAAAGCATCACCCCATCTTCATTGAAGGAAATTAACGATACTGCATGTTATTTAAGAGCAGCTTACTCAATACTCTGCTCCAGAGCTGATCCTCTGATGCCATAATAAGCAATATACACATAACACAATAAGGGTAAAATAAAGGCCAGTTGTAGACCAATACTATCAGCAATAACGCCTTGTAATAATGGTATTAATGCACCACCAACCACAGCTAAGCATAAAATACTAGAGCCTTGCTCAGTATGTTCTCCCAACCCACGTAAACCTAAACTAAAAATCGTAGGAAACATAATAGAATTACACAAGCCAACAAATACAATTGCCCACATCGCAAGGGAAGAATGAGTAAGAATAACCAAAATAAGTAAACCTATTGCTATAAGTGCATTAAAAAATAATACTTTTCCAGCAGGTAGTCTTTTTAAAACAAAAAAACCAATAAAGCGGCCTATCATGGCACCCGCCCAGTAATAGCTTAGGTAAACAGCGGCTTTTCCAGGGGTTAATCCCGCGATATGCGGTTCGCCTAAAAAACCGATTAAAAAACTGCCTACGCCCACTTCGGCTCCGACGTACAAAAAAATAGCTACGGCACCGAGTAATAAATGAGAAGATCTCCAGGGGGAGCTAATCTTCTTCGATGACCTTTTTGATACCGATGGCGATTCAAATTCAATCTTAGGTAACTGCAATACGGTAAAAATGATTGATGTTCCAAATAAGATGATCGAGAGAAAAATATAGATAAATTGTACAATTTGCATTTGGGTCATTTTTTGTAACCCAAACAAACTCCCCATAAGAATAAATATACCTGACAAGGCTAAAAATTGACTGAATAAAGGAGAGACCGTTGTGCCGAGAGAGTTAAATGCTTGACTTAAATTAAGTCTGCTCGCAGCCGTTTCTGAGGGACCTAATACAGTCACATAAGCATTGGTTGTGACTTGAAGCAGAATAATCCCCGAAGCAAGAACGAATAACGCCAGTAAAAATAACGGATAAATCAATAGCTGTATTGCCGGATAAAAAAGTAAACACCCAATACCAGACAAGAGTAGACCCAATATAATACCAGACTTATAGCCTACTTTTTTAAGTAACAGACCAGCAGGCAATGACACGATAAAATACGCAATAAAAAAAGAAAATTGGACTAACATGGCATGCGCATTATTAAGCGAAAAGATAGCCTTAACCTCTGGAATAAGAATATAATTCAAACTTGTAATAAATCCCCATAAGAAAAATAATAAAATCAAACAAGTTAATGTGAACATGTGCTTTTTTGAAGGAGGCCCACTCTCATTTTGCCCCATATAGGATGATGAAGCCGAAGTTGGGGTTAATGCCTTTGCCATATTGAATCTCATTCCTTTTGATTTTTAAATAAAGCTATGTCTATAGAAAAGGTAGTTGAAAGTCATTCAAAGCGATATGATCTGTTATGAATAAAATAAATATCAAGGTTTATCGCCACAAAAAGAGAATGAATAATCCCTAACCAAAAAGAACTAAAAATGCCAGTAAGCTTAACTTACTGGCATTACCTCTTAAGATCTTTTTTCTAGTAGCACTCTAACCAAATGAATGAGTCGGTTGCCCCCTAAAATGCTTCAGAACCCAATAAACGGGAATTAAATCACGCCCACCCCGATTTTTAAATAAGGACACAGGATAGTATAACCATTGCCATTTTTCTAACCACTTAGCTGCACTTTGCCAAACCGCTTCACCACCATGTAAACGATACTGCTCAATGGCTGGCAAAATAAAATCATGCAAGGGTCCGAGATAACGATACAAGCTATGGATAAACACGAGTAGATCTCGCACTTGTTGATGATTCAGATCTTTTTTGTATTGGCTTGCTTCAAAATCAATAAAGGTCACATGACCGTCTTGCCAACTAATATCACGTAAAGCTGGGCGACCATGAGCTAAGCTCATGGTATGCAAATTCGCCAGTGCCTTGGCGCTGTCATTTAAAATCTGGTGCATACGAGGCTTGCTAATAGACTTCTCGGTCAGCCATTGTTTTACCGTTGAGCCCACATCCTCAACCACAAAAAAGTCTCTTTCTGCCAACACTAACTTAGGCACAGGAGCCAGCTTCTCCGCCATGGTTTTTAAGGTTAGGACTTCGGTTTTGATGGCCTCTAACGGACTGGGTTTTAACATTCGCATCACTCCAGAATGATGCTCCGCTTGTTTCAACCAATACCGCTTCCCTCGGTATTCAAAATTTGAAACTCGCTCACCTTTATTAAGGACTAACAGCTCTGCAATAAAAGCCTTAAAAACATTATCTACCATAACTCAGACTCCATTCACATAAGACGGTAAATTGAATACTTACAAGAGAAAATATAAACAGAATAGAACTCCATCTAACAAAAAAGAGTGAAGTAATTAATAGCTTATTATATATCCTTGAAAAGGGAGCCACAAACCTTGAGCGAATAAAAAAGCGCCTTACGGCGCTTTTTGACATATTTACTTACGTTTAAACAAAAAGCCTTAACGTATTCAATTGACTAGTATTACTAAGTATTAACGACTTGCCTCTTCAGGCACCCAATCTTGAGCTTGATTCTCAAGCAAAACGGGAATGCCGTCATTGATGGGATAAACTAATTTATCAAACTTACAAATGAGCTGCTGTGCCTGCTTATCATAGCTTAATGCTCCCTTACAAACAGGGCATGCCACTATATCTAACAATTTTTTATCAAATATCATTGAATATATACCTTTAATCTTGACCTTATTTAAGAATATTCGCCCTTGGTTCCATTGACCTGCTCACTAATATTAACCAATAAGGCTTGCTCAAACCCCGATGACATAGTGGCATCAACCGCTAAATAACCCCAATTATCTTTAGCAAAATCTAGGCATTTAATGGCATCTTTCTCTGTCATCACTAAAGGATACCCGTCTGCTAGCTCGCTAATGGTGGAAAATTGATAAGCTTGATGATCATTAAACCCATGGGCTTTGTGCATTCGATACCCTAATTGTGCCAAGCTATTAAAAAACCGTTGCGGGTTGCCGATCCCAGCCATTGCCACAATAGGCTCATTTCGCTGAAAGGTGAAATGCGACTGTGCAAGCAGCGGTTTAATGGGTTTAGCGTGCAGATGCATTTGATATTCGCCCTTTTTTGCCTCGCCACCATTAACGATAATAAAATCGGCTTGACTCAATCGCCAATTTCCCTCCCTTAAAGGCCCTGCGGGTAATAAGCATCCATTACCTAAACGTCGATGGCCATCCACAACAATAATTTCAATATTTCTTTCCATGGCATAATGTTGCAGTCCATCATCACTGATAATAATGTCCACATCAAAATCGGCCAGTAACTGATGAGCGGCTTGAATACGCATTGGACCCACAACCATAGGTACCTGAGTACGCGCGACAATCATCGCAGGTTCATCACCCACTTCAACGGCTTTTGCGCCAGGATACACAGACTTTACGCCATCGATTGTCACACCATAGCCTCGACTGATCACGCCAGGTTTATAGCCATGTTCACGTAATAGCTCAATCAAATAAATCACTGTCGGTGTTTTTCCACTGCCTCCGACAGTAATGTTACCCACAATAATGACAGGCACAGGTAATGCTGTTTTTTGTTTAAGTCCTACAGCATACAAGTGCCGCCTGATTGCCGTCACCATGGCATACAGCCAAGATATCGGCATTAACACCCAGCGCCACAAGCTATTGCCATACCAAACTTGATTAATCCAGGCTTGCATTATTCACCAAACTGCATTTGATAAAGATTGGCATAGGCTCCATTTTGTTCCATTAACACATCATGGGTGCCTCGCTCAATCACTTGACCTTGATCAATAACCAAAATTTGATCTGCACTTTCAATGGTCGACAATCGATGCGCAATCACAATCGACGTTCGGTTTTGACGTAAGTTATCTAATCCTCGCTGAATGGCTTTTTCAGATTCAGTATCCAATGCTGAAGTGGCTTCATCTAAAATGAGCACAGGCGCATCACGCAAAATAGCACGAGCAATGGCAATACGCTGCCTTTGTCCGCCCGATAGCATGACACCATTCTCACCAATTTCTGTATCCAGTCCATTAGGGAGATCCTTAATAAATTCCATTGCATAAGCCAGCTCTGCAGCATGCTCTATTTGCTCTCGTGTCACGTGACCTGAATAAGCATAAGCAATGTTATTGGCGATAGTATCGTTAAACAGCGTCACTTGTTGGGACACAAGAGCCACTTGTTGACGTAACGACTTAAGCGTGTATTGCTCAATAGGCACATCATCAATACAAATATCACCCGCACTTAGCCCGGAATAAAAACGCGTAATTAAACTGGCAATGGTTGATTTTCCGGAACCAGAGCGCCCAACAAGGGCAATGGTTTTACCTTGTTCGACTGAGAAGTCAATGCCATTTAACGCTTTCTTGGATTGATTAGGATAACTAAAATCAACCCCTTTAAAGCATAAATCCCCACGGACTCGTTTCACTTCAAGTGAGCCCGTATCCTCTTCCGTTGGAGTATCTAACAACTCAAAGACAGTGGTGCAGGCCGCGATCCCTCGTTGAAAATCGGCATTAACACGGGTTAAATTTTTAATCGGCTGAAGCATCGCCATCATGGCACCGAGTAATGAAGCAAAGGTCCCCGCCGTTAAGTCAGCTCTCAGTGAATCAATACTGGCTGCATATAACACAAAGGCTAATGCAAAAGAGCCAATAATCATCACCAACGGCTGACTAATGGCCTGAGTGGTTGCCAATTTCATATTCTGATAACGATTACGATCATTAATGCGATGAAAGCGTTCAGACTCCACTTTTTGACCACCAAATGACAGCACATTCTTATGACCCTTGATCATTTGCTCTGTCGCCGCAGTCACGCCCCCCATTGCAGTTTGTATTTGCTTTGATACTTTTCGAAAGCGTCGACTCACCACTGTGATCACTAAACCTATAATCGGTCCAATGACTAAAATACACAAAGACAATTTCCAAGAATAAAAAAACATCAGCCCCAGCATACCCATCACAGTAATGCTGTCTCTGACAATAGTGATTAACGCACTGCCTGAAGCCCGTGCTATCTGCTCGGTATCATAGGTCACACGAGAAATTAAATTACCTGTGTTTTCGTTATCCATGTAACTCACGGGCAATTTCAAATAATGTTCAAAGACTTGTTGACGCATATCTTGAATCAGCCTAGCGCTCATATAAGCCACGCAATAGGTAGAGGCAAAGTTCGCCAATCCCCGCAATGTAAACAAACCAATCACCACAAAAGGCGCCATCATTAAGACATCACGGCTGGCATTAAAACCGCCACTGGTCCCTAAATCTAAGTGTCCCCCCATAGGACTTATTTTACTGGATCCTCCTCCAAACCCTTCATCAATAAAAGGTTTGATCACAGCAATAAAAGCAGCATCTACTAGTGCATAAACCATCAGTGCAATAATGGCACAAACAAAGACGGCTTTTAACGGTTTTAAATAGCCTAATAATCTCTTAAAGACCATCCAAGTTTCATTCTTATTAGATGTTATCATTGACCCAAGCTAGCAAATGGAAAAAGAGCATTCTACTCTGCTTTATCCACTTCGCCAAATCCAAACAAGCGGTTATACCAAAATGGGGCTAAATCTTGACGATATGTCACCCACCACCATGAATTTTGATCAAAAAAAACACTGATCTGCCCCATTTCCCCCGTATTCGCCACTTGGCTGCCCATATTCATATAACGAGAGACAACCTCAGGTTTTGGAAAACCATAACGGTTATTCAATCCTGCAGGAAAAACGGTCAACTGTGGCAAAATCGCTGTAATAAAATCATGACTCGATGAGGATAAACTCCCGTGATGAGGCGCGATGAGCAAAGTGCTATTGAATAAAGTACTATTTGCATCAGGTAGCTGCTTAAGCAATAATGCTTCTCCTTTCCCTTCAATATCCCCCGTTAACAATACGCTATGGAAAGCATCATTAATCTGGATCACACATGAGCCATTATTGCCTTTCATCTTTTGAATAGGGCCAAGCACCTTAAGTTGTAAACCTTGCCAATTTAGCTCATGAGGACGACAAACCTGCCCCTGATAAGCGGGAATATCTGTGATCACTTGCACATTAGGATAGGCACGAATCATATCATCAGCACCACCGGCATGATCATTATCGCCATGGCTTAATATCAAATAATCTAAATACCGAATTCCCCTCGCCCCTAAAAAAGGAATAATCACCCTATCAGCATAACTAAAATGCTCACCATAAGCCGCCCCAGTATCATAGAGTAATCCATGACCTGATTTTTCAATCAAGACGGCCAAGCCCTGACCCACATCTAAAATATGCACAGCCCATTGAGAGGATTTAGGGGGAAACAACCAAGTCAAGGTTTGCAAAATGAAAGGTAAAATCAATAAGGCACAACAGACTTTCCACTTTTTAGCGAGCACGCGAAACCAAAGGATCCCGCCCAATAACGCCAACATAGCGGTATCAATTACTCCCTCAGGCAATACTATCCAGCGCCCAACAAAATGAAAGCTCAAGGCTAATAGCTCACTAACAGGCCATAAGCTCCAATCAAAAAGTAAAAAAATGCGATGAAAGTCAAAACCCAATAAGAGTCCTGTGCTCCAAATGATGACAGTTAACACCATCACAGGGATCACAACCAGACTAAACCAAGGTACTAAAATCAAATTAATCCAAAAGCTGTGTAAAGTGATCCCACCAAAAAAAATGGCTTGAAGCACACCCAAACCTAAAGATAACCGCCATTGTATCCCCCAAAACAGCCAACATTTAGCCGTGAAATCTCCAACGAAAAGACGAGACTGACTTGAGGTTGCCACCGCTTCCTCATGAGACTGAACATGAGCAATATGACTTTGAATGGTCAATAAGATAATGGCCAATGCACCAAATGATAGCCAAAAACCTGGACTTAAACAGCTTACCGGATCCAGCAATAAAACAAAAAAAAGTGCATACAATAAACGCTCCCAAGGTGAGGAAAAACGCTTTAATAAACTCAGCCCCATCACTAGACACAGCATGATAAATGCCCGCTGAGTTGAAATGGAAAAACCCGCTAAATAGGCATAAAACCCCACAAGAACAAGACTTGAGAACGTCGCAATAAACAAGTGACTTCGTCCTAAAGGAAGAGTAAATTGCCGTAAAAGCCAAAATACACAGACAAAAACCCACACGCCAACAACACTTAAATGCAACCCCGAAATCGCCATTAAATGCCCAGTTCCGGTTTGCCGCAAAGCTTGCCAGCGGTGCGCTGAAATCCCTTGCTTATCTCCAGCGATCAAGGCGAGCATTAAATCACCATTATCAAAAGACGCCAACACAGGGACTAGAGTATGAATGAACTTCGCCCTTAACGGCACATTCTCTTTCAATAAGCGTCCTGAAAGCACTTTTCCCTTTGCTATGATATGCTTACTCAACAAATTTTTTTGTTGATTGTAACCCCCTTGATTCAACACACTTGATATCGACTTTGGTCTAATCGTGAGTTGCCAAGTTTGTCCTATTTGTAAAGGAGGCGGTTTTGACCAAGTTAATCTTAACTTTTTAGTTACCAAGTGGAATGAATTTACACCTGTTAGCTCAATGTCTAGATTTATCCAGTCGCCGTTTGAGTGAACTAATGCTATTATTTCGCCCTCGATTTTTACAGAGCTTGGATCGGCAGACCCATTCCATGACATAAGTTGATGAAAAAACAAGCTCAGCCAAGCGACAGCAAATAGGCTACCGGAAAGAAAGGGTGACAAACGAAATACAAAGCCTGATGTCAGCAATAAAATCAAGACAAAAGAAAAAGGTGGCAACGCAGGCCACAAAAGAGCAGAAAGAGTCGTGACACAAAAACCTAATAGAAATCGATTCATCATGAATAAGTTAAGGCTGTAAAGTAAAGATATGCCAAAAAAATTAATAGAAAGGTTTATGCCAAAGCCTGAAGTATTGCAAAATCATAAACATTTACGCATCTTTGGCAAATTGCTTCATAAAACCAATTTATGGGCATTAAATAGACGCTCTGCGCCTGGCGCATTTGCTGTGGGTCTTTTTGTCGGCTGGATCCCTATGCCTTTTCAGATGGTATTGGCTGCAGCGCTGGCTATTGTGTTTAATGTCAATATCCCTGTCGCTGTCGCGCTTGTCTGGATAACCAACCCATTAACCATGCCATTTATGTTTTACGGCGCCTATATTTTAGGCACAAAGATTTTAGGCTACCATGAGCGACCTTTTGCTTTTGAAGCCAGCTGGCATTGGATTGAGTCTTCTATCGGCACCATAGGCCCCCCTTTCCTTGTGGGATGCCTCACTTTAGGCATTATTTTTTCGGCCAGTAGCTATATTTTAATCAAGGGAATGTGGCGATATTCAATTATTTTGAAATGGAAAAGTCGAAACAGTAAAACCTTATCTCGAAAATAAATCATTTAAAAAAACCAGAACATATGTTCTGGTTTTCTTATTCTTTATGAAAAATGCTTCACGAAAAACACGACTATTTTTTGGCTAAAACACTGGCCATCGATGGCACAATGCTTGTAGGATCAAGCCTCATTTGATACCAATTTATTCGCCAATCCAGATGTGGCCCCGTCGCTCGTCCTGTCGCCCCCACCTCACCAAGCGGTTGGCCTTGTTTCACCTTATCGCCCACTTTGACATACAGTTTACTCAAGTGTAAAAAGCTAGAACTCAGGCCATAACCATGATCAATAATTAAGGTGCCACCAGAATAAAACATATCTTTCACAGACAAGCTAATGGTGCCGTCTGCTGGTGCCACAACAGGCGTTCCCGTCTTAGCCGCCACATCAACGCCATAATGGGGTGTCCCGGGTTTACCATTATAGACTCGCTGGCTGCCATAGACGCCTGAAATTCTGCCGGTTAAAGGCCAAATAAAATCTTGAGTAAACCCTAAATCTGCGCTAAAAGTGGCTCTAGCGGCTTTCACGTCTGCACTGTCTTTAGCCGCTCTTTTTTGCGCTTTAGGATCCGGCTTCATTATTTTCTGACTGATCCCATTCACTCGTTGAATTTGATATTCACGCTCCTTGAGAGTCAAAGGCACCCTTTGTGACAAGCCATCAGGATACACTAAACGTAAAGATTGGGATAATGCCGGCTGCCTTGAAAAACCAAAAACAAACTGGCCATTCGGTGTCACTTTAATGGCTTTATCATTTAAAAATACCTGAGTACCGGGCGTCGTTTTAGCACGGATCACAGCGCCAGGTTGCACTTCACCAAACAATTGCACACTCGCAAACACTTTTGGGATCAAACACAGATCCATGAGTATAAAAAAGCAGATTTGGCGCATCCAGCATCCCCTTATTGTTATTTAAATCGACTCAGCCACAGGCCCTTTCTCGACAATCGCGCCTTTACCGACCCCCTCAAACGCAACGACTTTGAAATGACTCGTGGGCACTTTTTCACTCAATGTATTGGCAATAAAATCGGCAAGTAACTCCACCGTCGTATCATGAGGGATAATATCACAACAGGTCTTTGATATAGCCAGTTGAAAATCCCCTTGAGGCGCTTGATAATGAAATCCGTAGTGTGTTTTATCAGATACTTGTGTTTGCACTGACAAAGAAAGTGTCTCAATCGGAACAATATCCTCTTCACTGCCTAAATAAATATCCTGCCAACGTGCTGCCCAATAATCATCCCATTGCGTCGCTGCCATGCCGTTTTCATAAATATGGATCGGGCTACGGTGACCATGTGCAATACGCTGGCAATTACCATCATGCTTTTTAAGCCCATGACTGTAATGATAAAAAGGTGTCGCATGCTCCTCGTTACGTAAAGTCAATGTCATCCCTTCAACATTATTTGGCAACACTTGAGTTAAGGCTTGCTTTAAAAAACTATTCACGCTATCAAAGGTAATGGCTTCACTGGGAATCAGGGCAAATGCCTGCTCGGGACACGCTAAGTGAATATCCCCTTTAGCACTGGTAAAGTCCATCCACACTCTATCGCCTTGTTGTTGCCAGCGCACTTCACTGCATGCGGTGGGGATCAATAAACGATGATCAGCAATATCATCAATGGTATCTTTGATCTTGCGTTTAACTTTAGCAAAATCCAACACCATATTTTGCTCATCAAGCCCACCACTGAGCACAACATCCACAATCCAACTTTCCCCCACCATGCCACGCTCTGCACACAAATACGAAAAATCGATGACGGTTAAATCTTTAACAAACAATTGCATTGAAACTCCCAGGCAGAAAAACAGTCTACCTATTCACGCCCATTCAGCAATGGCCAAAAGGCAAAAAAATGTAAAATAACCCACCACACCCATAAAACACACAGTTATGACAAAAATCGAGACAATGTCTTATAACGTAAAGGCGAATCGCCTATTTTAATATGATCCCCTTGCTTTTTTCGAGTATTATATGGATGTCTTAGACATAAAAATTAACTCTTCAACTCAGGTAGCCTATGAAAACCCTTATTTGCAATGCTCAATTGGTTAACGAAGGTACAATCTCATCGCAAGATCTGTTAATTGAACATGGCCGGATCAGCCAAATTGCCCCACATATTCCACCGACGTCAGAAATGAAAGTCATTGATGCAAAAGGCAAGTATTTATTACCCGGCATGATTGACGATCAAGTTCACTTCAGAGAGCCAGGTTTCCCTAATAAAGGCACCATAGCCACAGAGTCAAGAGCCGCAGTGGCAGGGGGGATCACCAGCTTTATGGAAATGCCCAACGTCAACCCACAAACAACCAATTACCAAGCCCTACAAGATAAGTATAATCGAGCTCAACAAAGCTCACTGGCAAATTTTAGTTTTTATCTCGGCGCCACCAATGATAATTTAGATGAAATTAAAAATCTGGATCCCAATGAAGCCTGCGGCGTTAAAATCTTCATGGGGGCATCAACTGGTAACATGTTGGTCAACAATCCAGAAACACTAGAAGGTATTTTTAAATACTCGCCAGTGCTGATTGTCACTCACTGCGAAGATTCCCCCATGATTGCTGACAATGAAGCCAAAGCTCGTGAGCAATATGGGGACAATATTCCCATGCGCCTTCACGGTGAAATTCGCTCTCGCGAAGCCTGTTTAAAATCCTCACAATTGGCCACCGAATTGGCGTTAAAACACCAAGCTAGGTTACATGTATTACATCTAACCACAGCTGATGAACTTTACCAATTTAAAGCAGGTAAAACATTAAGCGAATTGAAAGATGCCAATATCACTGCGGAAGTTTGCGTACATCACTTAACCTTTAATGACAGCGACTATGAACGTTTAGGCACTCAAATAAAATGTAACCCCGCCGTTAAAAAGCAAAGTGATCAACACGCCCTGATCCAAGCGGTCAAAGATGATGTTATCGATATTATCGCCACCGATCATGCCCCCCATACTTGGGATGAAAAGCAAGCAGAAAGTTATTTTAAGGCGCCAGCTGGCGTGCCGTTAGTGCAACATGCCTTATTATCACTACTGGACTTACATGCTCAAGGTCATTTTAGCCTAGAAAAAATTGTTCAGAAAACCAGCCATGCCGTGGCAGAGCGCTATCAAATCAAAGACAGAGGTTACTTACGTGAAGGCTATTTTGCCGATTTAGTCCTCATTGATCTCGACAGCCCCTTTACCGCAACAAAAGACAATACTCGCTATCATTGTGGTTGGACTCCTTTTGAAGGCCACACTTTTGCAGGTAGCATTGCAGGCACTTGGGTCAACGGTAACCATCTATTTGACGGTGAGAAGTTTATCGATAATACCTTTGGACAGAAACTAACCTTTAACCGATAAGCCCCTCTCAACAAAAATGCCAGTGAAGTAACACTGGCATTCTTTTTGTTGGAAATTGTAGTGCTAATGCCAGTACAGGCTAATAACATGTTAAAGCCGCGCTCAAATCACCGAGACTTAAGGAGAGTTACCCTTTTCTTCTTCAGCCATTTCCTTCGCTGATAAAGTGAGTATTTTTTGAAGATGTTCCGTTAAATAAACCCCTTTAGGATCCCATTTTTTCAGTCTGTTTCGAAAATGATCCAACTGAGGATACTGAGAGCGGATATAAACATCATCAAGGGTATACACCTTAGCCAAATGAGGCCTACCACCATATTGCTTATAGACCGCCTCTACAGAATAAAGCACATCAGGGATCTGTTCAAAATCGGTAAAAATAACTGCACCTAGACAAACCACAGCGTGATCATGAGCTAAACTCAGATAGTTTTTATCCGGCGCTATTGCGCGAATATCAAACAATACAGGTAAAAACAGTTCATGATCATCGCTCAATTGCTTTAGGTGCTTGATCACTTTCAAAGCGACATCCACGGGAAAGGCATACTCACAACTGTAGAGTTTTTGGTTATGAGGCTCGGTAAGCACTTTATGTAAAGGCCCGAGTTCCCACCTGTTTCTAAAAAACATTTTAACCAGTAAGCGCTGCAAAAAAGGCGTCATCCAAGGCTGATGTAAAGCTAAATAATGTGTTAAAAATAAAGCCTTTTCAGACCAGCAATCCCACCAGCGACGACCACGAGATCCTATGTCTGTAACGCCTAAATCAGCACAGATCGGCGCTTGCTTATTGGAAAGACAGGCTAAGGCCTTACCTGTATGGGGAAACCAATAAATGCCAAAATGATCATGACGCATATTAAGCTCGGTATAATCTGCTATCCAAACATCATCATGCATCAACACGCACTCTTGATTGACATGACACACATCAACACAGCGGACTGTAAGCGTGGAAACAATGCCTGCTCCACCTAAAGAACAACGCATGGCGCGCATAGCCTCATCGCCTTCTTTGAGCTCAACGATATTTCCCTGCCCGTCAATAAAACGACAAGCAATGATATGCTCAGCAATGATGGATTCTTGAGCACCCGCGCCATGAGTGGCTGTCATTAAAATACTGCCCATATGCTGAACATCGAGGTTAGGCATGTTAGGTAGCATCCAGCCTAAATCATAAGCGTGCTGGGCAAATTCAGCCAAAGACATGCCAGCCTGTACTTCTAAGGTCTTATGTTCATTGTTTTGAAACCTAAGCTTATTATAATCTTCAAGAGAAATGATAATGTCAGCGTCAGAGAGTAGCGGCGCCCAAGAATGTCCCTTTCCTACCACTCGAATTTTTTTATTCTCATTAATTGACTCTCTAACTTTCTCAACCAATTCCTTTTCCGTTTTAGGTTGGTAAAAGGCCTCAACAAGACAAGTTTGATTGCCAGACCAGTTTTTCCACTCCGTGCTATGATTCGACATCATTCACTCTCAGATTAAGCTATTCTCGTCTACCCTGATCCCGCTCATTTCAAAGTCCATTGATTGAAAGCTGAACGAAAAAACCAAGCATATTGCTTGGTTTTTTATCTTTTATTGCTTAATTATAGCCATCATTTTTTGATGCTGGGCGATCTACTGTCATTTTAGGGATCCACATAAATGGTGGGGTAAAGCTGTCAGGTTTCTCTTTCAGTGTTATCAACTTTTGCTTTTCTAACTCCAGCTTACGTCTTGCAGATAAAAAGCGCCTCAATTTCTTATTGGTTTTTTTCAACTGTTTTTGCTTTGCTTTAGCGCCATCAATCTCAAACTCTAATTGATCATATTGCGCTTGCAGTGCATCATTCCATATATCACTCTTTTCAGCTTCCTCATCCATCGCCAATTGCTTAACAGTCAGTTGCTCAATCTTTTGAGATAACGCCTCATACGTGTCTGCTATTGCAGTATACTCATCCACATAGGTATTGTAGATCACAATACTATTTAAATGATGACGTAAATGATCTTTTAGGACATCTTTTAACATCATAGTGTGAAATGCATCTGTCATGTCATCACACCAACTAAAGGCTGCAGAAAAAGTATTTTGATATTCTCGATTATGTTTAGTCGCATAAAAAGCAATAGCTTCATCAAATGACAGCTCATCATTTGATTCACCATTAAAATGAAAGAAATGGCCATAACCTTTTTGAACGTACAAATACTCAAACAAGCCTCGATAACTGGGGTACACTTGTTGACCCGATGTGCGTTGCTCTTTGGCAGTCTTTTGTTCAAAACGCGCAAAATTGGCCTCAATCGTTAGGGATAATGCATTAATCACATCCATATCTTTAGCCGCCACATGAAACGCATTTTCCATATCCAGATTCAATCCACCACGGGCTGTGACCATACCAATATTATCGAGTAATGTTTGTTGATCTTTACTCATCAACACGCTAACAGGTAACGCTTTCACATCAAGATCCGCATAAACTGAATAACGAGGCCCATTTTCCAATTTGAGCTCATTCAGTGAAATCATTAACCTTATCATATCGGCACGTAAATAAACGGGCGCCGTATTGTTCGCATTTGACGTGAAAAAATCTGCATGTTGACGTACGCTGTCCAGAGTCCAAATGTCCTTTAAAGACACATGTGTCAATGGCTGATTGGCATCTTCAGTCAAGCGTCTAAATAAATCTTCTGTTTGAGTAATTTGACTCACACTCGATACCTGTTTATCAAACCACACATTGATCTTATAACCTTTTTCTACCCAATCCTGAATATAAGGCGCAATGGGAAGCCCCTCTCTTTCAGATGGGAACACAAAGGTATTATCGGCAACTTCTCTTTTTCCAAGCCAAATTAAATTCACTGAGATGCTATCAAGCATTTTTTGCTCTGATACCACTTCTTCAGGAAAAGCCGCATTATAATTTTCGGCAAGGCTATCTTCCCCTTCCCACCAATCTTCATATTCCTGCTGAGTGAATCTTGCCAGTGTTTTATAATCAAAAACAACTTCCCTAACAAGCTGCCCCTCATCATGAACATTGACAGCTTGCTCAAGGTCAACAGCTGCATTGCCACTAAAGGGAAAATCAACATCCTCATGCGCTGCATTCTCATGCACTACATTCTCATGCACTAATAGTACGTTATTATCATCTGGTTGATATTGCACAGCTTGCTGTGTCGATGCCATGCCCTTTAATTGATTGAAACCAGGTTCAAACTCGTCGACACTCTCTAAACCTTTAACTGGAGCAGCGAATGACTCATCCATAGAATCTAACAAGGCTAATGTAGCATCAACATCAGTCTCTTCAAGGAATGTGTCATCCAGAGCATTGAGTAAGGCCAACGTTGCATCAACATCGGCATCAGCATCGGCATCGGCATCGGCATCGGCAAGTAGAGATTGCTCCTGTATTTCAATACAATCATCGGTATACACATACCCTATTTCACCTTGATCATTTTTCACCCACAACCAAGGTGCATTTGAGTTATCGATCACTTCTAATCGATCACCTGATTGAGTCGCCAGTTCATGAGTCTCAGGATTGGCTAATGTATCCGTGATTGACTGAACAAAATACGTCTTTGAAAAGTATTGCTCTTTATTTTCCTCACCAGCAATGGTACTTTGCAAGCCGCCAAAGGTTAAACAGGCCCCCATCAATGCATTTATGGCAGACTTCAACGTAAAGAAATGACAAGATTTTGCAGACAAAAGTAAATCACCTTAAACTTAATTCATTTAAGAGAAAGTTTTATACCAGCCTACTATCGATAAACCTAAGGTTTTTTATCACCAAGTCATAATCATTAACTCAAATGATGCTATAAGTTTACTTTTTAATTAATTGTTATTAAATAAACAGCAAGATAATTGATTTCTTTTGAAATAAATCATCATTTGCAACCTATCACCATCACTCAATGCGGGCAGTAAAACAACCTACCGTTGTTTTACATTGCCCCATTAAAATAACCTCTATTCCCCCTTTAAGCGGCGATCTAGCTGATCTTTTAAATTAGCGGGTACACCTTTAATCATGATGGTGTCAGAAATGGGGTCATATATGACTCGCTCTCCTAAATGCGTACCATCAAAACTCAAACTCACTCCACCGCCTGTACCGGAGAACTTTTTCAATTGCCTTAAAGTAGGCTTATCTGCCGGAAATTCATCTTCCAGAGCATAATCCCCCCCTTGAGCAAAATCATAAAATGACTCCATGCCTTGATCCGCAAGCTCATCCGCTAAGTCTTTAATTTCAATATCCGCGCCACTGTCGCAACGCTCACTGCAATAATCAAAAACTCGTTCACGAGTTTGCTGACGCTCATCTTTTGTCAGCTCACTACTGGCGACAAAATCTTCAACCGCCGTTAAAAGCGACTTATTTTGCGCTTTAGTATTCACTCCTTCCACACAACCCATGAAATCAAGGAAGAAGTCTGCCACTTTACGTCCCGCTCGCCCTCGCACAAAAGAAATGTACTTGCGTGAGCTTTTATCCGCCTGCCATTCTGTTAAATCAATACGCGCCGCTAATTGCACATTGTTCAAATCTAAATGGGTGTTCTCCGACAGCTCCATATCGTCTAATACTGTCATGGATGATTTTGCGTTAAGTAGCGATACAAATAAGTAGTCACTGGTCATATAGGTATAACAAGATAGCAGTAAAAACCCCCCTTGACTGAAATCATACTTTGACAACTCCTCTTGCAGTAACCGACTGGCAAGACCTGAAAACTCAACAAAGCCCAATTCACCAGAACGGTAATCCGTTAACGCATTTTCAAAAGCCGGATTCGCTTCACCGTCTTCACCGGCAATACCAAAATGACCAAAGCCTTTGCCCGCTTTACTGGTATAAGTTTGATGCAGTTCATCAAGCATAATTTCAACGGCTTGACTGTTTAATAAAGGTTGTGGACGCAATCGACAACTGAGTTGCCCCTCATTATTTTGAGAAATTGCATGAATAATTGCTTGTTCGACGTGAATACTCATAAGCCTCGATAGTGATAATAGAAGAAATCCGTTATTATATGCCGCTAATTGAATTAAAAGTGAAACATTTTTATATTATGGCTATCCAATCAAAATATACTAACACACAAGTTGAATCTATCATTGCTGAATTATTAGCAGTACTTGATAAACATCAATCACCTACCGATCTGTCACTCATGGCACTGGGCAATTGCGTTACCCATTTACTGACCAGCAAAGTCCCAGCGGAAGCAAGAACTGAAGTGACCGAACAATTTGCAAAAGCACTATCAAACTCAGTGAAAAATAACTAATATTAAGTACATATGTGAGACTGGGTAGGTTACTATGATTGTCCAGTTCTCTCATTTTATATAACTGAAACGGATGAATATGGTCGAGCGAGAAAAACAAATGGGACGTGATCGCGTCTCGCATTTAGTCAACTGGGGACATTGGTTTGCCTGCTTCAATGGTTTTTTAGCCATGATAGTCGGCCTGCGTTATCTTGAAAATGTCGGCTACCCAGACACTATAGTTGGTTGGGGCTATTTGTTCTTGCTTACCGTAGGACAATTTAGTTTTTTAGCTTTTATTGTCTACTTAGTCTGCTTATTTCCCATCACTTTATTATTGCCCTATTCCAAGATCCTACGAGGCCTTGCTGCAGTACTCGCCACCTTAGGACTTTGCCTCCTTCTCTATGACACTATCATTTATGACGATTATGGCTTACACCTGAGTCCTTTCGTCTTTGATTTAGCTTGGGCAAACCTGCATGCCTTACTGCGAGGCACATCCTATATTGTCACGCCCATTGGTATATTGATCTTAGAGTTAGTTGCCGCTAACTTTATTTGGAAGCGCATTCACAAAATCAGTAAAAAGAACTTAGGCAATAAAGTCGTCGCTTTTATTGGTATTTGTTTTATTGGCAGTCATCTGATCCATATTTGGGGGGATGCCACCGATATGACCGAAATCACCCGTTTTGATGATGCTTATCCCGTATCCTATCCCGCCACTGCTCGCTCTTTAATGGAAAGCTACGGCATTGATAGTAATTCAAAACATGATCCACAAAACCCTAGAAAAAGCAGCCTCAACTACCCCATTAGTCCATTACAGTGCCACAGTGCCGGCGCAAGTTATGGCAAAAGCAATGTATTATTTATTGCTATAGACAGTTTCCGTGCCGATATTGTCGATAAATACTCCATGCCTTTCTTTACCCAATACAGCGAGAAAAACCAAAACTATACCAATCATTTAAGTGGTGGAAATCAATTTGATAGCGGCATGTTTTCACTGTTATATGGCCTACAAGGCAATTATATTTCCGCTAATGATCTTCATTATCAAAGCCCGTTAATGACACAAACCTTTAAACAACAAGGCTATCAACTCGGCCTCTTTAGTGGTCGCTCACTCGCTATCCAGCCACAAGCTATTTTTGATGACTTTACCTTAATCCCATCAAGTAGCATGAATGGCGCAGCGGAATCTGATTTAAACACCATCAAACACTTCAAACAGTGGCAAAGTGAACAAACAGCGCCTTGGTTTGCACTCGTTAATTTAACCGCTCCCGATAGCTATGATACTCCAGTAGGATTTTTAGGCATTAAAACGGTCAAATCAGATGTCGCATTAAAACCGGCTCAAAAAGTCCTTTTCAACCAATATCGTCAATCTTTAAACTTTATCGACGACCAATTGAAAGTCATACTGAAAAATGTCCCAAGTGATACGCTAGTCATCATTACTGGCGCGACGGGCAAAATGCTCACCAGCAACAGTAACGAAGCAAGAGTCAATTTGATGCCACAGAGTGTGATAGTGCCCTTTGTTATTCACTGGCCAAATCAAAAGATCCCCAATATTGTCCCTTATCGTACTAGTCACTATGGGCTCGTCCCCACACTCATGTCTCAAGTATTGGGCTGTAGCAACCCTGCCAGTGATTACAGTGCAGGGCGGACATTAACCCAACCCAGTAAAGAGTCTTGGGTCTATGTTGGCGACAATCGCATTTTTGCTATTTATCAAAAAAATGAAATTACTGTCATTAATCGTCATGGTAAATATCGCATTTATGATAAAAATTATCGGTCACGATTAAACAAGAAAATGCAAGCTCAGGATCTCATTCAAGTCATGGATGAGAGTCAACGTTTTCATAATCATTAATCACTTCCCCCCAGTCATGGACTGCCACCTAATATGACTGGGGATTTAATCTTCAAAAACATCGCTTAAGACTATAAACTAAGCAATCGACTCAATAATTTACATTTATTACTTGCGCTACTATGCCCCTCTTGATAAAGTGCGTCTCACACCAACACAGCCCCCATTACTAACGATAGTACCTGATGTGTTGGTTGAAAAATCGGTATGTAGCGCAGCCCGGTAGCGCACTGTCATGGGGTGTCAGGGGTCGGAGGTTCGAATCCTCTCATACCGACCACATTTAAATAAAAAAGCCTATCTTCTAGATAGGCTTTTTTATTGCCACTTTCTTGTAGCGGGTCGCATGAAATGAGACAAGAGTTGTAGCGGATCGCATGAAATGAGACAAAAGTTCGCATGAAATGAGACTGATTAAAAATGTCGACACAAGGTTTCTTTTTCTTACTTAACATAGCGTTAGAACGAACACTAAAGCAAAAATCTTTATATTTACTTTCTAGTTAGTATTTATGCCCCATTTGAGCAATAAGACTTAAGTTATTGATTTTATAATATATAATATAACTAGAAAGTAGAAAGTTAAACTAGAAAGTAGCTTTCTAGTTAGCGTACTTAAACTAGAAAGTAAATTTTTCTCTTTGTTTTAAACTTTCTTCCTTTTCATTGTCCAATTCACCATCAAAAGCCGTTTAATGTGAGTTAAACGGCTTTTTAAATCGTCATTAAATCATCTTCAAATCGTGATTAAACAAGTTAAATCGTGGTGATCTCCGTGCTTTCTGTGGCTGTGCTGTACTCGTCTAAGGTTTTAAGGTAAGAATACGCCGCCTCTCTGGGTGTCATGTCGGTGTATAACTCATCCTCGAGTCTGATTTGATAGATATGAATGTTATAGCCGTCACGCACTTGGTCTATGGGTGGCCTGTCCTCGCCGATGGCTTGCTCGCTGGCAAATACACTTAACTGAAAGGTACAGATGTGTGCGCCGCCTTCGACTATCGCCAGCTCATTGCTATTGTCTAGGGTTTCACTCAATGACAAATTATTGCTGGTTGATAACTGACTGATGACTAAACAGGGATTATTAACCGTTATTCCGCTGGCCATGTCGATGCTGGGCATATTTAGCGCCATGTTGCTCTCCTTTTATTGCTCTATTGCTATGATGGTTAAATATTGCTTATTGACATTGCTATCCCCGTGGTGGCGGGCGTAGCTGGTAACTTTTATTCTGTAAGTAAAGTCTTCGGTGCTTGAGCTAGTGTCAGTATAAGTGGTTGAGCCGCTGCATGATTCCGACGTCGCGTATTGACTAAACTCAGGCATATAAGTAGAACCACTGGTACCGTTAAAGGTGCCACTGGTGCGCGTTGACCAACTGCCAGTGCCCAAACGGCGTTGTAATTGCCAGCCTAGTTTTGGCGTGGTCACACTGCCTGAATTGGAACGTCCCGCTCCTGACATGTCATAAGAGAACACCACAGATTTAGTGCGTCCGGATGTGGAAAACGGCCCTACAGTGAGCGGGTATGAGTTCACTGTATAACGGCTTTTTACTGTTGTGGTGCCTTCGTTTTTCAATGTGCCTGACGACAAAGTGCCACCAAAGTGACAGTTGCCTCTGTCATCTTTGTAATTAATGGCGTTGGATTTTTTAAGGGCGTTCCAGTTAGGGTTTGAGCCACTCATGAGCTTAGGGCCATACCATTGAATAAGGTCGTCAGGGCCAAAGGGGGTGGCGGCGGTGACTTCCATGTGAGTGCTACCGATTAAACGAATTTCCCCACCTTCCAATATGGGACTCGTTATTTTTTCCCCCGCTTTGATGTGCTCACCAAGGATGGCCCCCGCGGCAATACTGTTGGCTGTGAGGCCGCCGAACGTGGCGAGGCGGGCTTGCAGGCTATTAAATAAAGCACTACTGCCCACCAGTTTATTAATAAGGGCACTGTCGGCTTTTATCTCGTTCGCCGTCAGGCCGCCAAAGGCGGCTAATTTGGCTTTTAATGTATTAAATAAACCGTCATTAGCCAGTAATTGATTGGCGGATATCACTCCGCTACCCATTTCTGTGACAGAGGGGTTAACCCAATAATCAGTGGTTTGTGTGCCATCATTACCCCAATTGAGCATACGCAGGCGCACTTGGGTGGTATCGGCTTTTAACTGAATAATATAGGAGACATTTTGCGTGTCAGGTACAGTCATAGGATCAACATTGGCGCCGATAATATAAGCTTTCATGACTCGCCACTGGCCTGTACTGACATCTCCCCCCCAAAAATAGGGGTTATTGGTTTCAGAATGAAACCCACGGGTGCTGGCATAATACCGCAATACAGTATCATAGCCCTCTGTGCCACCTCTGGCATGTATCCCCAAATAGCGATTCCCCGTGCTACCGCCCGATGCCCGGTACACGCTGATATTCACCTCATAGACTTTATTATGATCAACATCAAAATAGTCTGAATATCTTATTACATTACTTGATGAGACAAACCGTGCCCCTAATACCTCCCTCCCTAAATAGGTCACCGATGCCAGATCACTATTAGCAAACGACCAGCCCTCACAATGGCCTGTCATAGTAAAATTATTCACTAGATTGCGTGCCGTCACGTGGAGCTTTTCAGTGGTAATAGCATTGGCGGCAATGGCCTCGGCGGCTAGGCCGCCAAACATGGCCAATTGCGCTTGTAATGTTAAAAAAAGGCCATTTTCGGCAATCAGCTTTTCAATCAACGCATTATTAACGTACAACTGCTCAGCCGCGATCGCATTAGACTCAACCATTCCGGCGCGAACAAGGTTAGTAGACACACAATCCCATTCCATGGCCACTGAAATGCGGTAGGTATAGTTATGCCAAGTCGCCACCACAGGCGCAGCGCTGCCATTAACGATAATGCGCGGATGATTTGACGCTGAGCCTAAGGCTGAAATTAATGTCCATTGCCACGCCGATCCCGTCCATGACAACACGCCCACGGTTTTAGTCACAGTCCCCGTTCCCACTGTCACTAAAGTCACTGAATATTGGGCCTTCACATTACTGGTATCGGGGTAAAGGATGGGCAAACTGCTGCCGTCATGAAAAAGCAAAGGATCATGATTCGTTAAAGACGCATGATACTCTCGCGTCCATTTTTTGGTCATATGATACGTATTTAAATTTGCAGCCGCTTCCGCGACATCCGCTTTCTCTGTGGCATCCAGCGCCGCAGTATTTATGGCGGCTTGTTTAGCCGCTTCCGCCTTAGCTGTGGCATCAGCAATGGCACGGGCCTCGGAGGCATCCACTTTGCCATCGGCGTGGGCTTTTGCTGTGGTCTCAGCCAAATTAGCTTTGGCAAGCGCATAGCTTTCAGCCGCACTTTGCGCAGCATTAGCCTTAGCGGCAGCATCTAACGCGGCGGCATTAATGGCCGCTTGTTTCGCCGCTTCCGCCTTGGCGGTGGCATCTTCAATGGCGCGCTGCTCTTCGGCATCCACTCTGCCGTCGGCATGGGCTTTTGCTGTGATTTCAGCCAAATTAGCTTTGGCTTGTGCATAACTTTCAGCGGCGGCTTGTGCAGCATTAGCCTTAGCGGCTGCATCTAAAGCAGCGGCATTAATGGCCGCTTGTTTGGCTGCTTCGGCCTTGGCCGTCGCATCGGCAATGGCGCGGGCTTCTTCGGCATCCACTTTTCCATCGGCATGGGCTTTTGCTGTGGTCTCTGCCAGTTCGGCTTTAGCTAAGGCATAGCTTTCAGCCGCACTTTGAGCCGCTTGAGCTTTGGCCTCGGCATCTAACGCGGCGGCATTAATGGCGGCTTGTTTGGCGGCATCGGCCTTGGCGGTGGCATCGGCTATTGCTCGGGCCTCGGAGGCATCCACTCTGCCGTCGGCATGGGCCTTAGCAGTAGTTTCAGCAAGGGCCGCTTTGGCCAGTGCATATTCTTGGGCCTCTATTTTGGCCGTCTCCGCCTTAGCGCTCGCATCATCCTTAGCAGTGCTTATCGCCGCTTGTTTCGCCGCTTCCGCCTTAGCTGTGGCATCGGCAATGGCGCGGGCTTCTTCGGCGTCCACTCTGCCGTCGGCGTGGGCTTTAGCTGTGATTTCAGCAAGTTCGGCTTTGGCTAAGGCATAACTTTCAGCCGCACTTTGCGCCGCTTGGGCTTTCGCTTGGGAGCCGCTGACGGTTTCCATGCCAATATCAATGAGATCCCCTTGGGCCGTCATCTCATAAAAGCTCAGCTCGTCAATATCGGCGATGCCCGTGCCATTACGATAATTGACGATAGCCACCAAGCGCACATACACAGTGCCCGCTCTGAAATTATCGTGTGCATCGCCAATGCCTGTGATGCTACCTTCAAAGGTGCAAAAGCCATCACTTTCATG
Source organism: uncultured Shewanella sp. (assembly GCF_947495455.1). Lineage (GTDB taxonomy): Bacteria > Pseudomonadota > Gammaproteobacteria > Enterobacterales > Shewanellaceae > Shewanella. The sequence continues at coordinate 86,931 of NZ_CANLZC010000001.1, read as the reverse complement.
GATCACACTGGATATGCCGCAATACCTATGGGTGCCTGCGCCACCTGAAATAAATGCATAGTTCGCATCCAGTGTCACGACACCCGCATAGATTTTACTTTGTTCACTGTCTTGATGCTGGCGCACGGTAAATTTCACTTTATAACGTTTGGCCGTATCCACAGGAAAAGCGCCAATGGTGAACACATATTGCTCTCCCGTTAAGCGCAGGACATTGCCCCCATATTGCCCGGCCTTTATCACTTGCGCGGTGTCAGACTCGGGGATCGACACTAACTCATTAGCAGGGCCCACAAACCCATGGCTATAGCCCGTTAAGCCGGACTCCATATAAAAGTTGGCTTGAGTGCGCATATAGGCCACATTGCTTAAAAGCGGGTTATCCAGAGCCGCTTGATACACAGCGTCGGCTTTAGCGGTGGCATCCAGTGCCGCAGCGGCTATGGCCTGTGCTTTGGCGGCCTCAGCTTTTGCCGTGGCATCTTCAATGGCTCGCTGTTCGGCGGCATCCACTTTGCCATCGGCGTGAGCTTTTGCTGTGGTTTCAGCCAAGTTGGCTTTTGCAAGGGCATAACTTTCGGCGGCAGCTTGTGCTGCATTAGCTTTGGCCTCGGCATCTAACGCAGCGGCATTAATGGCCGCTTGTTTGGCGGCCTCGGCTTTGGCCGTAGCATCGGCTATCGCTCGGGCTTCTTCGGCGTCCACTTTGCCGTCGGCATGGGCCTTAGCAGTAGTTTCAGCAAGGGCCGCTTTGGCCAGCGCGTAACTTTCGGCAGCAGTCTGTGCAGCCTGAGCTTTGGCCTCGGCATCCAAGGCCGCAGCATTAATGGCGGCTTGTTTGGCTGCTTCGGCCTTGGCGGTGGCATCTTCAATGGCGCGCTGTTCGGCTGCATCGACTCTGCCGTCAGCATAAGCGGCGGCGGTGGTTTCAACCACATTGGCCTTGGCAGCCGCATAACTCTCGGCGGCGGCTTGGGCGGCACTGGCTTTTAATTGAGCCATATCGCTGCCGATAATGTTATCGGTTAGCACATGCTGCACATTATCAAAAATGGTAACTTGTGATACTTGCCAACCTGTGGCCCAAGTGTCAATGTCATAGTTTGAATAACCTGCTTGCACATCCCGCACGGCTACTTTTGGATAATAAAACAGACTGTTAGCGTCCCCTATCCAAATGCAGCATTTTTCCCCATCATCGCCAAAGCGCACCGCATGATCACTTTGACTGTCGCCAATAATTTTGGCCGTGTGCTGCTTCCATGTGGGCGTGGCCCCATAGTTATAACCTGCTACATATAAAGAAAAACTCTTACCTTCTCGGTAATCGTACACATCCACGTAAAAGCTCAGCATGGTACTGCTGTACCACACAGGCAGAGTGATCTTAATTGCTCCCAAAGCATTATATTCACGCAGGCTATAAGTCCCGCCTTGGGGGCGAGCAATGCGAGTAACGTTATTTTCCGTCACGTTATTGCTTAATAGCGGATCGCCTTTAGCGGTTTCAAGTGCCGTATGAATCGCATTGGTTTGCGCGGTTTGGGCTTTAAGCAGCGCCCCCGCGGGGGTTTCGCCGCCCAGCTCAAAGGCGCTAATGCCTTGATTAAGTAATTGCTGGGCATTGAGTAAGTTATTAGATAAATTGCTGTTATTGAGCGCTGCTTGCAGGGCTAACAAGTCATCACTGCCATCGGGCAAGCGCCCGGCCATAATATTATCCAGCTGGGTTTCTTCTTCGGGGGTAAATACCGGGGGGATCTCGGTTTGGATCTTACTCCAGGTATAATCCTGCCAATTGCCTGACGCCGTAGGCGTTGCTTTATCTGTGGCTATGCCCATCCAGAGCTTATTTTCCCCTTGGCTTTCATTGGTCGTAAAGCCTGTGCCTTGGTTATCATCGGCCCACGCAAACCAGGAGTAACTTTTAAAACTGTCGCCCAACAACGCAACTAACGAGGTGTTATCTGAGCTGGTTTGCACATTTCGCGGGCCAAAATAACTGCTCACGCCATAATTATTTTTGCTTCGCGCCCAGACAAAATAACCAGTATTAGGGTGCAAACTGGGCCAGATGATCTCTTTACCTGAGCCTATATAAGCGGCCCCTGCAAAATCGTTGCTAATCGAACCCAGTAGCTCAAAGGTGGTGGTGTTAGCAATGAGTACCGCCGTTTGGGGTTTAAGCACTAGCTCCAGCGCCCCTGCAATCACTTCTATGCCGACTACGGGCGGCGGCGCATCGCTACCGATACTGAGCATCGCAGGCACATTGGAGCGATTGGAAAACAAATTCACCGCCCACACTTTACATGTATAGGTACCCACATCTAGCTTAGGCACATAATGCTGACTGATATCAGGGCTTGCTTGATACACTAGCCTGTCGCTTGTGTCAGTGATTTCTAATCGATAGCGATAACTGCTATTGCCGCCAGGTGCGCTCCAGCTTAACAGCCCTTGCCAGTTGGCATCATCCCCCATGGCCTCCCAGCTTAAATCCGCCACTGTGGGCACATTGCTGGCGTTAGGCAAGTTTAATGGCGGGGTCAATTTTCGGGCAGTGTAACTGCCCTTGTCATAATCATAGAGATCGGGATGGGTTTCTTTGAGCACCACCTTAATAGGCTTGCCAAAATCAAAGGCCCAATCCACCACTGAATAGGCTTTGTTAATGCCTAAGCGGGGCAAGTTCACATTAACCACTTTACCCACGGCCAGCCCAAGGCCTATCATGTTGAGGCTCAAGGTGAGTTGCTGGCCTGCACGGTTTAGCTCTAAATAAAGTTTCGCCAGTCGCTGAGCGGTATAGATAGACTGAGTAAAGGCTAAATCGATATCATGATCGATATACTCGCCGTTATCTTGAGCTTGATAATAAGACGACTCGTAAGGCGGAAAATCCGTGGGCTGAAAAAAATTCTCAGGATCCACAAAAGTGCCGCGCACCGCATTACACAAAGAGGCTCTAGGAGTAAAGGAGCGAATCGATACCTCACCCGCAAGATCGGCTTCTGTTATATCCATTACCGCAGGCCCCTGATACACCCCTGCGTATAAATGGTATTGGCCGGACACATAGGTTTGCATGCCAGCACCCGCCAGCAATAATTTATCCAGCACAGAGGCGGGAGTCATAGACTGAGTAAAAGTACCATTGCAAGTATAACGAGCCTCGCTATTGCCTTCGTCGTCATACTCTACTAATTCGTCGCTGTCATTAGCCGCCAGCGCATAAGCCGTTAAATTAATTTCGCTGATCTCCGCGCCAATGCCAGATTCAAACAAAGTAAAATCCAGCACACACAAGGCCCAGTTATTCGACCATTCCCAAGTGCTGCTGTCATTCCAGCGGTGCGACCCCATGCCGCCCACCGTACTGTCTTTGCGGGGATCATATACAGGCTTACCCCGCACTATGGCCTTAACGTTAGGCACACCACTGGAGAAGACTTCTTGATCGTGTTTTAAGCGCACCGCCAGATACGTGATCCCACGGCCCACGTGGCGCTCAGTCCAGTTGACACACTCATTCACTAAATCTGCATCGGCGCTGGTTTGATTGCCTAAATGCACATTAATGCGTGCATGATCATTAAAGGGCGCTCGCACCACATTATTTTCAAACGCCAGCTCATCATTAAAATAAATGGCGTCTACCGCCTCGCATTCATGGCTCGCCAGCGGCAGCACAAGGTGCAAATATTCGTTATCGTTCCCCGTTTCTTCACTAAACACGATAGGGCCGGACACCATGGCGCGGCCGTAGATACTGCGTCTGGCCTCGGTGCTGGAGCGCAGCATTTGCTGCTGTTGCATGGCCTCGTTTTCAAAATCATCGGGCATGGAAGGCATCATGGCCTCACGCAGGTATTTGCCTACGCCGATTTCCCACCAGGCATCTATGCCTACCGCATCAAAGACCAGCTTGCCCAGCGGTGTACCATCAACAAGCGCATCCACCACTTTACCCATGACGGCCTCCTAAGCGTGATTGAACAAGCTCTGATGCGAGATGCAAGGGCCAGCCATATTGAATACTGCTTGCGGGTAAACTCACTACCCCCTTTTGACTTAAGCCCCACACCCCATCGCCACCTGCGATGCCAAGCGCGCTCTTTTGAGGATCTTGAGTATGTAGCTCTTGCGTATTTTGAGGCCCTTGAGTATGTAGCTCTTGAGTAAAATCAGGTTTAATCAGCACGACATCGCCGCGGCGGCATAACAGGGGCGGCACATGTGGCCCCAAAAGCGCATCAAACAACGCCGTTAAATCATCAAACCCTGCGGTTTTAACGGCTCGCATTGCGCCTAATGCATTCGTGTATTGGCCACGATAGTCAGCGCCAATGTCCCCTAAATCGGCTCGGTCACCCCGCGCCAAAATCCAGTCAGCAATAAACAAACAGCAATCATGATCACCCCAGTTAAAGTCACGGTGTCGATGTTCATCAATAAAGGCGGTTAATCTATGGGGTAATGGATGACTTATATTGATACTCATACTCGATTCACCCTACGCCCGCTGCTACTGCTGCCACTGCCGCCTCCGCTCGAAGTGGTAGATTTGCCACCCGGCACGCCCCATTGCAACTCTCGCTCTGTGCTTTCACTGACAAACTCAAAGAAATCATCGCTGGACTCGCGGGCTTGATGATCGGCGTGGGTATAACGGCCATTGCGGGCATTTTTCCAATCCACGCCGCGAGAGTTAATTTCAAGCTTAATACTGGCCTTAGCGCCGTCACTCACTGTCATCACATCCATACGGCCTTGAAACAAAATATCCGCGGCCTGAACCCGCCCGGTAGTCATATTTAAAGCGGCCAAGTAAATCACTCCGCTACGGTTTTGATACTCTTCGGTCAGCGCCGTAGAGACCAATGAGGGCGGAATACCCGACAAAGTGAGACTCAATTTATTGGGCTGCACTTTGCCGTTTTGGGTCACATTACCGATTTTGCCCAGTGCGCCGACGCCCAAATAAACTTGGCCGTCATACTCAATTTGGCCCACACCGCTATGCACGCACACATCCCCTGAAACAAAATCCAGTTTGGTTAATAGCAGACCGCTAATATGGGCCTGTCTTAAATAGGTTTTCATGGTCTCGGTGGCAAAGTTAATCATGTGCTCACATCCTCTATAAATTCCAAACTAAAGCTGGATATCACACGGCTTTTGGTTGAACGCCGCAGGCCTTGATTGTCATCTTTTAACTGCATAACGGCGCACGGGCTTTGCACTATGATGGGGCTGCCATCGGCAGGGGCGCGCCTAAGTGCGGCTTGAAAATTCAGTACACACTCACCATCACTGCTCGCGGTGGCGTCAGAGGTTAAAATCACTAATTGCTCACCAATTTGACAATAATCGCCTGCTTGCAAAAAAGTGCCTGACTCAACCCCATCAATCGCCAATTGATTGCCTGTTTGGTTACTGCCTTTCACAAACGGCGTGCCGCGTCCATGGCCCCTAGGCGCACTAAAAGCATGGTCAAAGAGTTTTACCCGCCCCGCCATGCCCTGCATGTTTGACACAAAGGCATGCAAAGTTTGGCCTTGAGCACGAGTCAGATTGGCAAACTGCAATTTGGCGTGCCAGTAGGCACCGGGCAAACTTAAGGTTTGTGTTTGATTGCTATAAGGGTTAGTAAACACTTTAGTGCGATGCACTAAGCGCCAGTCACACGATGTGGGGTAAATGCCCTCGGGAAAGGTCAACAAAAAAAAGCCCTCGCTGCTACTGAGTGAGGGCTTAGTGTGGCGTGATTTTAGCGCCTTAAGGATATGAAAGGTTTCGGGACTCCCCACCTTGAAAACAGCACTCAAGGTGGGGAGAAAATGGCGCTCACGCGCCGAATAAAGAACAAGACAATATATTTTTCACGTTATCAGTCTTATCTTGCCTATTAATTGTCACTGTCTTTTCTTGTTGCCGATCTTTCCTTATTTCGTCACAAGTATAAATACGTTCGCCACCTTTCAACAAATAAGTGCCGTCACTGGGAACGGTGCGATCTTTTTCATTTTTCATCTTTACTTCTTATTAGCCCTTTTGGGCCTGCCACACGTCGCCGCGATTGTTGAGATCTTCAATGACCGCCGCCTTAGTCATGGCCACCAGTTGCGGCAATACATCTTCTAGGCTCTCCGCCTCACTTTGATTATTCACTACGATGGTGTTTTGTTGCTGCATGTTCATGCCGCGAGCGCCGCCACCTCGGCTGCTGGCTTGCATGGCGTTCATCATCACGGCGTGCTGCTTACGCGTGTATATGGTCTCGCCGCCGTCCAGTAAATACGTGCCTTCTCTGGGGATAGTGCCGCCGCCATGAAACTGGCCAATAATAGAAGGTAATAGCGCCATGCCCGCCACCATGGCCGCCATGCCCACGATAGCCGCAGTACCAAAAGACGCGATAGATGAGGTGGCCGCCGCGGGGGCCATGGACGCCGCCATAGAGGCCCCTGTGGTCGCTGCTGTGCTTTGGGCCACCGCCGCATTGGTTTGCATTATGCCTCTGTCTAGTGCTGCCGCTGCCAGCTTTTGCACCCCGTATTCCACCAGCATTTTCACCACAGCCTTAGCCGCCCCTTTAGCCGCTTGCTGAACCCCATCACTGAGGCTCTTAGCCTCAAACATGGCATCGGCAGTGGCGCTGCCCACGCCCGCGCTAAATTGCTGGAAAGTGGTCGTCCACATCTCTTTATAATCCAGCGTCAACTCGCCGTTGATTTCACGGATCGCATCACTGTGACGCAGGGCTTCATCTTCGATCCGCTGGTGAATCTCCATGCGTTTGGCCAGATCATCCTCTGGCGTTATGGCTAATTCATTATTCAAAATCGCCATATTGTCTTGGTGTTTTTGATTTTCGGCGCGGGTCGGACTTAATTCATTACTGAGCCGTTCATAATCACTCTCTATTGCATATTCATCCTTTAATGCGGCCAAAAGTTCGCGGCGCTTCTCTAATGGCACATTGGCCTGCTCAAAATAAGTTTTTAATAACTTCTCTTTATCGGCTAATTCGTTAGCCGCTGTGGTCACAGGATCGATGGCAGAGAGCAATTGCAAAATGCTGTCTTGTTGATCTTGAATTGCATCGGCGGCGGTTTTACTGGCATCAGCGGCTCTTTTTGTGGCGTCTATCTCTTTGGCAGTTTGCAAAATTTTGGCATTGACCACAGGATCTAAATCTTTTAATTTACCGTGCTCAATTTCATAACGCACTTTGGCCGCTTCGCTCACATCACCGAAAAGGGCTTTTTGTTTGGTCAGGCTTTCAAGTAAGGTTTTTTGCTCATTATTGATTACGCTAACTTGAGTTTGGCTCGTTTTTGTTTGAGTCTCTGCTTGCTTGGCTTTTAGCGCGGCTAAATCGTCATTGGCTTGTTTTAACTTAGCATTAACCTCATTGATTTCTTTGAGCTGGGCTTTGGCCGCCTCGCCTTGTTGCTCACTTAAGGCGGTGATGGCGTTAAACTCGGCTTGGTAAATAGACGTAAATCGCGTCGGCTGATAGGTTTGACTCAGTGCCTCTTCCTTTTGATCCTCAAGCTTGTCTATTTTTGCCATTTGCTGCTCAATCACATTATCCAGTTTACGGCTGGCGATTTTCTCGGTGCGGCCTAAGAGTGAGTCCACTTCATCATCTAACCCCGCAATATCAGCTTTAGCATCCCGTGCACTGAGCGCTAATGAACCTAATGCCGCCGCGCCCATGAGTAATAACCCCGCAGGCCCTCCAGCTAATGACATAGTGCGATTAAGCGCACGCGTGGCTAAGGTGGTGCGGGCCGTGGCAGCGGTAACGGCATTTCGCGCCGCCACTAAGCGCTGCTCGGCCACCACAGCTTGGCCCGATGTGAGCACTGCGCCCCGCTGTATGGTCGCTCTCTGTAATTCGGCTTGGGCTGTGGTCATGGCGGCAGCCTGCGCGGCCCGTTCGGCATTAGCTTTTGTGATGAGACTCGCGGTATGGGTGACCGCCGCTTGAGTGGCGCGAGTGAGGGCCATCACAAGGCCCACACCCACTAATTGGGTTAGTAGCTCAGCATTGTTAGTGACCCATCGAATGCTGTCGCTCAAGCTGGTCAATGCGCCACCCGCCCCCGTATTGATAGGTTTTTCAAAGGCGATCAGCATTTCATCATAGCTAAGCTGTACGGCTCTGATTTTGGCACTGATATTATTCGCCGTGGCCGCCGCTGCGCCGTCATATTCTTTTAATGCCTCAATTAAGGTGGTACGCAGAAACGCACTGGTGACTTTACCCTCAAGCACCATTTTTCTAAAGCCCCCCGTAAGTGGATCCAGTCCTGCCACTTCACCCATTTTATTGAGCAAGCCCGGCAGTGGCTCAACTAACTGATTAAGCTCTTCGGCCCGCACTATGGGGGAGGCCAGCGCTTGAGACAGGCCATACATGGCTTGGCTCAACTGCACGCTACTAGCCCCGACTGACGATTGGGCGTTGCTCATGCCCTCAGTGATTTGCCGCGCTTGCTTCTGCGTCACCAGTCCTGCATCTTGCATATTCAGCATTGATGCATAGCTATTACCTAATACAGTCAATTCCTTGTTGTGTTCCCTTGCGAGTTCAATTAAATACTTTTGATTGTCGGCATAGGCACTTGCAGAGCCTGATAACTGAGTCAATCGAGTGCGTAAATCCTGAAAACTGGCTAAATCCCTCACCATTTTTTGACTCAAATTAATAGCAGATAAGCCCGCAAAAGCGCTCCCTGCATACACCCCAAGGCGTTTGAGTGACAGGCCTGTTTGGTTACTTTGGCGCTCAACTCGGGATAGCCCTTGGCTGGCATTGCTGCCACTGGCGCTTGTGGCGTTCAGCTTAGTATTCAGCTTAGCCACCGCCTTTTCACTGCCGTTGACCGTGGAGATTAATTGACGGCCATCGGCGGTGAGGGTTAGGGCTATCTGTAAATCACTCATGGCGTTTCCTTAACTTTTAGTTAGTGCTCAAGGCTGGTACATTAGCTTTTCATTAACTGTTCATTAATGAGGCCTGTGACGGTATGGCCGATAAGGCGCAGCTTTTGATAATCTGTTGAGTCAACCTGTCGGCCCGACATGGCCACATCCGCTTGCACGGCCACTAGGTCTAAGCCTTCACAAATCGTTATTTGATTGTGGCTGTAACGCATGAGATCTTGCACTTGTAGCCACCAGATAAGGGCCGTTTCATGCTCTGCCCAAAATTCAATGGGATCATGTTTAGCCGGTACATCGGGGGTGATATTCAAAAGGCGCATCTCATCATCCATGGCCTGCTGCTCTTGGGGATTGAGCCTAGCGTGCTGCACGTCATGAAGGGCGCGCACCCCCTCTATGAGTTTTTTCTTGCCGCCTCGCCGCTGTTGGCTTGGCGATAGGCTGTGACTAGAGCCTCAGTGAAGGGCACGTGCTGATACAAGGCGGCGCGGTTATCAGGCGTATCAGTTAGGGGCGAGCCATCGGCGGCTTGAATGCCGCTAAAACCTGTCATAATGCGGTCAAACACAGCTGCATCGCCTTGCTGCATGGTTTTGATGTATTCATCATTGGGCAGTAGCACTAAGTCAAGAAAAATTTCATGTTCAATCACCTGCCCGCCATCACTGGCAATTTTAATCACGGCGGGCCACTGCTTAACATGGCGCTCTGGCGTAAAAATAAAGGCGGGCCTACTTGTGTTCCCGTGGGTGGTGTTCCCGTGGTTGGTGTTCCCGTGGGCGGTATTAGGGGCTGAATGAGTAGTGGTGGTATTAGTGGTTTGGCTCATAATCTTAAAACTCTTAATAAAGGGGGTTAAAACACGTTTAAATTCGGTTTAACTGGCATTTAAATCGGGCTATTTCGTACAGGCTATTTTGTAATAAGCAAATCGCTATTGCCGATGGGGCGAATAGGAATTTCGTAGGTTACAATGCCGTCTTGATCGCCATATTCGGCGCGGCCCAATTGCAGTTCATTGCAACTAAAACTAATGGTATTGCCCGCCACGCCATGGGTCAGCTCAAACTCAAGGATTTTCGTATTGGCCGCAAAGGGGTCAAAATCAGTGAGGCTCGCCGCTTCCAGCACGATTTTACCGCTAGGGGCATAATCAGAAATAATCACTTCCTCATGGCCCACATATTCTATGTATTGCACTTCATTGCCTTGGTCATACTCAAAGCTAATGAGCTTGACTGCACGGCCATCCAGCATACACGCCGTATTAGCCGCGCCGACTTTAAGCGGTGTTTGCCAGGCGGCAAAGTTAGTGGCCGGAATGGCCGCTGCCGTGATGGCCACAAACAAGCCCGTAAAGGTAAAGCTGATGGTGGGAAAAGATTTCGCTTTTGCCTCCACTTTCACGTTACCCCGCGCGCCCGTTAATGCATGCAAAGCGCCATCTAAGTAAAAATAAAAGGTCACGCTGTCACTGCTATCATCATGAATATTGCGCTCAATTTGCCCTGCCCCTGTGCTGCTTTGACGCAAACAGGCATTGAGTAAATGATCATAGGGGGCATGGGTGGTGGCCTCACCACTGCCCGCCCAGTCGAGGCCAAATTCCAACGTCACATAGGTCTCGGTGGCAATTTCGGCGCTATTGCCTAATAAGCCGTTATCGTAATCTAGGGCTGTATTTTCCCCCGCCAAGGGCGTAATTTTCATCTCACGCCCTAATACGCTGGTTGCGGTTTCCCCCGCGTCGATGGCATCCATGCCGTATTGGGTCTCTTTGGCAAACACCAGCGCTTTTTTTCTAAATTTACGCATGTCTCTCTCCTTTTATTGCGCTGCTTGCGCAGTATATTCGGTCATGAATTTATCCAGCCATGCCACATGGCCCGCGTTGATTTTCAGTAATCCGCCACCATTGAGCCACAGCGGCTCATAGTCATCGCTATCACTGTCAGATTGCGGCACAAAGCCAAACAAGCGCGAGCGCACGGCCTGCCTCATTGGCGTTAAACTGGGGCAAGCCCCGTTGCGTTTTGACATTAAACAGATCACGCCGATTTCCGCTTGCACACTTTGCAGCGCAGGGCCTGAGCCGCGCACATCGGGCTTGGCCTGCTCCGTCAGTTCAATGACATACAACTTAGGAAAGCGCTTATTTGACTTATCATCTAACTCTGATAAATCCAGCAAGCCCTCAACGGATAACCAAAGGGGGCTGCCTGTCACATCCAAGCTGGCATCACTTAGGCGGCTAATAATGGAGGCTATCATTAGAGAAAACCTGTTGATTTATCGCGAGCAAACACGCTGCCCGCGCTGGTGATCTCGGGCAAGTCATCGGCCTGCACTTCGCCATCATCGCTTACGCCTAGGCTCACCTTACCCACGGCCAGCAGCTCCAAAAAGCGCATGGCATGCTTATGGCGATTGCTCACCTGCTCGCTGGCTTGTTCGTCATAGAGCTGATAACGGGCAAGATCACAACAAATAGGCACAAGTACTTGAGGGATTGAGGCCAGCGGCAGGGCATAACGCCCCGCCAGATAGCCGTCGATAGTGGCGCTGGCATCACTGAGCGCCCCCTCAAGTACCGCCTGCACTAGCTCACCCGCCTGCCCGTCTTTATCTGTGAGTTCGATTAATTCTTGCTCACCAAAGCGGGCTGTCATTTGCTCAGCACTGGCATACATCATTTAAGCGTCCTTGACTTCTGTTTGAGCCTGATTGTCTTGATAGGCTTGCCACATGGCGTCACGTTCGCTGGCGCTAACACTGCGATTTAAGCGCTTTTCAAGCTCCGCCGCCTGCGGCTTGCCGCTAACAGTGAAGTGATCTTTATTGTCAAGACTCAGTGAGGCAATGGCCGAAAACACCTGCGCACTGTCATCTTGAGCATTGTCATCTTGCTCATTGGTACTTTCAGCTGGCGTTAACGGGGCTGCACTTGCACCAGCGTCCAAGGCCCCGCTCTGCGCTTGGCTGTCATCGGCAAGGGCCGACACCCCAGCTTTTGACAGTAGCTTGAGGCGAGGATCTGCCTCAATTTGCGCCAGCTGGGCTTTATCCAACTTAGGCAATGCATTCTCACCTTTGGTAAAGGCAATGCCCGCTCGCCGATAACCTGTGTGAGCCAGATTAAGGATCTTAGTACTCTTATTAGTACAGGTATTAGCACTGCTATCAGCACTGGTATTAGTATCCATGTGTTTCTCTCCATACTCTGCATAACTTGCTCATTCGTGATTGGTTAAATGCTTGCTCATTCCGTTACAGCTCAGGCACAACAAGCAACTCAAACTTGCCCTTAAGCTCGTTATTCACTGTAGTGCCGTTTTCATCGATAAAGTCACGGGTGAGCAATTTCGTGGCTTGCTTTTCGTCATCCGTAGATACAACTAATAAATTCGGCTTGACTTTCAGCTTTTTGCCCCCATCGCGAGTAAAGGCTTTCATGGCAGAATTGGCTGCCCACACATTAGTGGCATTCAGTTCAATCTTGCCTGCAAATGCCAGCTGCCAAAAGCCAAAGCCGGATTCACAACGCAAATCTGCGCCAAACTGAAACTCGTTTTTAACCCAGGTTGCAGGATCCGTGGGATTAAACAGGGTATTGAGATCCAGCTTGCGCCGCTCTTGAAAAATCAGCGGCTTAAGTGGACGGGTGGTGTCCATCAAATACCAAGGCTTACCCGTGTAAGCATCATCCACTAACACGTTAGAGACAGAGCTGTCTGTGCCTGTGCCGTCATGCTTGCTATTGACGGGGTGATCCGTATCAAAGAAGTTTTGCCTATCATAACAGGCTGTCGTAAACCCATTGGCGAGCAGTTCATATACCAGCTCGTTAGGGAACTCTTGCCCTTCTTGGGCCAGTGCCTGCACCATAGGCGCATAAATGCCTAAGGTATCATCTTCCACATCATCGCGATTAATGCCGATAGTGTTTTCGAACGTGCGGTTAGTGATGCTGTAACCGTGCTCTTTAATGGAGTTGATCACCCTATCGCCAATCCATTCTCGAAAGGACGGCATACTGCCCAGCCAGCCATAAGTATTGGATTTAGTATTGGACGGCACCACAGTGGCTATTTTTTTATAGCTAGGCTCAGTATTCACTAAGGCGTTTTGAAACTCCCTGCGCACCATAGTGCGCAGAGCTTGCAAACTTGCTGCATTAATAATGGCCATTATTTGTCATCCTTTTTCGCTGCTTTAAATTCGTCGTGTGACATGCCCCAGGCGTCCGCCATTTGCAACTCTTCGCTGGATAGGGCCGCCCCTTGCATATCTCCGCTGGACAGCGCAGGCGGGGTCACGGTTGTGGTCTGCTTGGTAGTAAGCGCCGCTATGGGCTGGCGACTATCCAGATGAGCGCTTAACGCTGCCATGCCTTGCTGCTTGCCCATGGCGAGTAAATAGTCCTCTTCACAGGCCAGCACTTTGCCCGCATCCAGCGCATCTTTAACCGCTTGCTCGATAGTGAGTTGGCCATTTTCGGCGCTGAGGCTCACCAGCTTTTCACGCAAGGCATTAAAAGTAGCAATAGGCACATACTGAGTTAAATCCACTGTTTGAGCGCCTGAGGTTTGAGCTTGTGCGGCTTGATTTTGAGCCGCTTGAGTTTGTGCCGTTAGCGCCGCCACTTGGGTTTTCAGTGGCTCCAGCTCAGCTGCTTGCGTCACTAAGCTGTCCAATGCACTGAGGGCGGCGGTGGCCTGCTCATCGGTCAGGGCAGCATTGGGATCGCCTATGTCTATGCCCAGTTTCATGAGTAGCTTTTTTAGGGTTTCATTCACGGGAATATCTCCTTTTTGAGGGGGGTTATTAGATTCGGTATTAGATTGAGTGTTCGATGTACTCGACATATGCGCGCCTATGTCAGCAATAATTTCCGCGCTAAGGCTGGCAAGGGGCAACATGCCATCGACACCGGGGCGGTTAGTGAGCGCGCCGCTATGAATGTATTGCGGGCGGCCCGTGTCGGTGTCATAACCAAACACCAAGGAAAAATATTTGTATTCTCGAGCTGTGAGATGAGCCTGTGCCTTGTCGTTAAAATCCGGCTTAATAAACAGCCCTTGCCCCTCGCGATACTGAATATCTTTGATGTTAAAAAAACCTGCGGCGGGGGCGGGTTGGCCGTTCTTTTCTATATGTAAAGTTTGGTGCTCATAATCAATCACCAAGTCCCCGGCTTGGTGAGGCGTATTGGCTTGCATGGCCGCAAAGGCGGTGGCATCCATTAACCATTTGCCAGAGGCCACATCACGAGGGCGGCCATCCACAGCATTAAAATAACCATCCGGCAAGGCTTGAATATAGCCGTCATCGGTGGGCTTAAGGGCAAAGGTCAGACTACTGGTGAGGGCGGCAAGTTGAAACATAGACACAGGGCAATGAAGAGAACATATGGCTATGGTGCAAAAAAAATGGTGGTGAATGGATATGAAACATTTCAGGACTCCCGTTCACGAGTAAAAGCGTTTCGTGATCGGGAGAAGGACGCTAGCGCGTCAAGAGCAAAAAACTAACCTAAGTGAAACAGCATGATCAAAATAAGTGAAAAGAGGGTCAGGGTCAAACCATGCAATAGTGTTTAAACCCTGTTTAAATCGCTCTGTATGCCACGAACGGCGATTAAGGTATACCATTGCATGATTTAGGCTCAGTCACGGCTTAAAATGCGTTTTATTCACACTTTTATAATACCTTGCTTAAATGCTGATTGAGCATGCCCATGATCTCAACCCGCTCGAACGGGGCCAGCCCTAAAAATGGCCGCGCTACGATATTGGCCTCATCGCGCCCCAGTTGATGGGTGGCAGCGTATTCAAGCGGGCTGCCCAAGCGAAAGTGAGTGGCAGCTAATTGATAATTTAAGGTATCGGCCAGTGTGCCGGACTCAGTTAAAATGCGATCGGCGCGTTTTTTCGTCAGCAGGCTGTCGGGGCTTAAGGGCTGCCAAGGCTTACCGTCGGGGGCTTGTTGATCGATAAAGCGTCCCTGCGTGCTTTCCAGCAAATACTCGGCAATGTCCCCCAGTACGGGATTAAGGTTTTGCCCTTGCTTGAGTAGCTTATTGAGCGCCTTGGCGACTTTGATCTGGCCTCTGGCGGTGATGTCTATGTGGGCACCTGCCATTAGAGCAAGCCTTTTTCTTGGGCCTCATTAAACTCTGAGGCAGTCATATTGTCGGAGGCAGACAAAAAGAAAGCTTCGTGTAATTCGTTTATTTCGCCGTGATCGGGATCGGTTTTCACTTTTGCTAACTCATGATATTGCGCCAACACTTCAAGGGTGATGGGCTGCTGTAATAATTCAAATGCCTGCTCTAATCGAGTTTGATCTTGGCTCTGATCTTCGGTCATGGTCTATTGTCCTGTCGCTTGATGAGCAATGGCCTGTTTTAGCGTTTGCTCTATTAAAGTATAGAGGGTTTCATTGTAATTTTTTACTTGCATTGGAGCCAGCATATAGGCGGTAAACCATTCGGCGAAATGCTCTTTGTGATTGGCAAAGCCATATTGGCTGACGCTGCCGTGAGCCATTAAATCGGGCTGCTCTGCTTTAAAATGCACTTGATGGCCTATTTCATGAAGCCAAGTGGTTAACACTCTCGCCGCCTCACTGATTTGCTCAGTGGCAGCGCTCACGCTCCAATAACGGTGAATGGGATCGGTAGTCTTACCGCGCACATAAAAACGTCTGGGGCCATCGTTATTCATGGCGGCAAGCACTACCTTGTCTGCCGCTTGCTTAACCGCTTGCATATCCATACTGGCTAATTGCACATTGGCTTTGGCTTTAACCACCACATGATCCCAGAGCTTGGCCGTAAACCCATTGACTCGGCTCGCATTACGCGTGTAATAGCGTCCTCTAGCCTCATAGGCAGATAAATCTAAATAATCCGCCACATCTTGGACAATGTGATTTGCCTTCTTGCCTCTACCCATTTCCGCCTGTTTGACGAATAAGGTTTTAGTTTGCTGCTTTGCTAAAAACTGCCCTAATAATGCCACTTGAGCAGCGCTGTCTGTGCTCGCTAATGCATCAAGACTTTGATTTAAGCCATGAACATTCACCCCCTTAATGGTGGAGTAAGCCGATGGCACAACCCGCTCAGGGGGCGTAAAAGGCTTAGCCGCTTGCTGGCTTAAGGCCGTTTGCTTAATCAGGTTCTCCCTTTTACTGGGGGCATAGTCAAAGCCCGGATCTATGCCTTTAGGGATTTGATGGGTTTCGCCTGTGGCCTTGTCTGTCCAGTCATAAACGCCATCTTTCGGCGGCTTAGTCACGGCTTTGCCTGCTCTGGCCAGCGCCTGACCACTACGGCCACGCACACGGCATTTACAACCCCAACCATTTTGCGGCATGTGGGTTTGCCACCATGAATGCTCTTTGGGCAATAGGGTGCCGTGCCATTTGAGGTGCATTTCTCTAGGGTAGCGGCTATCGCCGTGCTGGTATTCCCAATAATCGAAAGACTGCAACTGCTCATAGCGGCCCGCGTTATAGCTTTGGCGCACATTAGTGTCATAGATCACACTGGCACGCCAGTCGCTGCTACCTGTATGCTGCCAGCCATGCTGAGCCACAATCTGGTTAAACTCCCGTTTAAACCAGGTTAAGCTGCGCCCTTCAGCAATAGCATTATCCACCGCGCGACGAAAATCATTGAGTAAGTGATCTTTTAGCGCGCCCGCCACCATAAAGCTCTGGTTATGCCCCGTTTGCCAAATGTCATTCCAACGTTCGCTAGGCACATTGAGCTTAGCGCGAAAAAAGGCGATAGCCTCTTTAAAAGGTAAACTGCCGTAGTTAACCACCATGGAACACCTCGGCTTGTTCGGCCTTATTAGCCTCTGCCTTTTTCGCCGCCCGTTTGGCTATAAAGGTGTAGCCATATACTAGGCCCCCTCGACAATTAAACACCGCCACTTTTTGAGGGCGATGGATAAACGCCAAAATTCCTAATTGCGATTTATGAGACGGTTGGTGTATGACCCCAAAGCCAATGCAGGGATAACGGTATACCCAATAGCAATCAATCACTAATGCAGTCAAGTAACGGCCCATATAATAAGCGCAGCCATATAACAGCAACAAGATCACCACCGCGATAATGAGTTCAAAATAAGTCATGCGTCTTCCTCCACTGCCGCCTCTTCCTCCACCGCGTTACGACCCGCCAGCTCTGCCGCCACAAAGGCCATGCGCATCACCTCACTGGCATCATCTAAGGGAAGGTCTAATGTTTGCAGCGCACTGGCAATGGCTTCGAGGCTATCCGCGCTATCCACTATCTGTTGGATCTGCTCGATATAATGGTTAATCACAGGTGACATCACATGTTTAAGCTGAATGGCGAACACATCGGCAATGTCCAGCTCGCTCTCGGCCTGATTTTGGGATTGAATTACGCTTGGCGCTTTGCTATTAGCCGCGAGAGCCACTAGGGCTGCCTTGTCCTCGCTATCGGTTTTATTAATAGGCTTGTTGCTCTCGCTTGGCTGCGTCGTTGCGCTAAGCTGCAAAACGGCTTCCCCTTCGCTTGGCTCAGGAATGCGGGTTTTATCGTGTAGCCATTTTTGGGGTACTTGCATGCCTAAGCTGACAAAGGTTTTCAGCGGCGCGGCCAGTTTAGTGAGATCTTCCCCGTCCTGAGTGTCAAACACAAATCGAGGAGCACGGCGCGGGCTGGTGTGACTCTTGCAATTGAGGGCATACAGAGGGTAAACCAAATCACGGCTTAAGGTTTCGGCGAGCTGGGCTAAGTCGCTATTGCGCAGCTCTTCTCGCACCTCATTGTGCACATTGCCCAGTGCATTGGTGGAGCTTTTCCCGTCCGCCTGACTCGTGAGCGTGCCGCCCAGAATCACTTTGGACATGGTTTTTTCGCCCCATTGGATCATCAAATCAAAGGGATCGGCATGGCCATTAGCTGCGGCGTGAAAGTCCATCACCATGCCTTTTGGCATGATCCCTCCAGCGTTATGGCCAATGCTGGTCACGGCTTGCAGTAGCGCCCGTTTTTCATTATTTGTGGCCCCGCTGGGGTATTGGCCAATCCTAAGCGGCAGGCCATAAATCTCTAAAAACTCGGCTAAGTCGCGCACACTGTAATTTTTAAAGATAAAGGGCCACACTAATTGACGGATTAAACCTGCGCGGCCCACATAGCCAGACTTGGCCGCATGCACATGGTTGATCCAGCCGAACGCTTGCAGCTCTGCCCCTTCATAACCACCATCGCGCAGGCGCAACTCATTGCGGCGCTCGGGGTGTGTCATAAACCAAGCGGGATCCCGATACTCAGGCACATTAACAAACCACTCGCGGCCTTTCCGGCTCCATGTTAATTCATGCAGGCTAAAGCCTTTTAACATGGCATCGGCCATGTTTTTAATTAAGGTGGGTAAAAAGTCGGTATCAAATAGCATTTCGCTTAAGTATTCGGTGTCTTTTATTTCTGCGGCGCTGGCATTGCGCGGCGGTTTTAAAAAATGATCGACACCTAATAGCGCCCGCTTGCGCTTGTCTAACTCTGCATATAAGTGGCCGTCTTTTTCTTCTAAATCTTCCGCCAGCTCACACTGGGCAATTAAGTCCCCTTGCTCAGCCGCCAGCAGAATTTCCGCCGCCCGTGCAGGCGTTAATCCACTCGACGGATGCTCGCTAAAGGTGCGTTTAAGGCCCACCAAGCGCACATCATCGGTTTGATACTCGCTAGCGGCTTGCCTCTCAAAGGGGCGACCGAATCGATCCACTATTTGCTTATCTTTATTCACTCGTTCTTGCATTGTCTTATCCTTTTACCAGCAGCCTTGGTGATGACTGAAATCTTGTGCGTCATCTTGTTCATCGTCACACACTTTGGCGTTGGAATCGCCATGATGACGATGTTGACCGTGATGATGACCGTAATGTTGATTTAGTGGAATGGCAGTAAACTCGATGGGGCCGCCGTCAAAACTGGCAGCATAGATCATTAAAAATAAACTGATAGCCGCATCGCCATGGCGCTCTTTCTTCTCCCCTGTTTTACCGTCACTTAGACGGGGCGTACCCCGTTGATTAATCTCAAGCGCTCGCAGGTCTTGCATAGTGTCGTCATCACGAGGCACAGTAATAAGACCGTCCTCAAAGTGACTCTTAAAGCGCGGCATTTGTTCGCGGTAAAAGCTCTCGGTGAGCATGACGCATTCGATTATCTCGCTACCGTACCTGTCTTTGGCATATTCTGCTAAGGATGAGCCATTGCCTCTGGCATCCAGCGCCGCACCGCGAAAGCGCGGCAAGCGATCACAAATAAAAAATAAAATCTGCTCTTGCTGCCTAAAGGGCATGTTTTTCAATTCCACTTGCAGCTTGGTTTTAACATGCAAGTCGCTGGCTATTTCCCCGATATCAAATACTGTTAAATCCCCGGTACGTGCAAAATCTTCACCAAGGCAGTGAGCTAAATCAGGGTTTAAACTGTCTAACACTGGAGCTAAGTGCTCGTTGCACCAATCGGCTATTTCATCGAAACGTAAGTGCTCGGGCCAATGGCCAAAGGCGGCGTCTTTTTTAAGGCGAACAATGGGCACAGGTTGCATGCAGGACTCAATGAGCGCGCGGTTTAAATATGCCCCACCGCCAGACTTGGGCACACAATAATACTCTTCTTGAGCGTCCTCTTTGGAATGAGTGGCTTTAAGTAGCCCGGCCTTCCAGTCATCCTCAGCCCCTTGGCTCCACTGGATGCCCCGTATTTGACAAATACGTTGATACAGGCCCTCGGCGCAGGCATCATCGAGTGTAATACGGTGCACGCTATAGTCTTTTTTACCCGCGCGGCTATCATTAATCAGCTCATTAAAGACATTCTCGATGCCATTGTGAGTACTAATGAGGCGCACCTTAGCGCCCCACATGGTCAGCGCTAACGCCGCCTTAAGCACTTCTGGCAACTTTTCGTGAAACGCCGCCTCGTCGATAGTGACATTGCCTTGCATGCCTCGCAGATTCGAAGGATTAGAGCTGAGGGCTTGAATTTTATAGCCCGATGCAAAGTGAATGGTAAAGATGAGAATTTCTTTGCCATCTTGGCCATCATCAACAAAAACACTTTCTTCAATTTCGCCTGCGGCCTTATTAAAAATCTTGGCCCACATGGCAGCGGCGTCGATAAACTCCCGCGCCATCTCTTTTTGTGAGCCCACATAAAAATGATTGCAACCGCCTTGGCCACGGGCGGCACTGGCACACAGCACAGCATCAGCGGCCTCGGCCCAGGTCAAGCCCGTGCGGCGAGACTTTTCGGCAATTTTGAGCTGAGAATCATCCGCAATCCAGCGCTTTTGATAACCCAGCAGCACCTCTTTTGAGTTAAATACACTGAGTTCATTGGCTGACTCAATGGGGGTTTTGGTTTGACCAATAACAACGTCATTCATGGAAGGCACCTTTATTTATTCCTTTATCGGTTTGGGCTATTAACATATGTTCAGCCAGCATAGTGTTGAGCTGTTCGGGTTCACTGATAATCATGTCATCAAGCAACTTGACGGCTTGGCCCAATAGCACACAAGACGCCACTAAAAGCAGAAAAACACTCATGGCAATAAAGGTATAAGTCATTGACGGGGCAAACAGGCTAAGCAGCACAAGATACCAACTCATGCCACAAGCAAGGCGGCTTATTCTGTAATAGCGCCGTACATTGGGCAGGGCCACTAACTCGTCGATCAGCTTAAAATAGGGCGTTTTAATCCACTGAGGTAACCATTGCATCCATTGCATCACACACTCCTTATCAATTGAGTTAACGGGTTTTGGGTTTAAAGGGGTTAGACGATGCCTAAAATTTCACTTTTCAATTCGGCCACGGCTTTGGCGGTCAGCCCCTGAGTTTTCGCCACTTTTTCAGCGGTTTTGGCCGCTTCTTCGGCAAAGGCGCTACGAATGTCTTTTTCCCGTTTGTGGCTGGCCATGGCAGCAGATTCAAGGCGCTGCACCGCCAGCATGGCATCTTTAATCATGCCCACATCGGCGGCCTCGCCGTTATCATCTTGATTAAGCAGGGCTTTAAACAGCTGGCTGCGTGCCATTTCCAGTATGAGCTTGGTCACTTCCCCTGTGGGTTTGTCGCCTAATTCGGCCGTCCAAACCTGCGTGATTTCCCGCATTTCTCGCAGGCTTTTGCCTACTGCCTCCATTTTGCTGGCGTAGCGATTAAGGCCAGCGCGGCTGAGCTTTTGACTGTCATCGAGTCCCGCCGCACTAATGAGGCCGTTAATCTCATCGAGCAAGTCCACTTGCAGAATAGAGCCGTCCCGCAGGCCTGCATCCAAGCGACGACGGATATCATCAGGCAACAAGTCCACCTTTGAGCGGCGACCTCTTGTTGAGCTAACAGTATTAGTGTTTTCGGTCACTGTGTTTCTCCTGCCCTTCTTGTTTCAACCAATCCAGCCACTCTTGATAAATCTCTTGGATCTGTGCTTGCAGCTCTTGATGGGCGGTAAACACACGGGGGCACTCTTTCATCATCTGACGCCGTAACCCTTTGGTATGGGACGATAACTCGGCATCCTTTTCCCATATGCCTTTATGCAATTTATCCAGCACAAACATGTCAGCGATGAGCCTGATACCGTCTTTTTCACCTTGGGTTAATCGTTTTCGATTACGGCGAGTATGATTGTGAGGGGGTTGTTTTTTAATGGCCATATGCCGTCCTAGTATTTAACCTATTCATTAGTGCTGGCGTTCATCACTGTTGGGCACTAAGCGCGTGATAGTGACACTCTCCAAGCCTCTGGCCTCTTGCTCAAACATGCGCAGTACATTGAGTAATAACAACGGGTTATCAAACATCATTACTTGCTCCTATTGCTTACTTCTACTATCTACTTCTACTGTCTACTTCTAAATGGCGCTGGGGCGTTTAATGCCCGGCACATGTGCCCGCCCTTCGGCCACATCTTGGCCACGAGCACTGAGTTTGGCGACTTGGGTATTACCCACTTGCTTTAGACTGAGCAAACCTTGCTCGGCTAACCAAGCCAGTTGTGTACGCAATGCATCGCGGCTCACATCTAGCCCATAAACATTGAGAGAGTCTTGCAAGATGGACTCATTTAAATCAAAGCCCGGCACCTCGTGTAACAAGCGCAGAACGACTAAGCGTTGGTGCTCACTAAGAATTTGTTGTATTGCCATTACTTCCTCTTAACTCATTTTCTAATAACAGATCGGTTTTGCGTTCAAGGCGTGAAATACTGGTTTCAATGCCTTTTTGCGACTCAGCGACCGTGGCCGCGAGCGCGCTGATGGTATTGTCGAGTCGGCGCACATCGTCAATGCTGGGTAAATGCTCTATATCCTTTTCAATACGAGTAAATTTTTCACTAAGCGCATCAACCTTAATGGTTAGCGCCTTATGCTCTTTACGAGTGGAAAAATTGACTGTGAGCCAAGCCACAAAGCCTGCGAACGTCAGCGCCGCAAGGGCTGACAATAATTTAAAATGGTTATTAACAAACAGACTGACTTCATCCATGAATCGCCTCATATTGCTCTCCGTGAACCCGATTGAATGGGAACAACTGATTCATAGACGTGGCCCTTTAAATCGGCTAAAGGCGTCGGCTGTGCGCAGGCCCATGTAAGTTAATAGCGGAGTCAATAATATGCTGGCCAGCTCCCAGCTTGCCCCGTCACTTTTATCCAGCACCGCGCACAATTCGGTGATAATGATGTACAGCGCGCCGCTGTAACCGCTAAAGCGGGCCATTTTGGGCCGCGTTTGCCGCACATATTCGCCGCTGGCGTTATCGCCATTTTGCACGGTTGCTTGGGTTTGTTGGTGCAAAATCTCGCTCGATTGCAATTGCCGTGCCTGTACATCCGCTTCAATGCGTGCCTGTTGCACCTCCAGTTCGTTAGCGATATTTTGCAGCTTGAGCAGGTTTTCACTGGGCATGGTCTTGAGCGCCTGCTCTAGCTCCATTTGTGGGTGATTTGTTTTGGTGACGCGCTCGGTCAGCTCGGCCACGTTGTTGGCCACAGCAGCGGTGTTATCATCAAACAGGCCACCGATACTCCGTATAAGCCCGGGGCCAGATTGAATGAGGGTGGTGGCAAGGGCGGCGAGTGTTAGCATGCTTGATCTCCTGTTATCTTTTCGGCGGTTAAAATGTCAACTAAGGTGACGGCGTGCCATCCCTTGTTAAAAAAGCTTTGCCTCGTGGCGTGATGGCTGTATAAGCTTGGTGGTAACGGACATTTGATCAGCTCGGCTAAGGGGGCGAGATTAGCCGCTCTTAACCTAGTAAGACGCGTCAATTCAGCCTGAATACGTGCGAGGCGTCCGTCTTTCATGCATTGACGATAAACGCGGCTTTTAATTTTTCTGGCCATCCATCACTCCTCCTGTACCGTCAAGCTTGCCAGTCTGCAAAATGTGCGCGTGGTGCTGTGCGCGCTCAGGGGTTTGCTTGGCCCAGCGGCTATCAAGTGCATGCTCGGCGGCCATCACATAATCGCCAATGCTGAGGGATGCAAGCATATTTTTAAACAAACTCAAGCCTTTGACGCCTAACTGATAGGCCATAGATAACAGCACAACTTGGCGAGGGATATTTTGCTCCATGAATACAGCAGCAAGGCTGGAATAACTATCTAACTCATTGAGGCGCTGGATAATGCCGTGTTTAAGCCATGCCCGAGCGGCAGGCTCAGGCAGAGTGAATTTAAAGTTAGTTAAGGACTGGTTTTTCTTGCCGATGCGCTGACCATAGCCAATGGTTGGATAGCCCTCAGAGCAGTGATAGGGGGTATCACGAAAGCCCTCTTCGGCGGCGATAAACTCGCACGCAACGTTTATTAGTGACGGAATAGTAGGCGTGTAGGGGGACTGCTGGGCGTAGCGTTGCTCGTCGTAATGCATATAATGACTCAAATGTGGAATGCTGAGTCTATGATGCAAAAATAAGCAGAGGGTATGGATAGGAAAGGTTTCGGGACTCCCAACCTTGAAAACAGCACTCAAGGTTGGGAGAAAATGACGCTGGCGCGTCAAAGCATAAGACTGGGCTTAAAGCGGGTTTAACTTGGGATTAAATGCGGTTTAAAGAGAGATTAAAACAGAGTTAAACCACGTTTAAACGTCGTGCCATCGCCACTATGACGTGCACAAAGGCCCACCAACACAGGCTGATTAACAATATCCCAGCGCTATATGCTGCCATGATCGGATTAAACTCTTTTTTAATGATCCCCAGCTCTGATAAATACTCATTAGGCACTTCAGCCCAGCCCAGTTCAAAGAACATAAACAGGGCAATAACTATGCCCATCATCGCGATGAGCTGACCTAAAAAATTAAAACAGTCAAGGGCGGTAACATCATTGGTTGGAGATGAAGCGGGAGTCTGTTCAGGTGGTGTTTGAATGGGCTGTGACATGGGCCGTCCTGGCATTTGCTTTGCTGTATTTAGGTGAATAACATTAGCACAAAAATACAGCGTAACAAACAGACGGCTTCTCTTAGAAAAGTTTTCGTTGTTTGCGGGCGACGAACGCGGCTCGCTGCTCGGCGATGATCTGGCTCACGCGGCGCTCGGTGAGGCCATAGCTACGAGACAATAACTCTAAATTATTACCTTTAAATTCCCGCCAGATTTGAATATCCCGCAGGGCATCTTTAAGGCGCTCCCCGTTGGGAATATACACATCCCGGCCCCCTAAGTAAGTGCTCAAACTGGTGGCCAGCGCTTCGCTTAACATCAACGCGTTATTCACTTTGTAGCCCTCCAATGTAACTCGCATTAGCTCACACAGACTTTGCAGTGTTGACGGCCAACGATGAATAAAATCTTTACGCTCATCCTCGGTCAGGCTTTGCAATACGGCTAGAGTTTGCTCTAACTCCTCGGCGCTGCTGGGCACTAAGTCCAACTGCTTATCTTGACTCTCGCGCCCTATGTTATTTTGACCCATGAGCACCTCCTTGTTGATCGCGCTTTAACAGCTCACGCTTATGCCAATTCTTGAGGCTTTCAAGTACTTTGTAGGCTTGCTCAGGGTTAAGCCAAGCCACACTGTCTACGCCCTTGGCAATATCGTTAGTGATGTTGAGTCGAGCACTCATGCGGCGCACATAACTATCAAGGGCGGTTTCGCTGCCATCGCGGACGATATTTTGTTTAAACATAGTGATCCAAATGGCGCGAATTTTATCGATTTCGGCCACCTTAGCTTTGCCGCCTTTGGGGCTTAAACGCCCTGTAGCGGTTTGTTTACTCGGGCTTTTATAAGGAGTAAAACCTTTTTGTTTAAAGTGGGTTAGCACTTGTTCTAGCTCGCCCAAGCTCATGGCTCTAAGTGAGTCTTTGCCAGCACAGCTTTTCAGCATAGCGCGGTACACATACTCGTCGATGTTTAACTGCTGCTTAGCGATGTTGATCAAAGTGATTAACCGCCGCTTGGCGGGGTTTTTCACTTTGACTCTAACGGGAACTTGTGAATCTGTTTGTGGGTCTGTTTGGGGACTGAACGGGTAAGACATGATTGATTATCCTTATCTTGTGTGTGTCGCTTGTTTGCCATCTCTTGTTTGCCACCTCTTATTCGCCAATCTGGGGCCGCATAACGGTTTAAGTAATCGATGGCCCATGCGCGGCGGGCTGTTGGGGTAATGGTTTTGGCTTGCTGGCTATTTTGGCCGTAAAAAGCGCTGACATAATCAATCAACGCCTCGGCGTAGGGTGTCAGACTGACACCCTCTGCGTTAGTCTTGGCCTTAGTCTTATCGGACTTAGCCATGGCTCGCGGGCTTTTGGTTATTGTCAGTCTGTTTGTCAGCGCCTTGGCTTTGGTAGCCCAGACTCACCAACGTAAGGGCTTCGAGCTTGCTGTACTGACGTTTCAGTGAGCCAAACTGAGGAAAATACGGCTCCAACCATTCGCGTTTTTTATCGATATTAGGAAACCATTCCTTGGCTCGACGCTTGCCGAACCCTTTCAGTAATTCCGCTTTTTTCTTAGCACTGTACAATGCTTTACTGCGCTTACGCCAAACCTGTTGCGCAATGGGATCAAGGGGGTCTGCGTAACAAAGGCCGTGATTAATACTACCGTTAATAAACACTAAAATACCTAAGCGATTTTCAGCAATAAACTGCTTCTCTAAGTTGATTTTTGTGCCATTTAATAAGAACTCGACGCGGCCAAACACGCCGCTCATCTCCTTTTCGATTTGTTGCCACTGCTCGACAGTGATAGCGGCTGTGATACTGGCGTTAGTTGAAATTGTCATGGTCATCATCCTTAAAGTGAGCTGATATCAAGGGGGAGCTGCTGGTATTTACCGTTGTTTTTACGCTCGTAAAGGCGCAAATACTCACAAGTGCCCGTTACCTGAATGGCATCGGCAATGGCCTCCATGGCCGTTAACCACTTTGCATCATCAATATTCAGTTGGCGCAGGCTCAGCACTTGATTGACATTAATCCGGCCTTGTTGATCCACTCTAAAGGCATGATCTACCATAGCCATTAGCCTATCATCCGCCCCGCCCGACCATGAATGAATACACTCATCGATTAAGGCTTTGGCGGTCTGAATACGCTCATCAAACACGCGATGCTCACCAATAGCACGGCGCACTTGGTAGCGGCCATCAAAGGAGGTGAGCACCACATTGCCCTTACTGCCACCATATTTGACGCCATATT
Source organism: uncultured Shewanella sp. (assembly GCF_947495455.1). Taxonomy (GTDB): domain Bacteria; phylum Pseudomonadota; class Gammaproteobacteria; order Enterobacterales; family Shewanellaceae; genus Shewanella. Next base: position 60,244 of record NZ_CANLZC010000001.1, on the reverse strand, counting down.
CGCTTGCCGAGAGATCCACAAAGTCGGTGAGTTGCTGCTGGGCCTGCTGCTTAAAGCCTTGCATAGTCTCACGCAGGGCCTGCGCTTGTTGCACGATATTGTGCACCAGATCATCGCGGATCAACTCTAAGGGCTTGATTTGACTTTCAGGCACTAAATGGCCAAGGGCGTTCTTTCTAAAGCCTGAGGGGGTTTGAGTCTCTTGTGTTGCTTGGTTTTCGATGTTGTTCATTGTTTTTCCTTAAACGGTTTTGTTATGGCTAAATCAGTGCAGTTGTGGGCGAGGTGGCGCGATATTGTGTGTCTGTGCTGGCTCTTTTGCTGACTCTTTTTTGACCCGCGCCAGCATTTCATCACTTAAGCGCGGAATAATGGTATTGAGCATGTCGAGCAATTTAAGCGCCATATCATCGCTCAGCTCACGCTGGCTCTCCTCATTGATCTCAAAGGCGGTTTGCCCTTCTAATGCTGGGCCATCAGTGGTGTATACCGTGTTAATTTCTAAAGTGATTTTTGCCATCAATATTTACTCCAGCAAACTGTAATGCCGTTAAATTGGGTCGCTAAACGCGTGCGTAAGCCGTGGCTGTCGCGCTCGGTGATTTCCACCGCCTTATCGATAAAGTCTTGGCTGGGGTGTTCAATACAGATCACCCTGTCGCTATGACTGCTAAGCACTTTCATGCCCCTAAGGGCTAGCGCGGCCACAATGCGCGCCCGTTCGGTATCAACGGCCATAGTGTTCTCCTTTTTCTTCTTTGGCGAGCAAGCGGTTATAACGCACAGCCAGGCTTTGCAACTCGGCTTTTAACAGCTTGACGAGTTGCGAGAGACCGCCATCGTCGCTGCGCACTTGCCGCTCAAGCCTGCCGATAGTGGCCTCAAACTTATACGTTGAAGCCATTTGAGCTTGCTGGGCCTTAGCCTCAAAGGGTTTAAAATGCTGATTGACAGGCTGAGACGAATGGGGGCAGCCCCCTCGACACGCTCGGTATAATTTCAACCGTGTTGGATGACTGGTCAGCGTATTGCGCTGATGTTTATCGCATTGATGTAAGGGGATCTCCCCCATGATTGGGCACGATACGGTTTTGGCCATGTATGCCCCCTCAACTAACGCTTGCATACGGTTTAAATCACCGGGGTATTTACCGTTAATCAACTGACTCACCACAGTTTTAGAGACCCCTAACTCATTGGCCACCGCCACTTGGCCACGGGCCTTGGCCTGCTGGCTTAAGATTGTCGTCCATGTCATTTCGCGGCTTCCTTATTATTAAAGGGGTAAAAGACTTGCTGATTTTGATCCCATATGCCGTTATTACGCACTTGGGGCGCTAATCGGCCAGAATTACGGATTAAGCGATAGTGGATACACTGGCCTCTAGGTCGCCCTTTGCGCGGATTAAGGGTCTTTAAATAGCCCGCCTTAACCAATTGCAATAAATAGCGATAAATGAGGCCTGATTTCACGCTGGTTGTGGTCATAATGAGGCGTTTATTGGCCTTGTTATGAATACGCAACACGTTCCAGACTTGCTGCCTGTCTGTGTGTAATTGACTGTTCTGTTGAGCAGGTTTAACCACATGTAGCTTGTGTTTATTAGCGACTCCCTGCTTAGCTGCACCTTGCTTGGCTGTTAGCCCTTTATTCTTTGCTGTTAGCCCTTTACTCTTGGCTATTAGCCCTTTATTCTTGGCTGTAGGCACCTCACACGCCGTAGCCAGATTTATATTGTTTCCCATAAAGTAAAATTCCTTTTATTATTATAAAATTAACGCTTTCCTTGGTGTATTCCATGGTTAAGAAACAACTGCCCATCGCCCCAAATTTCTTTATCCACATAAGGCTGATCATTGACCTTGGCAAAACGTTCGATTTTCTCCAGTGCAATCAATATCCGCCGCACTTCGCCCCCTGAGCGCACGCGAATATAGTCCAGTAAATCCTCCCCAACACTTATCCCATCTTCCAGTAACTCTGTGGCAAACATGTGCACGTCTTCCGCATCGGCGGGCTGAAACTCTACCCACTCACTGATACGATTAAAAAACTGCTTGCGATGACTAATACGGCGGGCAATTTCTTCCATGCCGATTAAAATGACTGGTTGCTCTGTGGCGTCGTAAATATCTCGAATGGTTTCCATCGTTTTGGCTTGGCCGACAATGTGATCCGCTTCATCGACAAACAGCGCAATTTGCTGCTCATTCATAACATTAATAATAAAATCAACGGACTTACGCAGAGGATACAAAGGCTCACTGCCTAGCTCCTTGGCCACACGAGCAAGAAAAGAGCTGGGCGTGTCGGTGGCGCAACAACGCACATAAATAGGTAAACTGCCACCGCTGGTTAACTGGTTAATGATATAGGCTACTGTGGTGGTTTTACCGTTACCCGCTGGGCCGTGGATCAGGCCGCACCCTGGAGTGATTTGACTGCGCCCCAGCAAATTAGAAAACATGTCTTGAGTGCGCAAAACGTTTTTTACTTCTACGGTTTTATATTTCATAATAATCCCTCATGTTGTGAATAAGGCTATGTCTATAGCCCAATGTGATAGGCGGACTCAGCGAACTTGGCGGTGGGCTGAGTCTGCCGATTTCAAAACCCTGTCTAGACGACTTCTCTGTAATACATTGTTTAAACGATATTGTTTAAGCCACTTCTCCTCTGTTTGGGTTAATGTTCGATTTAATGATTCTTTGGTTAACATCATGGCTTTTTCGTGATCGGTGCGGACTATATGGCTTTCATGCTTGGCGGCCCGCTGTTTACGCTCAGCCATTTCAAGGCGTTGACGTTCAATCATGGCTAACTCGTTGGCGCTCAATGAGTCTTGCCTACGCTGGCTGCCCGCCTCTAACCCTTTGATGCTGGCATTGTTATGTTCTACGGGGCGCTCGATATGACGTAAGCTATCGTTCAGGGCCTTTTTCTGCGCCAGTTCATCGGCGTATAAGTTGTTAATGCCAAACTCTTCTTGCAACTTCTTCGCGGTTTTGCGCATGACGGCCAAGTCTTTTTGCGCTTGCTTGCGACGTTCGCGATATAGCACTGGGGATATACCGTTATTCACTAGCTCGTGGTTTACCGCTTCAACATAGGTCTCAAAGCCCTCGATGGGGTATAAGGTGGCGCGGCCAATATCATTGGGATCCACAAAGACGCGCACTTTTTTACGCTGCCAGGCGACTTCCATCAATTCTGGCGCGGTATATCTAACATTGCCTGCCCGAACTCCACCCCGCGCCACTGTGCTGGTGCCGATGTAATTAAGTAGATAATCAAGCACATGCTCATTAGTGATGGCGCGCTTTTTGTAGCCACTTTCTGCATACAGCTCAAAAGGTGTTTTTTTGCTTTTATCGTGGGGGACGTGGTTATAATCAAACTCAAGGTAATTATTCAGCGCCTCTTGTAACTGGTGCGGCGTAAGAGCCAAGCCTAATCGCTCCGCCTGCACTTGCTTTTTACCGTCACCAATACGCATAGCAAAGGTGTGCATGGCCTCAATTTGCTGACGATCATTCACGCTATGGCCGATATAACCGGGCATTTTTTCCATCAATACGCGGCTCATGGTGCCAAAGAAGCGCTCAATAAAAGGTTTTTCCCAGCCTGAAAAGGCCGCCGCCCGCGATTGTTTAAGCTCTAGCATCTCAAAAATCGTGGTGGTGCGTTTTGACACATAATCGCTACCATTGTCCGTACGCATAATGGCCCCCTCTTCGGGAATGCCCCACTCAAGCAAGCACTTACGCAGCAATAAACAAATCGCTTCGCTATGTGATGCAGGCGAGACAATCAGCTGCACGCGACGGGTATACACATCGATAGCCGCCACAATGCAGTGGCGTTTGAGCTTACCATCCACATTTAACTCAACATCGGTGGGGGTAGAATCAAACTCCCAAACTTGGTTCGGGCCATCCACTTGCGGGTACATAGTGCTAAATAGCGGCCTGTATTTGTCGGTGTATTGAGTCGGATTAGTGATATACGCCAATGCCACCTCATTTTTAGCCGCATATTGAGCAAGCCAGCGTTTAAACGAGCCGATAGAGGGCAATTCCCAGTTAAATTCAGCCGCCTTGACTAGCGCCATTTCCCGCACTTTTTTGGGCTGATTCAATAAATGGGGCTTAGCTGTGATCAGCGCATTGATAAACTCATTTAACCTGTGCTGAGTGTCTATTTTGTTGGTGTTGGGACTCTTTCTTTTATCAACCAGTCCCATGATCCCCTCTTTCTTATAAGCCGCTTGCCAGCGGTAAAGAACAGGGCGAGTTACTTTGGAAATAATCGGATAAATTTCAGCTACACTGCTTAACTCATTATGATTAAAAGCATTAATAAATGCCTCAATTCCTAGCTTTTTATTTCCTGCGGCTTCGTAAGGTATTAAATAAGAGCCTAAAGCCTGTACTACTTTCTCCTTAGCTTTAGCCTTGTTTTGAACACTTTCAGACAGGCCCATGAAGCGCTGCATAGCCGTGGTTTTAGCCGCAAAAGCGTTTTTTCTTTCTTGCTCTCGAATTGCACCGTCTTTTTGTACGAGATGAGCGATTGATACATTTGTTTCTAAATTGATATCATTAGTACAATTAACAATCATGAATGATTGAGTTTCAGCAGGTAATGATTCTATATAGTATTCTTTTCCTCCACCTTTCCCCTGCCGCTGTCTACTTTTCCAATTTTCTTTTGATGCTTTATAACGCACCCCCTGCACTGTATTAGGCATATGTGGTTTACCCAATAATTCGCTCGGGGTAAACCAGTTATGATTCATTGCTTTCCCCCAACAAATCGAAATCTATAGTTTTACTTAATTCTTCAATGATTTGACGTGATAGTGGACGTTTAGGTTTTCGCTTTTTAGAAGGCGCAAAGGTCTGAATAATATCGAGTACAGTCCTTGGGTGGTATCCATGCTCTATTGACCATTTTCGACTATTTGAGCCTTGCGCCCTGAGAGCTGCATGAATGTGATCTGGATCATGTATTTTCATTTTACTATTCCATGTTAATATATGTAACTTACGCAATGCGCAACTAACCATTTGCGCGTCTTATTGGAAAGGTTACGATCTTATTAGACGGATTTCAAGTTTTGACTGAGATTATTTAACCTAAAAAGATAATTAAAAACTAACTAACTGATAAAAAAGTAAAATAGGCAATCAGATAAGTGAATAAAAAAACTGGAAAGCAGGTATCGACGTCACAAAAAGAAGTCGAAAACTTCAATTTACGTCTAAAAGAACTGATAGGCGATCAAAGTATCAGCTCTTTTGGTCAATTAATTGATGCATCTGAGGGCGGTATCAGAAAGTGGCTAAATAAGACATCTAAGCCATCTTTTGACAAAGTAGTTAGAATTGCAGATGAATGTAAAGTAAATCTTGAATGGCTCGCAACGGGAAAAGGTGAAAAATACAATAATAACAAATCATTAGAATACTGTGATGAATACGCCTATATTCCTGTATATAATGTGACAGTCAGTACTGGCCATGGCATTTATAGCAAAGATGAAAGTATTACTCGTCACCTCGCATTCCGAAAACGTTGGCTCCAATTTAGAAATTTAACACCCTCTGATCTGGCAGTTGTCTATGCCAGCGGAGATTCAATGGAACCTACAATACATTCTAACAATTCATTGTTAGTCGCCACTAATCAAACATCACTTAAAGATGGGTGTATTTATGTGTTAAGAATAAACGATGACCTTTTTGCTAAGCGTCTACAAAAAGGGCTTGATGGTTCTGTTATTTTAATCAGTGACAATAAAGAGTATGAAAAACAAAGAATTGAAAAAGATAAAATAGAATTACTGAATATTATTGGAAAAGTCGTTTGGATTGGAAAGGATCTAAATTAGATATAGCGCCAACTTGGATGGCATTAGATTTTAAACTCAAATAAGGTATTAAGATTTTGATCGTACATACCAACATCTCGACGCAAAATCGGCGCTTTTCGTCCAGTATTAAAAGTCGATTTTAAATGAAAATAGTCACGCTGTCCGCACCTTTTTTCATTACCTACTGTTTTATTTACTCTTTTTCTCATGAGATAACCCGCTCGCTCTAAATTTCTTAAGTAAGCATTAATGCTTTTAATCGATGCGGATGTGGTTAATTCGATTTGTAAATTGGTGAAATGCCGATGAACACGTATCGCGTTCCAAATAGTTTGCTGACCAGGGGCTGATTGATTGGTTATTTGATTATAATTCCCCTTGCCGACTCTAGCCTTGGACGCATCCACGACACGATATACATAGGGTCGCCGATGAAATCCTAACCCATCGATAATCGCCACAGCTTCTTGTTTAACGAGTTTATTGATAAAAGTGCGGCATTGTTCCAATGGCATACTTGACTCATTGGCTATCTCAGAGACTTCAAAAGCATCTCTTTCAAGCATCAAATTCCATGCGATTTGAGTTTTGGATAATTCAGGCATATAAATACATCATATTTAAAACATGAATGAATTATGGCATTAACAACTATTCTTACAACTTCGGCTAATTTCAATAAATCTCATTTCATCCGATCTCTTTGGCAATATGAGGATAATCTGTCTCATTTCATCCGATCTCAACAAAGAATATGAAATTTTAATCTTCACAGCTTCAAACCCGCATTCACACTGGAAAATCTCAGCAAATTTCATCTAATCTCGCTTATTCTCGGTTTCTCATTTCATGTGGTCGGTTACAAGAGTTCGCATGAAATGATGTAGCGGATCGCCCAACTTTGGAAAAGAAAACGGCTAACTCTGGAAATTTCATTTTTACTAAGTTTAACAATTAAGTTGTATTTTTTCATATAGTTAAAATAAATACTAAAGCAAAAACCTTTATATTTACTTTCTAGTTAGTATTGCCTCCTTATTGGTTTTAATGACTTTATCTTATTGATTTATAGTTATATTACCTAACTAGAAAGTAAATCTTCCAACTAGAAAGTAGCTTTCTAGTTAGCGTACTTAAACTAGAAAGTAAATTTTTCTCTTTGTTATAAATTTAAACACACCTCCTTGATTAATTTACCATCAAAAGCCGTTTAATGTGAGTTAAACGGCTTTTTAAATCGTCATTAAATCATCTTCAAATCGTGATTAAACAAGTTAAATCGTGGTTATCTCCGTGCTTTCTGTGGCTGTGCTGTACTCGTCTAAGGTTTTAAGGTAAGAATACGCCGCCTCTCTGGGGGTCATGTCTATGTATAACTCATCCTGTAGCTGATCGCGCGGTTTGGGAAAATAAATCGGCGGGTTTGGGAATTGATACTTTAACAGTTAATCTTTATTTTTTATTGACTATTCAATTAGATAGCTTAGGTTTATTACTCTACAACACTCAAAATAGTTTATATTCTCAGCGGTTGCTTTATGTCCTCCATGTAAAATAACACATTGATATAAAACAAAAATAAAGAATATACACCAAGGTAGTGAGAATATGAACTCGGTTAATATTCTCCTTTAGAGAAAATAAACCAAATTTATTTTAATTACCTTCAAAAAATACAAACACCTTATCTTTTCACTGTTCAATTTACCATCAAAAGCCGTTTAATGTGAGTTAAACGGCTTTTTAAATCGTCATTAAATCATCTTCAAATCGTGATTAAACAAGTTAAATCGTGGTGATCTCCGTGCTTTCTGTGGCTGTGCTGTACTCGTCTAAAGTTTTAAGGTAAGAATACGCTGCCTCTCTGGGGGTCATGTCTGTGTATAACTCATCCTCTAGTCTGATTTGATAGATATGAATGTTATAGCCGTCACGCACTTGGTCTATGGGTGGCCTGTCCTCGCCGATGGCTTGCTCGCTGACAAACACACTTAACTGAAAGGTACAAATGTGTGCACCGCCTTCGACTATCGCCAGCTCATTGCTATTGTCTAGGGTTTCACTCAATGACAAATTATTGCTGGTTGATAACTGACTGATGACTAAACAGGGATTATTAACGGTTATTCCGCTGGCCATGTCGATGCTGGGCATATTTAGCGCCATGTTGCTCTCCTTTTATTGCTCTATTGCTATGATGGTTAAATATTGTTTTGTGACGTCCGTATCGCTGTGGTGACGGGCATAGCTGGTCACTTTTATTCTGTAGGTAAAGTCTTCGGTGCTTGAGCTAGTGTCAGTATAAGTGGTTGAGCCGCTGCATGATTCCGATGTCGCGTATTGACTAAACTCAGGCATATAAGTAGAACCACTGGTACCGTTAAAGGTGCCACTGGTGCGCGTTGACCAACTGCCAGTGCCTAAACGGCGCTGTAACTGCCAGCCCAGTTTTGGGGTGGTCACACTGCCTGAATTGGAACGCCCCGCCCCTGACATGTCATAAGAGAACACCACAGATTTAGTGCGGCCGGATGTGGAAAACGGCCCCACAGTGAGCGGATATGAGTTCACTGTATAGCGAGTTTTAACGCTGGTTGTGCCCTCGTTTTTCAATGTGCCTGACGACAAAGTGCCACCAAAGTGACAGTTGCCTCTGTCGTCCTTGTAATTAATGGCGTTAGATTTTTTAAGGGCGTTCCAGTTCGGGTTTGAGCCGCTCATGAGCTTAGGGCCATACCATTGAATAAGATCGTCAGGGCCGAATGGCGTGGCGGCGGTGACTTCCATGTGGGTGCTACCGATTAAACGAATTTCCCCACCTTCCAATATGGGACTCGTTATTTTTTCACCCGCTTTGATGTGCTCACCAAGGATGGCCCCCGCGGCAATACTGTTGGCTGTGAGGCCGCCGAATACGGCTAAGCGGACTTGCAGGCTATTAAATAAGCCTTCGTTGGCCAGTAGTTTATTAATGAGGGCACTGTCGGCCTGAATTTCATTGGCGGTTAAGCCGCCAAAGGCGGCTAATTTCACTTTTAACGCATTAAATAAGCCTTCGTTGGCCAGTAATTGATTGGCGGAGATCACTCCGCTACCTATTTCAGTGACCGACGGGTTCACCCAATAATCAGTGGTTTGTGTGCCGTCATTAGAATAATTGAGCATACGCAGGCGCACTTGGGTGGTATCGGCTTTTAACTGAATAATATAGGAGACATTTTGCGTGTCAGGTACAGTGACAGGGTCTACATTGGCGCCGATAATATAGGTTTTCATGACTCGCCACTGGCCCGTGCTGATATCTCCCCCCCAAAAATAGGGGTTATTGGTTTCAGAATGAAGCATACGGGTGCTGGCATAATACCGTACTACAGTATCATAACTCTCTGTGCCACCTCTGGCATGTATGCCCAAATAGCGACTCCCCGTGCTACCGCCCGATGCTCGGTATACACTGATATTCACCTCATAGACTTTATTGTGATCTATATCAAAATAATCCGAATACCTAATCGTGTTTCCAGATGAGACAATTTTTGCGCCTTTTACAGACCGTCCTAAATAATTCACCGATACCAAATCACTGTTAGCAAACGACCAGCCCTCACAATGGTCTGTCATGGTGAAATTATTCACTAAGTTCCTAGCCGTCACATGGAGCTTTTCAGTGGTAATGGCATTGGCGGCGATGGCCTCGGCGGCTAGGCCACCAAACATGGCTAATTGCGCTTGTAATGTTAAAAAGAGGCCATTTTCGGCAATCAGCTTTTCAATTAACGCATTATTAACGTACAACTGCTCAGCCGCAATCGCATTGGACTCAACCATTCCTGCACGAACAAGGTTAGTCGAGACACAATCCCATTCCATGGCCACTGAAATGCGATAGGTGCTGTTATGCCAAGTCGCGACCACAGGCGCAGCGCTGCCATTAACGATAATGCGCGGATGATTTGATACTGAGCCTAAGGCTGAAATTAATGTCCATTGCCACGCCGATCCCGTCCATGACAACACGCCCACGGTTTTAGTCACAGTCCCCGTTCCCACTGTCACTAAAGTCACTGAATATTGTGCCTTCACATTACTAGTATCGGGGTAAAGGGTGGGCAGACTGCTGCCGTCATGAAAAAGCAAAGGATCATGGTTCGTTAAAGACGCACGATACTCTCGCGTCCATTTTTTGGTCATATGATACGTATTTACATTTGCGGCCGCTTCCGCGACATCCGCTTTCTCTGTGGCATCCTGCGCCGCAGCATTAATGGCCGCTTGTTTCGCCGCTTCCGCCTTAGCTGTGGCATCGGCAATGGCTCGCTGTTCAGCTGCATCCACTTTGCCATCGGCATGGGCTTTTGCTGTGGTTTCGGCCAAATTGGCTTTGGCAAGCGCATAGCTTTCAGCCGCACTTTGCGCAGCATTAGCCTTAGCGGCAGCATCTAACGCCGCAGTATCAATGGCGGCTTGTTTAGCTGCGTCGGCCTTGGCGGTGGCATCGGCAATGGCTCGGGCTTCTTCTGCATCCACTCTGCCGTCGGCATGGGCCTTGGCTGTGGTCTCTGCCAAGTTGGCTTTGGCAAGCGCATAACTTTCAGCCGCACTTTGAGCCACTTGAGCTTTGGCCTCGGCATCTAACGCGGCGGCATTAATAGCGGCTTGTTTGGCTGCTTCGGCCTTGGCCGTCGCATCGGCAATGGCGCGGGCTTCTTCGGCGTCCACTCTGCCGTCGGCATGGGCTTTTGCCGTGGTTTCAGCAAGGGCCGCTTTGGCAAGCGCATATTCTTGCGCCTCTATTTTGGCCGTCTCCGCCTTTGCGCTCGCATCATCCTTAGCAGTACTTATCGCCGCTTGTTTGGCCGCATCGGCTTTTGCGGTGGCATCGGCTATTGCTCGGGCTTCTTCGGCATCCACTTTGCCGTCGGCATGGGCCTTAGCAGTAGTTTCAGCAAGGGCCGCTTTGGCCAGTGCATATTCTTGCGCCTCTATTTTGGCCGTCTCCGCCTTTGCGCTCGCATCATCCTTAGCAGTGCTTATCGCCGCTTGTTTCGCCGCTTCTGCCTTAGCTGTGGCATCGGCAATGGCGCGGGCTTCTTCGGCGTCCACTCTGCCGTCGGCGTGGGCTTTAGCTGTGATTTCAGCCAGATTGGCTTTGGCAAGGGCATAACTTTCAGCCGCACTTTGCGCCGCTTGGGCTTTCGCTTGCGAGCCGCTGACGGTTTCCATACCTATGTCAATGAGATCCCCTTGTGCCGTCATCTCATAAAAGCTCAGCTCGTCAATATCGGCGATGCCTGTGCCATTACGATAATTGACGATAGCCACCAAGCGCACATACACAGTGCCCACTCTGAAATTATCGTGTGCATCGCCAATGCCTGTGATGCTACCTTCAAATGTGCAAAAACCATCACTTTCATGGATCACACTGGATATGCCGCAATACCTATGAGTGCCTGCGCCACCTGAAATAAATGCATAGTTCGCATCCAGTGTCACGACACCCGCATAGATTTTACTTTGATCACTGTCTTGATGCTGGCGCACGGTAAATTTCACTTTATAACGTTTGGCCGTATCCACAGGAAAGGTGCCAATGGTGAACACATATTGCTCTCCCGTTAAGCGCAGGACATTGCCCCCATATTGCCCAGCCTTTATCACTTGCGCGGTGTCAGACTCAGGGATCGACACTAACTCATTAGCAGGCCCCACAAACCCATGGCTATAGCCCGTTAAGCCGGACTCCATATAAAAGTCGGCTTGAGTGCGCATATAGGCCACATTGCTTAAAAGCGGGTTATCTAGGGCCGCTTGATAAACCGCGTCGGCTTTTGTGGTGGCATCCAGTGCCGCAGCGGCTATGGCCTGTGCTTTGGCGGCCTCAGCTTTTGCCGTGGCATCTTCAATGGCTCGCTGCTCTTCGGCATCCACTTTGCCGTCGGCGTGAGCTTTTGCTGTGGTCTCAGCCAAGTTGGCTTTGGCTTGTGCATAACTTTCGGCGGCAGTCTGCGCAGCCTGAGCTTTGGCCTCAGCATCCAGCGCGGCAGCATCGATGGCTGCTTGTTTCGCCGCATCGGCCTTGGCGGTGGCATCTTCAATGGCCCGCTGCTCTTCGGCATCCACTCTGCCGTCGGCATGGGCCTTGGCGGTGGTTTCGGCAAGGGTCGCTTTCGCCTGTGCATAGCTTTCTGCTGCCGTTTGTGCAGCCTGAGCTTTGGCCGCAGCATCCAGCGCGGCGGCATTAATGGCGGCTTGTTTGGCTGCTTCGGCCTTGGCGGTGGCATCTTCAATGGCGCGCTGCTCTTCGGCATCCACTCTGCCGTCAGCATAAGCGGCGGCGGTGGTTTCAACCAGATTGGCCTTAGCTAAGGCATAACTTTCGGCGGCGGCTTGGGCAGCACTGGCTTTTAATTGAGCCATATCACTGCCGATAATGTTATCGGTCACAACATGCTGCACGTTATCAAACTCGCTCACTTGTGATACCTGCCAACCTGCTTGCCACCGTGTGATCTCATAACTGGAATAACCCGCTTGCACATCACGCACGGCTACTTTTGGATAATAAAACAGACTGTTAGCGTCCCCTATCCAAATGCAGCATTTTTCCCCATCGTCACCAAAGCGCACCGCATGATCACTTTGACTGTCGCCAATAATTTTGGCCGTGTGCTGTTTCCATGTTGGCGTGGCCCCATAGTTATAACCTGCTACATATAAAGAAAAACTTTTACCTTCTCGGTAATCGTATACATCCACATAAAAGCTCAGCATGGTACTGCTGTACCACACAGGCAGAGTGATCTTAATGGCTCCCAGAGCATTATATTCACGCAGGCTATAAGTCCCCCCTTGGGGCCGTGCAATACGAGTGACGTTATTTTCCGTCACGTTATTGCTTAATAGCGGATCGCCTTTAGCGGTTTCAAGCGCCGTATTCACAGCATTAGTTTCCGCGGTTTGGGCTTTAAGCAGCGCGCCTGCGGGGGTTTCGCCACCCAGCTCAAAGGCACTAATGCCTTGATTAAGTAATTGCTGAGCATTGAGTAAGTTATTAGATAAATTGCTGTTATTGAGCGCCGCTTGCAGAGCTAACAAGTCATCACTGCCATCGGGCAAGCGCCCGGCCATAATATTATCCAGCTGGGTTTCTTCTTCGGGGGTAAATACCGGGGGGATCTCGGTTTGGATTTTACTCCAGGTATAATCCTGCCAATTGCCTGACGCCGTCGGCGTTTCTTTATCTGTGGCTATGCCCATCCAGGGCTTATTTTCACCTTGACTCTCATTGGTCGTAAAGCCTGTGCCTTGGTTATCATCGGCCCAAGCAAACCAAGAATAACTTTTAAAACTGTCGCCCAAGAGCGCCACTAACGAGGTATTATCAGAGCTGGTTTGCACGTTTCGCGGGCCAAAGTAACTGCTCACGCCATAATTATTCTTGCTGCGCGCCCAGACAAAATAGCCAGTATTAGGGTGCAAACTGGGCCAGATGATTTCTTTTCCTGAGCCTATATAGGCGGCCCCTGCAAAATCATTGCTAATCGAACCCAACAACTCAAAGGTGGTGGTGTTAGCAATGAGTACCGCCGTTTGGGGTTTAAGCACTAGCTCCAGCGCCCCTGCGATCACTTCTATGCCGACTACGGGCGGCGGCGCATCGCTGCCGATACTCAGCTCGGCAGGCACATTGGAGCGATTGGAAAACAAATTCACCGCCCACACTTTGCAGGTATAGGTACCCACGTCCAGCTTAGGCACATAATGCTGACTGATATCTGGGCTTGCTTGATACACTAGCCTGTCGCTTGTGTCGGTAATTTCTAATCGATAGCGATAACTGCTATTGCCGCCGGGTGCACTCCAGCTTAACAGCCCTTGCCAGTTGGCATCATCCCCCATGGCCTCCCAGCTTAAATTCGCCACTGTGGGCACATTACTGGCATTGGGTAAGTTTAGCGGCGGCGTGAGTTTACGGGCGGTATAACTGCCCTTGTCATAATCAAATAAATCCGGGTGAGTCTCTTTAAGCACCACCTTAATAGGCTTGCCAAAATCAAAGGCCCAATCCACCACTGAATAGGCTTTGTTAATGCCTAAGCGAGGCAAGTTCACATTAACCACTTTGCCCACGGCCAGCCCAAGGCCTATCATGTTGAGGCTCAAGGTTAACTGCTGGCCTGCACGGTTTAGCTCTAAATAGAGTTTCGCCAGTCGCTGAGCGGTATAGATAGACTGAGTAAAGGCTAAATCGATATCATGATCGATATACTCGCCGTTATCTTGAGCTTGATAATAAGACGACTCATAAGGCGGAAAATCTGTGGGCTGAAAATGATTATCAGGATCCACAAAAGTGCCGCGCACCGCATTACACAAAGAGGCTCTAGGAGTAAAGGAGCGAATAGACACCTCACCCGCTAAATCATCCTCGGTAATATCCATCACCGCAGGCCCTTGATACACGCCCGCATATAAGTGGTATTGGCCGCTCACATAGGTTTGCATGCCTGCGCCCGCCAGCAGTAATTTATCTAAAATCGATGCCGGGGTCATGGACTGAGTAAAAGTGCCGTTGCAAGTATAACGGGCCTCGCAATTGCCTTCGTCGTCATACTCTACTAACTCATCGCTGTCATTGGCCGCCAGCGCATAAGCCGTTAAATTTATCTCGCTGATATCCGCGCCAATGCCCGATTCAAACAAAGTAAAATCCAGCACACACAAGGCCCAGTTATTCGACCACTCCCAGGTGCTGCTATCATGCCAGCGATGACTCCCCATGCCGCCCACCGTACTGTCTTTGCGGGGATCATACACAGGCTTACCCCGCACTATGGCCTTAACGTTAGGCACACCACTGGAGAAGACTTCTTGATCATGTTTTAAGCGCACCGCCAGATACGTGATCCCACGGCCCACATGGCGCTCAGTCCAGTTGACACACTCATTCACTAAATCCGCATCGGCGCTCAATTGATTGCCTAAATGCACATTAATGCGCGCATGATCAACAAAGGGCGCTCGCACCACATTATTTTCAAACGCCAGCTCATCATTAAAATAAATGGCGTCTACCGCCTCGCATTCATGGCTCGCCAGCGGCAGCACAAGGTGCAAATATTCGTTATCGTTCCCCGTTTCTTCACTAAACACGATAGGGCCAGACACCATGGCGCGGCCATAAATACTGCGGCGCGCCTCGGTGCTGGAGCGCAGCATTTGCTGCTGTTGCATGGCCTCGTTTTCAAAATCATCGGGCATGGAGGGCATCATGGCCTCACGCAGGTATTTGCCTACGCCGATTTCCCACCAAGCATCTATGCCTACCGCATCAAAAACCAGCTTGCCCAGCGGCGTGCCATCAACAAGCGCATCGACGACTTTACCCATGACGACCTCCTAAGCGTGATTGAACCAGCGGTGATGCAAGATGCAATGACCATCCCCATTGAATACTGCTTGCGGGTAAACTCACTACCCCCTTTTGACTTAAGCCCCACACGCCATCGCCCCCTGCAATGCCAAGCGCGCTCTTTTGAGGATCTTGAGTATGTAGCTCTTGCGTATTTTGAAGCTCTTGAGTATGAGGCCCTTGAGTATGTGGCTCTTGAGTAAAATCAGGTTTAATAAGCACGACATCGCCGCGGCGGCATAACAGGGGCGGCACATGTGGCCCTAACAGGGCATCAAACAACGCCGTTAAATCATCAAACCCAGCCGCTTTAACTGCTCGCATTGCGCCTAATGCATTAGTGTATTGGCCGCGATAGTCAGCGCCAATATCCCCTAAATCCGCCCTGTCACCCCGCGCCAAAATCCAGTCAGCAATAAACAAACAGCAATCATGCTCACCCCAGTGAAAGTCACGGTGTCGATGTTCATCAATAAAGGCGATTAATCTATGGGGTAATGGATGACTTATATTGATACTCATACTCGATTCACCCTACGCCCGCTGCTACTGCTGCCACTGCCGCCCCCGCTTGAGGTGGTGGATTTGCCACCCGGCACGCCCCATTGCAACTCTCGCTCTGTGCTTTCACTGACAAACTCAAAAAAATCATCCGCCGACTCACGGGCTTGATGATCCGCATGGGTATAACGGCCATTGCGAGCATTTTTCCAATCCACGCCGCGAGAGTTAATTTCAAGCTTAATACTGGCCTTAGCGCCGTCACTCACTGTCATCACATCCATGCGGCCTTGAAATAAAATATCGGCGGCCTGAACCCGCCCAGTAGTCATATTTAAAGCGGCTAAATAAATCACTCCGCTACGGTTTTGATACTCTTCGGTCAGCGCCGTAGAGACCAATGAGGGCGGAATGCCTGATAACGTTAAACTCAATTTATTGGGCTGCACTTTGCCGTTTTGGGTCACATTACCGATTTTGCCTAATGCGCCGACGCCCAAATAAATCTGGCCGTCATATTCCACTTGGCCCACACCGCTGTGCACGCACACATCCCCTGAGACAAAATCAAGTTTGGTTAATAGCAAGCCGCTAATATGGGCCTGTCTTAAATAGGTTTTCATGGTCTCGGTGGCAAAGTTAATCATGTGCTCACATCCTCTATAAATTCCAAACTAAAGCTGGATAACACACGGCTTTTGGTTGAACGCCGCAGGCCTTGATTGTCATCTTTTAACTGCATAACAGCGCACGGGCTTTGCACAATAATGGGGCTGCCATCGGCAGGGGCGCGCCTAAGTGCGGCTTGAAAATTCAGTACACATTCACCATCACTGCTCGCGGTGGCGTCAGAGGTTAAAATCACTAATTGCTCACCAATTTGACAATAATCGCCTGCTTGCAAAAAAGTGCCTGACTCAACCCCATCAATCGCCAATTGATTGCCTGTTTGGTTACTGCCTTTCACAAACGGCGTGCCGCGTCCATGGCCCCTAGGCGTACTAAAGGCATGATCAAAGAGTTTTACCCGCCCCGCCATGCCCTGCATGTTTGACACAAAGGCATGCAAGGTTTGGCCTTGAGCACGAGTCAGATTGGCAAACTGCAATTTGGCGTGCCAGTAGGCACCGGGCAAACTTAAGGTTTGTGTTTGATTGCTATAAGGGTTAGTAAACACTTTAGTGCGATGCACTAAGCGCCAGTCACACGATGTAGGGTAAATTCCCTCGGGAAAGGTCAACAAAAAAAAGCCCTCGCTGCTACTGAGTGAGGGCTTAGTGTGGCGTGATTTTATCGCCTTAAGGATATGAAAGGTTTCGGGACTCTCGAACGCTTACTCTCGAACGCTTATAAAGAAAAAGCCGCGTTCAAGAGACAATGGCGCTCACGCGCCGAAAAGCAACATAAATGAAAGAGCACTAGCCCCCCCTTTGCTAGCCCCTTTGCGCCTGCCATACATCGCCGCGATTGTTGAGATCGTCAATGACTGCCGCCTTGGTCATGGCCACCAGTTGCGGCAATACATCATTGAGGTTTTCAGCTTCGGCTTCATTTGATACCACTATGGTATTGTTTTGCTGCATATTCATACCACGAGCGCCGCTACCTCGGCTACTGGCTTGCATGGCGTTCATCATCACGGCGTGCTGCTTACGCGTGTATATGGTCTCGCCGCCGTCCAGTAAATAGGTGCCTTCTCTGGGGATAGTGCCGCCGCCATGAAACTGGCCAATAATAGAAGGTAATAGCGCCATGCCCGCCACCATGGCCGCCATGCCCACGATAGCCGCAGTACCAAAAGACGCGATAGATGAGGTGGCCGCCGCGGGGGCCATGGACGCCGCCATAGAGGCCCCAGTGGTGGCTGCTGTGCTTTGGGCCACCGCCGCATTGGTTTGCATTATGCCTCTGTCTAGTGCTGCCGCTGCCAGCTTTTGCACCCCGTATTCTACTAACATTTTCACCACAGCCTTAGCCGCCCCTCTGGCCGCTTGCTGAACCCCATCACTGAGGCTCTTGGCTTCAAACATGGCGTCTGCGGTGGCGCTACCCACGCCCGCGCTAAATTGCTGGAAAGTGGTCGTCCACATCTCTTTATAATCCAGCGTCAACTCGCCGTTGATTTCACGGATCGCATCACTGTGACGCTGGGCTTCATCTTCGATCCGCTGGTGAATCTCCATGCGTTTGGCCAGATCATCCTCTGGCGTTATGGCTAATTCATTATTCAAAATCGCCATATTGTCTTGGTGTTTTTGATTTTCGGCGCGGGTCGGACTTAATTCATTACTGAGCCGTTCATAATCACTCTCTATTGCATATTCATCCCGCAATGCGGCCATGAGTTCGCGGCGCTTTTCCAGCGGCACATTGGCCTGCTCAAAATAAGTTTTGAGTAAACGTTCTTTATCGGCTAATTCGTTAGCCGCTGTGGTCACAGGATCGATAGCAGAGAGTAATTGCAAAATGCTGTCTTTTTGATCTTGAATTGCATCGGCGGCGGTTTTACTGGCATCTGCGGCTTTTTTTGTGGCGTCTATCTCTTTGGCGGTTTGCAAAATCTTGGCATTCACCACAGGATCTAACTCTTTTAATTTGCCGTGCTCAATTTCATAACGCACTTTGGCCGCTTCGCTCACATCACCGAAAAGGGCTTTTTGTTTGGTCAGGCTTTCAAGTAAGGTTTTTTGCTCATTATTGATCACGCCCGCTTGAGGTTGGCTCGTTTTTGTTTGAGTCTCTGCTTGCTTGGCTTTTAACGCCGCTAAATCATCATTGGCTTTTTTTAACTTAGCATTGACTTCATTGATTTCTTTGAGCTGGGCTTTGGCCGCCTCGCCTTGCTCTGCGACCAATGCTTTAATCCCATAATATTCGGCTTGATAAATTGAAGTGAATTGTGTCGGCTGATAACTTTGATCTAATAAATCTTTTTTTTGTTCCTCAAGCTTGGCTATTTTTGCCATTTGCTGCTCAATCACATTATCCAGTTTACGGCTGGCAATTTTTTCGGTGCGGCCTAAGAGTGAGTCCACTTCATCATCTAATCCAGCAATATCAGCTTTAGCATCCCGTGCACTGAGCGCTAATGAACCTAATGCCGCCGCGCCCATGAGTAATAATCCCGCTGGGCCGCCCGCCAGTGACATGGCTCGATTAAGCGCACGAGTGGCTAAGGTGGTGCGGGCCGTGGCGGCGGTAACGGCATTTCGCGCCGCCACTAAGCGCTGCTCGGCCACCACAGCTTGGCCGGATGTGAGCACTGCCCCCCGCTGTATGGTCGCTCTCTGTAATTCGGCTTGGGCCGTAGTGAGGGCGGCAGCCTGCGCGGCCCGTTCGGCATTAGCTTTTGTGATGAGACTCGCAGTATGAGTGATCGCCGCTTGAGTGGCGCGAGTGAGGGCCATCACAAGGCCTACTTGCATGAGTTGAATGAGGTTTTCGGCATTTTCCCCCGCCCACGCCATGCTGTCTGTCATAGCACTTAATATACCGCTAGCACTGGCATTAATGGGCTGCTCAAAGGCCACTAACATTTGCTCATAACTGTTTTTCATGTCACGGGTCTGCGCGCTGATATTCTCCGCTGTGGCCGCCGCTGCACCGTCATATTCTTTTAATGCCTCAATTAACGTCGTGCGTAAAAAGGTACTGGTGACTTTGCCCTCAAGCACCATTTGCCTAAAGCCACCCGCACTGAGACCTGCGGCCTTATCCATTTTATTGAGCAAGCCCGGCAGTGGCTCAACTAACTGATTAAGTTCTTCGGCTCGTACCACAGGAGAGGCCAGCCCTTGCGATAAGCCATACATGGCTTGGCTTAGCTGCACACTGCTGGCCCCTAGCGCCGATTGGGCGTTGCTCATGCCCTCTGTAATGCTACGGGCTTGTTTCTGAGTCACTAAGCCTGAATCCTGCAAATTAAGCATAGAGGCGTAACTGCCCGCTAATACGGTGAGTTCTTTGTGATGTTCCTTAGATAACTCAATTAAATATTGCTCGTTATCGGCATAAGCCGCAGCGGAGCCTGACAGCTGGGTTAAGCGAGTGCGCACATCTTGAAACGCGGCTAAATCACTGGCCATTTTTTGACTGAGATTAATGGCAGATAAGCCCGCAAAAGCGCTTCCTACATACACACCAAGGCGCTTGAGTGACAAGCCTGTTTGGTTACTTTGGCGCTCAACTCGGGATAGCCCTTGGCTGGCATTGCTGCCGCTGGCGCTTGTGGCATTGAGCTTAGTATTCAGCTTAGCCACCGCCTTTTCACTGCCGTTGACGGTGGAGATTAATTGACGGCCATCGGCGGTGAGGGTCAGGGCTATCTGTAAATCACTCATGGCGTTTCCTTTTCCTTGTTCACGTTATATAAACCTGCGCTCAGGGCTGTTTATGTGCTCAAGGCTGCACTTTATATAAGCCTGCGCTCAAGGCTGTTTCATTAACTGCTCATTAGCTTTTCATTAATGAGGCCCGTCACGGTATGGCCGATGAGGCGTAGCTTTTGATAATCTGTTGAGTCAACCTGTCGGCCCGACATGGCCACATCTGCTTGCACTGCCACCACGTCTAATCCTTCACAAATCGTTATTTGATTGTGGCTGTAACGCATGAGATCTTGCACTTGTAGCCACCAGATAAGGGCGGTTTCATGCTCTGACCAAAAGGCAATGGGATCATGTTTAGCCGGTATATCGGGGGTGATATTCAAAAGGCGCATCTCATCATCCATGGCCTGCTGCTCTTGGGGATTGAGCCTAGCATGCTGCACGTCATATAAAGCGCGCACCCCCTCTATGAGTTTTTTCTTGCCGCCTCACCGCTGTTGGCTTGACGATAGGCTGTCACTAGAGCCTCAGTAAAGGGCACATGCTGATACAAGGCGGCGCGATTATCAGGCGTATCAGTTAGGGGCGAGCCATCGGCGGCTTGAATGCCGCTAAAACCTGTCATAATGCGGTCAAACACAGCTGCATCGCCTTGCTGCATGGTTTTGATGTATTCATCATTGGGCAGTAGCACTAAGTCAAGATAAATCTCATGTTCAATCACTTGCCCGCCATCGCCAGCTATTTTAATCACGGCGGGCCACTGCTTAACATGGCGCTTAGGCGTAAAAATAAAGGCGGGCTTATTGGTGTTCCCGTCAGTTGTGTTCCCGTGGGTGGTATTAGTGGTTTGGCTCATAATCTTAAGACTCTTAATAAAGGGGTTAAAACAAGTTTAAATTCGGTTTAACTGGCATTTAAATCGGGCTATTTCGTACAGGTTATTTCGTACAAGCTATTTCGTAATCAATAAATCGCTATTGCCGATGGGGCGAATAGGGATTTCATAAGTTAAAATGCCGTCTTGATCGCCATATTCGGCGCGGCCCAATTGCAGTTCATTGCAACTAAAACTAATGGTATTGCCCGCCACGCCATGGGTCAGTTCAAACTCAAGGATTTTCGTATTGGCCGCGAAAGGGTCAAAATCAGTGAGACTCGCTGCTTCCAGCACGATTTTACCGCTGGGGGCATAATCAGAAATAATCACTTCCTCATGGCCCACGTATTCTATGTATTGCACTTCATTGCCTTGGTCATACTCAAAGCTAATGAGCTTGGCGGCACGACCATCCAGCATACACGCCGTATTAGCCGCGCCGACTTTAAGCGGTGTTTGCCAGGCGGCAAAGTTAGTGGCAGGAATGGCCGCTGCGGTAATGGCCACAAACAGCCCAGTAAAGGTAAAGCTGATTGTGGGAAAGGATTTCGCTTTTGCCTCAACTTTCACGTTACCTCGCGCGCCAGTGAGTGCATGCAAAGCGCCATCTAAGTAAAAATAAAAGGTCACACTGTCACTGCTATCATCATGAATATTGCGCTCAATTTGCCCTGAGCCTGTACTGCTTTGACGCAAACAGGCACTGAGTAAATTATCATAGGGGGCATGGGTGGTGGCCTCACCACTGCCCGCCCAATCAAGGCCAAATTCCAGCGTCACATAGGTCTCGGTGGCGATTTCGGCGCTGTTACCCAGCACGCCGTTATCGTAATCCAGGGCTGTATTTTCCCCCGCCAAGGGCATAATTTTCATCTCACGGCCTAATACGCTGGTTGCGGTTTCCCCCGCGTCGATGGCATCCATGCCGTATTGGGTCTCTTTGGCAAACACCAGCGCTTTTTTTCTAAATTTACGCATGTCTTTCTCCTTTTATTGCGCTGCTTGCGCAGTATATTCGGTCATGAATTTATCCAGCCATGCCACATGGCCCGCATTAATTTTGAGTAAGCCGCCCCCATTGAGCCATAAGGGTTCATAGTCATGGGCAAGGCTTGCATCACTATCATCGAGCGGCACAAAGCCAAATAAGCGTGCTCTAACGACTGCACGCAAAGGCGCGAGGCTTGGGCAAGCGCCGTTGCGTTTTGACATTAAACAAATGACCCCAATCTCCGCTTGCACGCTTTGCAGCGCCGGGCCTGAGCCGCGCACATCCGGCTTGGCCTGCTCCGTCAGCTCAATGACATACAGTTTGGGAAAGCGCTTATTTGACTTATCATCTAGCTCTGATAAATCCAGCAAGCCCTCAACGGTTAACCAAGGATTTTTGCCTGTAGCATCCAAACTGGCATCACTGAGGCGGCTAATAATGGAGGCTATCATTAGAGAAAACCTGTTGATTTATCGCGAGCAAACACGCTGCCCGCGCTAGTGATCTCGGGCAAGTCATCGGCTTGCACTTCTCCCTCATCGCTTAACCCTAAGCTCACTTTGCCCGATGCCAGCAGCTCCAAAAAGCGCATAGCATGCTTATGGCGATTGCTCACTTGCTCACTCACCTGCTCGTCATAAAGCTGATAGCGGGCAAGATCACAGCAAATGGGCACAAGTACTTGAGGGATTGAGGCCAGCGGCAGCGCATAACGCCCCGCCAAATAGCCGTCAATGGTGGCGCTGGCATCACTGAGCGCCCCCTCAAGTACTGCCTGCACTAGCTCACCTGCCTGCCCATCTTTGTCGGTGAGTTCGATTAACTCTTGCTCACCAAAGCGGGCTGTCATTTGCTCAGCACTGGCATACATCATTTAAGCGTCCTTTTCTTCTGTTTGAGCCTGATTGTCTTGGTAGGCTTGCCACATGGCGTCACGTTCGCTGGCGCTGACACTGCGATTTAAGCGCTTTTCAAGCTCCGCCGCCTGCGGCTTGCCGCTAACAGTGAAGTGATCTTTATTGTCAAGACTCAGTGAGGCAATGGCCGAAAACACCTGCGCGCTGTCATCTTGAGCATTGTCATCTTGCTCATTGGTACTCTTGACTGGCGTGTTATCAGGCGCTTGTTTAGGGATTAGCTCGGCTGCACTTGCTGTATTGTCCACGGCCCCGCTCTGCGCTTGGCCGTTATCGGCAAGGGCCGACACCCCAGCTTTTGACAGTAGCTTGAGGCGAGGATCGGCCTCAATTTGCGCCAGCTGGGCCTTATCCAGCTTAGGCAATGCATTCTCACCTTTGGTAAAGGCAATGCCCGCTCGACGGTAGCCGTCGTGAGCCAGATTAAGGATCTTAGTACTCTTGTTAGTACAGGTATTAGCACTGGTATTAGCACTGATATTAGTATCCATGTGTTTCTCTCCATACTCTGCATAACTTGCTCATTCGTGATTGGTTAAATGCTTGCTCATTCCGTTACAGCTCAGGCACAACTAAAAGCTCAAACTTGCCCTTAAGCTCGTTATTCACTGTGGTGCCGTTTTCATCGATAAAGTCACGGGTGAGCAATTTCGTGGCTTGCTTTTCGTCATCCGTAGATACAACTAATAAATTCGGCTTGACTTTGAGCTTCTTGCCACCGTCGCGAGTAAAGGCTTTCATGGCAGAATTGGCGGCCCATACATTAGTGGCATTGAGTTCAATCTTGCCTGCAAATGCTAGCTGCCAAAAGCCAAAGCCAGACTCACAACGCAAATCTGCGCCAAACTGAAACTCGTTTTTAACCCAGGTTGCAGGATCCGTGGGATTAAACAGAGTATTGAGTGCCAGCTTGCGCCGCTCTTGAAAAATCAGCGGCTTAAGTGGGCGGGTGGTGTCCATCAAATACCAAGGCTTACCCGTGTAGGCATCATCCACTAACACATTAGAGACAGAGCTATCTGTGCCTGTGCCGTCATGCTTACTATTCACCGGATGATCCGTATCAAAGAAGTTTTGCCCGTCATAACAGGCGGTGGTGAATCCATTAGCCAGTAATTCATACACCAGCTCGTTAGGGAACTCTTGCCCTTCTTGGGCCAGTGCCTGCACCATAGGCGCATAAATGCCTAGCGTGTCGTCTTCCACATCATCGCGATTAATACCGATAGTGTTCTCGAACGTGCGGTTAGTGATGCTGTAACCGTGCTCTTTGATGGAGTTAATCACCCTATCGCCAATCCACTCACGAAAGGACGGCATACTGCCCAGCCAGCCATAGGTATTGGATTTAGTATTAGACGGCACCACAGTGGCTATTTTTTTATAGCTAGGCTCAGTATTCACTAAGGCGTTTTGAAACTCACTGCGCACCATAGTGCGCAGAGCTTGCAAACTTGCTGCATTAATAATGGCCATTATTTGTCATCCTTTTTCGCTGCTTTAAATTCGTCGTGTGACATGCCCCAGGCGTCCGCCATTTGCAACTCTTCGCTGGATAGGGCCGCCCCTTGCATATCTCCGCTGGACAGCGCAGGCGGGGTCACGGTTGTGGTCTGCTTGGTAGTAAGCGCCGCAATAGGCTGGCGACTATCAAGGTGAGCGCTTAACGCTGCCATGCCTTGCTGCTTGCCCAACTGCAATAAATAGTCTTCTTCACAGGCCAACACTTTGCCTGCATCCAGCGCGTCTTTAACCGCTTGCTCAATAGTGAGCTGGCCATTTTCGGCGCTGAGGCTCACTAGCTTTTCACGCAAGGCATTAAAGGTGGCGATGGGCACATATTGGGTTAAATCCACTGGAGCGCCTGCGGCTTGAGCTTGAGCCGCTTGATTTTGAGCCGCTTGAGTTTGTGCACTCAGGGCCGCCACTTGGGTTTTCAATGGCTCCACCTCAGCCGCTTGCGTCACTAAGCTATCCAATGCACTGAGGGCGGCGGTGGCCTGCTCATCGGTCAGGGCGGCATTGGGATCGCCAATGTCTATGCCCAGTTTCATGAGTAGCTTTTTTAGGGTTTCATTCACGGGAATATCTCCTTTTTGAGGGGTTGGATCAGTTGAATACGTTAAATGATGTATACGGGGGCTTATTTGTGCACTGAGGCTAGCAAGGGGCAACATGCCATCAACGCCCGGTCTGTTAGTGAGCGCGCCGCTATGAATGTACTGGGGGCGGCCCGTGTCAGTGTCATAACTAAACACCAGGGAAAAATATTTGTATTCTCGGGCAGTGAGATGAGCCTGTGCCTTATCGTTAAAGTCCGGCTTAATAAACAGGCCTTGGCCGGGCCGATATTGAATATCTTTGATATTAAAAAAACCTGCGGCGGGGGCGGGTTGGCCGTTCTTTTCTTTATGTAAGGTTTGGTGCTCATAATCAATCACCAAGTCCCCGGCTTGATGGGGCGTGTTGGCTTGCATGGCCGCAAAGGCGATGGCATCCATTAACCATTTGCCAGAGGCCACATCACGAGGGCGGCCATCCACAGCATTAAAGTAACCATCCGGCAGGGCTTGAATATAGCCGTCATCATTGGGCTTAAGGGCAAAGGTTAAACTACTGGTGAGGGCGGCAAGTTGAAACATAGACACAGGGCAATTGAGAGAACATATGGCTATGGTGCAAAAAATAGGAAAGCAAGCGGATCTGAAACGTTTCAGGACTCCCGTTCACGAGTAAAAGCGTTTCGTGATCGGGAGAAGGACGCTGACGCGTCAAGAGCAAAAACTAACGCGGCTTAAAACAACATTAGTACAGCATGATCAAAATAAGTGAAAAGAGAGTCAGGGTCAAACCATGCAATAGTGTTTAAACCCTGTTTAAATCGTCCTGTATGCCACGAACGGCGATTAAGGTATACCATTGCATGATTTAGGCTCATTCGCGACTTAAAATGCGTTTTACTTAAACCTTCATAATACCTTACTTAAATGCTGATTGAGCATGCCCATGATCTCCACCCGCTCAAAGGGGGCCAGCCCTAAAAATGGCCGCGCTACGATATTGGCTTCATCGCGGCCCAGTTGATGGGTGGCGGCGTATTCAAGCGGGCTGCCCAAGCGAAAGTGAGTGGCAGCTAATTGATAATTTAAGGTATCGGCCAGTGTGCTGGACTCAGTTAAAATGCGATCGGCGCGTTTTTTCGTCAGCAGGCTGTCGGGGCTTAAGGGCTGCCAGGGTTTACCGTCTGGAGCTTGTTGATCAACAAAGCGTCCCTGAGTGCTCTCCAGTAAATACTCGGCAATGTCCCCCAATATCGGATTAAGGTTTTGCCCTTGTTTGAGCAATTGATTGAGGGCCTTGGCGACTTTGACCTGACCTCTGGCGGTGATGTCTATGTGGGTGCCTGCCATTGTTATTACTCCCTTATTGAGCTATAAATCGAGCCAAACATCACTTGCCCCGCTTGGGCGCATAGTCAAAGCTGGGATCTATGCCTTTGGGCACCTTGTGTACTTCGCCTGTTTTTTTATTCAACCAGTCGCGATATTCGATCACGGGGGCGTCATTGACTTGCAAGCCTAAGCGCTTGAGGGCGGCCCCACTGCGACCACGAACGCGGCACTTACAGCCCCAGCCATTGGCAGGAAAATGAGTCTGCCACCATGGGTCGTCTTTCGGTAATACAGTGCCATGCCACTTAAGGTGCAGCTCTCTGGGGTAGCGGCTGTCGCCGTGCTGGTACTCCCAATAATCGAATGACTGCAACTGCTCATAGCGGCCCGCGTTATAACTTTGCCGCACGTTAGTGGAATAAATGATATTGGCCCGCCAGTCGCTCTTACCTGTATGACTCCAACCATTTTTGGCGACAATACTTTTAAACTCACGTTGAAACCATGTAATGGATTTTCCCTGACTGATGGCGCTGTCTACCGCCTCACGTAAGTCGGTTAATAGCGCCGCTTCCATGGCCCCTGCCACCACAAAGGCACGATTATGAGCGGCTTGCCAGATATCATCCCACTGGGCGGTGGGCAGGTTCAATTTAGCACGAAAAAAGGCAATGGCTTGAATGAAAAACTGGCTGCCGTATTGCGCCTTTATGTCAACATCGGTTTCATTTTCAAACTCATTGGCCATGCTTTGCCTCGCTCTCTCTTAGCTCGCTTGCACTGACCGCATCACTCTCACTTAGCACATCATGCTGGCCCGCTAAATCGGCACAGGCGATGGCGTATTGCATCACTGCCGTGGCATCATTTAACGGCAAGTTCATGGCGGCTAAGGCGGCTTGCAGTGCATCCAAGTCGGTAGCATTATCGACAAGCGTTTGTAACTCATCAGTAAAGCCTCGCAGCACGGGCTGCATCTGCTGTTTAAGCTGCTCGGTAATAATGTCAGCATTATCCGCCATTGTTTGCTTATTGACCTTTTCAGTGGCGGCCAGTGCCACTAGAGCGGCCTGCTCTGCGGCGCTGTTAGCGTGGGGAGCATGGGGAGCATGGGGCTGGCGTGGCGCTTCTGGGCGCAATACTGGCTCATCGTTAACAGGCTCAGGAATGCGGGTTTTATCGTGTAGCCATTTTTGGGGTACTTGCAGGCCCATGCTGACAAAGGTTTTCAGCGGCGCGGCCAGTTTAGTGAGATCTTCCCCGTCTTGAGTGTCAAACACAAATCGAGGGGCACGGCGCGGGCTGGTGTGACTCTTGCAATTCACAGCATACAGAGGGTAAACCAAATCACGGCTTAAGGTTTCGGCTATTTGCGCTAAGTCGCTATTGCGCAGCTCTTCCCGCACTTCGTTATGAACATTGCCCAATGCATTAGTAGAGCTTTTCCCGTCCGCCTGACTCGTGAGCGTGCCACCCAATATCACTTTGGACATGGTTTTTTCGCCCCACTGGATCATCAAATCAAAGGGATCGGCATGGCCATTAGCGGCGGCGTGAAAGTCCATCACCATGCCTTTTGGCATGATCCCTCCAGCGTTATGACCTATGCTGGTCACGGCTTGCAGTAGCGCCCGTTTTTCATTATTTGTGGCCCCGCTGGGGTATTGGCCAATCCGTAATGGCAAGCCATAAATCTCTAAAAACTCGGCCAAGTCACGCACACTGTAATTTTTAAAGATAAAAGGCCACACTAATTGACGCACTAAGCCTGCGCGGCCAACATAGCCAGACTTGGCCGCATGCACATGGTTGATCCAGCCGAACGCTTGCAGCTCTGTCCCTTCATAGCTGGCATCACGCAAGCGCAACTCATTGCGGCGCTCGGGATGTGTCATAAACCAGGCGGGATCCCGATACTCGGGCACATTAACAAACCATTCGCGCCCTTCTCGGCTCCAGGTTAATTCATGCAGGCTAAAGCCTTTTAACATGGCATCGGCCATGTTTTTAATGAGCGTGGGTAAAAAGTCGGTATCAAAGAGCATTTCGCTTAAGTATTCAGTGTCTTTTATTTCTGCGGCGCTGGCATTGCGCGGCGGCTTTAAAAAATGATCGACACCTAATAGCGCCCGCTTGCGCTTGTCTAACTCTGCATATAAGTGGCCGTCTTTTTCTTCTAAATCTTCCGCCAGCTCACACTGAGAGATTAAGTCCCCTTGCTCGGCGGCCAATAGAATTTCCGCCGCCCGTACAGGCGTTAATCCACTTGAGGGGTGCTCGCTAAAAGTGCGTTTAAGGCCCACCAAGCGCACATCGTCGGTCTGATACTCGCTAGCGGCTTGCCTCTCAAAGGGGCGACCGAATCGATCCACTATTTGCTTATCTTTATTCACTCGTTCTTGCATTGTCTTATCCTTTTACCAGCAGCCTTGATGATGACTGAGCATGTCGTCTTCTTGTTCCTCATCGTCACGCACTTTGGCGTTGAGATCGCCATGATGACCGTAATGTTGATTTAGTGGAATGGCAGTAAACTCGATAGGGCCGCCGTCAAAACTGGCAGCATAGATCATTAAAAATAAACTGATAGCCGCATCGCCATGGCGCTCTTTCTTCTCCCCTGTTTTACCGTCACTTAGACGGGGCGTACCCCGTTGATTAATCTCAAGTGCCCGCAGGTCTTGCATAGTGTCATCGTCACGGGGAACAGTGATCAAGCCGTCCTCAAAGTGACTCTTAAAGCGCGGCATGTTCTCTCGGTAAAAGCTCTCGGTGAGCATGACGCATTCGATGATTTCACTGCCGTATCTGTCTTGTGCATATTCGGCTAAGGATGAGCCATTGCCACGGGCATCCAGCGCGGCACCACGAAAGCGCGGCAGACGATCACAAATAAAAAATAAAATTTGCTCTTGCTGCCTAAAGGGCATGTTTTTCAATTCCACTTGCAGCTTGGTTTTAACATGCAAGTCGCTGGCAATTTCCCCGATATCAAATACCGTTAAATCCCCGGTACGTGCAAAATCTTCACCAAGGCAGTGAGCTAAATCAGGGTTGAGACTATCCAAAATGGGCGCGAGCTGCTCGTTGCACCATTCTTCTATCTCATCAAAACGTAAATGCTCGGGCCAGTGACCAAAAGCGGCATCCTTTTTAAGGCGAACAATGGGCACAGGTTGCATGCAGGACTCAATGAGCGCTCGGTTAAGATAAGCCCCGCCGCCAGACTTGGGCACACAATAATACTCTTCTTGAGCGTCCTCTTTTGAATGAGTGGCCTTAAGTAGCCCGGCCTTCCAGTCATCTTCAGCCCCTTGGCTCCACTGGATGCCCCGTATTTGACAGATACGTTGATACAGGCCCTCGGCGCAAGCATCATCGAGGGTAATACGGTGGACGCTATAATCTTTTTTACCCGCGCGGCTATCATTAATCAGCTCATTAAAGACGTTATCGATGCCATTATGAGTGCTAATGAGGCGCACTTTCGCGCCCCACATGGTCAAAGCAAGTGCGGCTTTTAAGACTTCGGGCAGCTTTTCATGAAACGCCGCCTCGTCGATAGTGACATTGCCTTGCATGCCTCGCAGATTGGAAGGATTCGAGCTAAGCGCCTGAATTTTATAGCCCGATGCAAAGTGAACAGTAAAGATGAGAATTTCTTTGCCGTCTTGGCCATCATCGATAAAGATGCTCTCTTCAATCTCGCCTGCGGCCTTATTAAAGACCTTGGCCCACATGGCGGCGGCATCGATAAACTCCCGCGCCATCTCTTTATTTGAACCCACATAAAAGTGATTGCAACCGCCTTGGCCGCGGGCAGCACTGGCACACAATACCGCATCGGCGGCCTCGGCCCAGGTCAAGCCCGTGCGGCGAGACTTTTCGGCAATTTTGAGCTGAGAATCATCCGCAATCCAGCGCTTTTGATAACCCAGCAGCACCTCTTTTGAGTTAAATACACTGAGTTCATTGGCTGACTCAATGGGGGTTTTGGTTTGACCAATAACAACGTCATTCATGGAAGGCACCTTTATTTATTCCTTTATCGGTTTGGGCTATTAACATATGCTCAGCCAGCATGGTGTTGAGCTGTTCGGGTTCACTGATAATCATGTCATCAAGCAATTTGACGGCTTGGCCCAATAGCACGCAAGACGCCATTAAAAGCATAAAAACACTCATGGCAATAAAGGGATAAGTCATTGACGGGGCAAACAGGCTAAAAAGCACAAGATACCCACTCATACCACAAGCAAGGCGGCTTATTCTGTAATAGCGCCGTACATTGGGCAGGGCCACTAACTCGTCGATCAGCTTAAAATAGGGCGTTTTAATCCACTGAGGTAACCATTGCATCCATTGCATCACACACTCCTTATCATTGGTTTAAAGGGTTTAGGTTTAGGTTCTGGGTTTAGGGTTTAGCTTTTGCCTTGAGCGCTTAGGCTATGCCTAAAATCTCGCGTTTCACTTAGGCTATGCCTAAAACCTCCCGTTTCACTTAGGCTATGCCTAAAATCTCCCGTTTTAGTTCGGCCACTGCTTTGGCAGTCAGCCCCTGAGTTTTAGCCACTTTCTCTGCCGTTTTGGCGGCCTCCTCGGCAAAGGCGCTACGAATGTCTTTTTCCCGCTTATGACTGGCCATGGCGGCGGATTCGAGTCGCTGCACCGCCAGCATGGCATCTTTGATCATGCCCACATCGGCGGCCTCGCCGTCTTCATCTTGATTAAGCAGGGCTTTAAACAGCTGAGACCGAGCCATCTCTAATATGAGCTTGGTCACTTCCCCTGTAGGCTTGTCGCCTAGCTCCGCCGTCCACACTTGAGTGATTTCTCGCATCTCTCGCAGGCTTTTGCCTACCGCCTCCATTTTGCTGGCGTAGCGGTTGAGGCCCGCACGGCTGAGCTTTTGACTGTCGTCGAGTCCCGCCGCACTAATGAGGCCGTTAATCTCAGCCAGTAAATCCACTTGCAGAATGGAGCCGTCCCGCAGGCCCGCATCCAAGCGGCGACGGATATCATCGGGCAACAAGTCCACTTTAGAGCGGCGGCCACGTGTGGGGCTATCAGTATTAGTGTTTTCGGTCACGGCTGCCCTCCTGATCGTTTTGTTTCAGCCCGTCTTTTTTAATACCTTCTGGTTTCAGCCAATCCAGCCACTCTTGATAAATCTCTTGGATCTGTGCTTGCAGCTCTTGATGAGCGGTAAACACACGGGGGCACTCTTTCATCATCTGACGCCGTAACCCTTTGGTATGGGGCGCTAACTCGGCATCCTTTTCCCATATGCCTTTATGCAATTTATCCAGCACAAACATGTCGGCGATGAGCCTGATGCCGTCTTTTTCACCTTGGGTTAATCGTTTTCGATTACGGCGAGTGTGATTGTGAGGGGGTTGTTTTTTAATGGCCATATGCCGTCCTAGTATTCTGATCAATGTTGGCGTTCATCACTGTTGGGCACTAAGCGCGTGATAGTGACACTTTCCAAGCCTCTTGCCTCTTGCTCAAACATGCGCAGTACATTGAGTAGTAACAGCGGGTTATCAAACATGATCGTCTCCTACGCCCAACTTTAAACCGCACTGGGGCGTTTAATGCCCGGCACATGTGCCCGCCCCTGGGCCACATCTTGGCCACGGGCACTGAGTTTGGCGACTTGGGTATTACCCACTTGCTTTAGACTGAGCAAGCCTTGCTCTTCGAGCCAGCTCAGTTGTGTGCGCAATGCATCGCGGCTCACATCTAGCCCATAGGCATTGAGAGAGTCTTGCAAGATGGACTCATTTAAATCAAAGCCGGGGACTTCGTGTAACAAGCGCAGAACGACTAAGCGTTGGTGCTCACTAAGAATTTGTTGTATTGCCATTACTTCCTCTTAACTCATTTTCTAATAACAGATCGGTTTTGCGTTCAAGTCGTGAAATACTGGTTTCAATGCCTTTTTGGGACTCAGCGACCGTGGCCGCGAGCGCACTAATAATATTCTCTAATCGCTGCACGTCACCTCTTTTGGGGAGATGCTCCACATCCCCTTTAAGCCGAGTAATTTCTTGACTCAATTCATCAACGGTTAACATCAATGCTTGGTGCTCTTTTCGAGTGGAAAAGTTCACCGTGAGCCAAGCCACAAAGCCTGCGAACGAGAGTGCCGCCAAGACTGACAATAATTTAAAATGGTTATTAACAAACAGACTGACTTCATCCATGAATCGCCTCATATTGCTCTCCGTGAACCCGATTGAATGGGAACAACTGATTCATAGACGTGGCCCTTTAAATCGGCTAAAGGCGTCGGCTGTGCGCAGGCCCATGTAAGTTAATAGCGGAGTCAATAATATGCTGGCCAGCTCCCAGCTTGCCCCGTCACTTTTATCCAATACCGCGCACAATTCGGTGATAATAATGTACAGCGCGCCGCTGTAACCGCTAAAGCGGGCCATTTTGGGCCGCGTTTGCCGCACATATTCCCCCGCCGCATTATCGCCATTTTGCACGGTTGCTTGGGTTTGTTGATGCAAAGTTTCTGCCGATTGCAGGGTTCGTGCCGCTTTATCGGCATCAATGCGCGCCTTAGTCACATCCAGCTCCTTGGCGATATTTTGCAGCTTGAGCAGGTTTTCACTGGGCATGGTCTTGAGCGCCTGCTCCAGCTCCATCTGTGGGTGAGTGGTTTTGGTGACGCGCTCGGTCAGCTCGGCCACGTTGTTGGCCACAGCGGCGGTGTTATCATCAAACAAATCACCGATACTCCGTATAAGCGCAGGGCCTGATTGAATGAGCGTAGTGGCAAGGGCGGCGAGTGTTAGCATGCTTGATCTCCTGTTTTCTTTTCGGCGGTTAAAATGTCTACTAAGGTGACGGCGTGCCATCCCTTGTTAAAAAAGCTCTGCCTCGTGGCGTGATGGCTGTATAAGCTCGGTGGTAACGGACATTTGATCAGCTCGGCTAAAGATGCGAGATTGGCCGCTCTTAACCTAGTAAGACGCGCCAATTCGGCTTGAATACGTGCGAGGCGTCCGTCTTTCATGCATTGACGATAAACGCGGCTTTTAATTTTTCTGGCCATCCATCACTCCTCCTGTACCGTCAAGCTTACCCGTTTGCAAAATGTGGGCATGACGCTGGGCGCGCTCAGGGGTTTGCTTGGCCCAGCGGCTATCAAGGGCATGCTCGGCGGCCATCACATAATCGCCAATACTCAGGGACGCCAGCATGTTTTTAAACAAACTCAAGCCTTTGACACCTAACTGATAGGCCATAGATAACAGCACCACTTGGCGAGCAGTATTTTGTTCCATGAATACAGCAGCAAGACTGGAATAACTGTCTAGTTGATTGAGGCGCTGAATAATGCCGTGTTTAAGCCACTCACGGGCGGCAGGCTCAGGCAGAGTGAATTGAAAATGGGTTAAGGACTGGTTTTTCTTGCCGATGCGCTGGCCATAGCCCACGGTGGGATAGCCCTCAGAGCAGTGATAGGGGGTATCACGAAAGCCCTCTTCGGCGGCGATAAACTCGCACGCAACGTTTATTAGTGACGGAATAGTAGGCGTGTAGGGGGACTGCTGGGCGTAGCGTTGCTCGTCGTAATGCATATAATGACTCAAATGTGGAATGCTGAGTCTATGATGCAAAAATAAGCAAAGGGGATGGATAGGAAAGGTTTCGGGACTCCCAACCTTGAAAACAGCACTCAAGGTTGGGAGAAAATGACGCTGGCGCGTCAAAGCATAAGACTGGGCTTAAAGCGGGTTTAACTTGGGATTAAATGCGGTTTAAAGAGAGATTAAAACAGAGTTAAACCACGTTTAAACGTCGTGCCATCGCCACTATGACGTGCACAAAGGCCCACCAACACAGGCTGATTAACAATATCCCAGCGCTATATGCTGCCATGATCGGATTAAACTGTTTTTTAATGATCCACTGCTCTGGCAAATATTCATTGCGCACTACAACCCAGCCCAATTTAATAAAGATAAACACAGCTATCACTATGCCCATTATCGCGATCAACTGACCTAAAAAGCTAAAACAGCCTAATGAGGTAAAACCATGGGTTTGAGATGAAGCGGGAGTCTGTTCAGATGAGTTTTGAATGGGCTGTGACATGGGCCGTCCTGGCATTTGCTTTGCTGTATTTAGGTGAATAACATTAGCACAAAAATACAGCGTCACCAATATCAAGCTCTTAGCTTAAGCTTATTTTCTTCCTTTGCTATCTTCAAATGCTAATGTGTAACCAAACCCATTAACCCCGTCGATATTAACAACATCATAAACAGATTTATCTGGCTTAAAGGTCACTTTAAGCTGTCCTTCTTTTACATTACCGACAACGTATTCAAAACCTTCACAATCATTTTCCTTCATAATTTCAAATCCATGTTCAACCACTTTTTCAAGTGTTGCATTGCTTGAATAGATTATCTTATCACTCATACTTTTCATTCCTTTTATTAAAATAACTTGCGTTGTTTGCGAGCGACGAACGCGGCTCGCTGCTCGGCGATGATCTGGCTCACGCGGCGCTCGGTGAGGCCATAGCTACGAGACAATAACTCTAAATTATTGCCCTTAAATTCCCGCCAGATCTGAATATCCCGCAGGGCATCTTTAAGGCGCTCCCCGTTTGGAATATACACATCACGGCCCCCTAAGTAAGTGCTCAAGCTAGTCGCCAGCGCTTCGCTTAACATCAACGCGTTATTCACTTTGTAGCCCTCCAATGTAACTCGCATTAGCTCACACAGACTTTGCAGTGTTGACGGCCAACGATGAATAAAATCTTTACGCTCATCCTCGGTCAGGCTTTGCAATACGGCTAGAGTTTGCTCTAACTCCTCGGCGCTGCTGGGCACTAAGTCCAACTGCTTATCTTCACTCATCAACTCTCTCCAGACTGCTTAATCAGATTTTCATTTTCAAGGTAACGAGTAAGCACCTTGTCATAACCTTTTAGCTCTATTATGCCAAGCTGCTCAAGCCGAACTTGCATGGCTCTTTTATGCCAACTTTTAAGGCTTTCAAGTACGGTATAGGCTTGCTGAGGGTTAAGCCAAGCCACACTGTCTACGCCCTTGGCAATATCGTTAGTGATGTTTAAGCGAGCACTCATGCGGCGCACATAGCTATCGAGGGCGGTTTCGCTGCCATCGCGGACGATATTTTGTTTAAACATGGTGATCCAAATGGCGCGGATTTTATCGATTTCGGCCACCTTAGCTTTGCCGCCTTTGGGGCTTAAACGCCCTTTAGCGCTTTGTTTATTCGGGCTTTTATGAGGAGTAAAGCCTTTTTGTTTAAAGTGGGTTAGCACTTGTTCTAGCTCACTTAATGTCATAACCCTAAGTGAGTTTTTACCGACACAGCTTGTAAGCATGGCGCGATACACATACTCGTCGATGTTTAACTGCTGTTTAGCGATGTTGATCAAAGTGATTAACCGCCGCTTGGCGGGGTTTTTCACTTTGACTCTAACGGGGACTTGTGGATCTGTTTGTGGGTCTGTTTGGGGACTGAACGGGTAAGACATGATTGATTATCCTTATCTTGTGTGTCGCTTGTTTGCCATCTCTTGTTTGCAACCTCTTATTTGCCATCTCTTGTTTGCCAATGAGGGGCCGCATAACGGTTTAAGTAATCGATGGCCCAAGCGCGGCGGGCTGTTGGCGCACTGGTTTTGGCTTGCTGGCTATTTTGGCCGTAAAAAGCGCTGACATACGCAATCAACGCCTCGGCGTAGGGTGTCAGACTGACACCCTATGCGTTAGTCTGAGCCTTGAGCTTAGTCTTATCGGACTTAGCCATGGCTCGCGGGCTTTTGGTTATTGTCAGTCTGCTTGTTAGCGCCTTGGCTTTGATAACCTAGACTCACCAGCGTTAGCCCATCGAGCTTGCTGTACTGACGTTTCAGTGAGCCAAATTGGAAAAAATACGGCTCCAACCATTCGCGTTTTTTATCGATATTAGGAAACCATTCCTTGGCTCGACGCTTGCCGAACCCTTTAAGTAATTCCGCTTTTTTCTTAGCACTGTACAATGCTTTACTGCGCTTACGCCAAACCTGTTGCGCAATGGGATCAAGGGGGTCTGCGTAACAAAGGCCGTGATTAATACTACCGTTAATAAACACTAAAATGCCTAAGCGGTTTTCCGCAATAAACTGCTTCTCTAAGTTGATTTTTGTGCCATTTAATAAGAACTCGGCGCGGCCAAACACGCCGCTCATCTCATTCTCGATTTGTTGCCATTCCTCGGCAGTGATAGCGGCAGTGATACTGGCGTTAGTTGAAATTGTCATGGTCATCATCCTTAAAGTGAGCTGATATCAAGGGGCAATTGTTGGTATTTACCGTTGTTTTTACGCTCGTAAAGGCGCAAATACTCACAAGTGCCCGTTACCTGAATGGCATCGGCAATGGCCTCCATGGCCGTTAACCACTTTGCATCATCAATATTCAGTTGGCGCAGGCTCAGCACTTGATTGACATTAATGCGGCCTTGTTGATCCACTCTAAAGGCATGATCCACCATGGCCATGAGCCTATCATCCGCCCCACCCGACCATGAATGAATACACTCGTCAATTAAGGCTTTGGCGGTTTGAATGCGCTCATCAAACACGCGATGCTCACCGATGGCACGGCGCACTTGGTAGCGACCATCAAAAGAAGTCAACACCACATTGCCCTTGCTGCCACCGTATTTGACCCCATACTCATTGGCAGAGAGATCTACAAAGTCGGTGAGTTGCTGCTGGGCCTGCTGCTTAAAGCCTTGCATAGTCACACGCAGGGCCTGCGCTTGTTGCACGATATTGTGCACCAGATCATCACGGATCAACTCTAACGGCTTGATTTGACTTTCAGGCACTAAATGGCCAAGGGCGTTTTGGCGAAAACCTGCTGGGATTGTGTCTTGATTAATTTGTTTAGTCATAATTTATCCTTAAACCATGTTTAAATAGGCGTTAAATACGCATTCAATGCGATTTACTGTAATCGAGGGCAAACTGTTAGCGGCTGCGACAAATAAGGCGTTTTCGTTTCGGCCAAGACTTCATCACTTAATTGAGGAATAAGGGTATTGAGAGACTCCAGCAATTTAATCGCCATGACATCGCTTAAATCCCGTTGATTTTCTGCATTGATTTGATATTCCACATTTCCCTCTAGCGTTGGGCCATCAATGTTCTCTATTGTTATAATTTCTAAAGTGATTTTTGCCATTAATATTTACTCCAGCAAACTGTAATGCCGTTAAATTGGGTTGCTAAACGCGTGCGTAAGCCTTGGCTGTCGCGCTCGGTGATTTCCACCGCCTTATCGATAAAGTCTTGGCTGGGGTGCTCAATGCAGATCACCCTGTCGCTATGACTGCTAAGCACTTTCATGCCCCTAAGGGCTAGCGCGGCCACAATGCGCGCCCGTTCGGTATCAACGGCCATAGTGTTCTCCTTTTTCTTCTTTGGCGAGCAAGCGGTTGTAACGCATAGCTAGGCTTTGCAGCTCAGCTTTTAACAGCTTGACAAGTTGCGAGAGACCGCCGTCGTCGCTGCGCACTTGTCGCTCAAGCCTGCCGATAGTGGCCTCGGCCTGATAAGCTGGAGCTATTTGAGCTTGCTGTGCCTTAGCCTCAAAAGGTTTAAAATGCTGATTGACAGGCTGAGACGAATGGGGGCAGCCCCCTCGACACGCTCGGTATAATTTCAACCGCGTTGGATGACTGGTTAGGGTATTACGCTGATATTTATCGCATTGGTGTAGTGGAATATCCCCCATGATTGGGCACGATACGGTTTTGGCCATATATGCCCCCTCAACTAACGCTTGCATGCGGTTTAAATCACCGGGGTATTTACCATTAATCAGTTGACTCACCACAGTTTTAGAGACCCCTAACTCATTGGCCACCGCCACTTGGCCACGGGCTTTAGCCTGCTGACTTAATATTGTCGTCCATGTCATTTCGCGGCTTCCTTATTATTAAAGGGGTAGAAGACTTGCTGATTTTGATCGTACACACCGTTATTACGCACTTGGGGCGCTAATCGGCCTGAATTACGGATTAAGCGATAATGAATACACTGGCCGCGCGGCCGTCCTTTGCGCGGATTAAGAGCCTTTAAATAGCCCGATTTAACCAGTTGCGTTAAATAGCGATAAATGAGGCCTGATTTCACGCTGGTTGTGGTCATAATGAGGCGTTTATTGGCCTTGTTATGAATACGCAACACGTTCCAGACTTGCTGCCTGTCTGTGTGTAATTGACTGTTTTGTTGAGCAGGTTTAACCACATGTAGCTTGTGCTTATTAGCGACTCCCTGCTTAGCTGTTAGCCCTTTATTCTTGGCTGTTAGCCCTTTATTCTTGACTGTTAGCCCTTTACTCTTGGCTGTAGGCACCTCACACGCCGTAGCTAGATTTATATTGTTTCCCATAAAGTAAAATTCCTTTTATTATTATAAAATTAACGCTTTCCTTGGTGTATTCCATGGTTAAGAAACAATTGCCCATCGCCCCAAATTTCTTTATCCACATAAGGCTGATCATTGACCTTGGCAAAACGTTCGATTTTCTCCAGTGCAATCAATATTCGCCGCACTTCGCCCCCTGAGCGCACGCGAATATAATCAAGCAAGTCTTCCCCAACACTGATCCCATCTTCCAGTAACTCGGTGGCAAACATGTGCACGTCTTCCGCATCGGCGGGCTGAAACTCGACCCACTCTGAAATGCGGTTAAATAGCTGTTTGCGATGACTAATACGGCGGGCAATTTCTTCCATGCCGATTAAAATGACTGGTTGCTCTGTGGCGTCGTAAATATCCCGAATGGTTTCCATCGTCTTGGCTTGGCCGACAATGTGATCCACCTCATCGACAAACAGCGCAATTTGTAGCTCATTCATGGTATTAATAATAAAATCAACGGACTTACGCAGAGGATACAAAGGCTCACTGCCTAGCTCTTTGGCCACACGAGCAAGAAAAGAGCTGGGCGTGTCGGTGGCGCAACAACGCACATAAATAGGTAAACTGCCACCGCTGGTTAACTGGTTAATGATATAGGCTACTGTGGTGGTTTTACCGTTACCCGCTGGGCCATGAATAAGGCCACCTCCAGGGGTGATTTGACTGCGCCCCAGCAAATTAGAAAACATGTCTTGAGTGCGCAAAACGTTTTTTACTTCTACGGTTTTATATTTCATAATAATCCCTCATGTTGTGAATAAGGCTATGTCTATAGCCCAATGTGATAGGCGGACTCAGCGAACTTGGCGGCTGGCTGAGTCTGCCGATTTCAAAACCCTGTCTAGACGACTTCTCTGTAATACATTGTTTAAACGGTATTTTTTAAGCCACTTCTCCTCTGTTTGGGTTAATGTTCGATTTAATGATTCTTTGGTTAACATCATGGCTTTTTCGTGATCGGTACGGACTATGTGGCTTTCATGCTTGGCGGCCCGCTGTTTACGCTCAGCCATTTCAAGGCGTTGGCGCTCTATCATGGCTAACTCGTTGGCGCTCAATGAGTCTTGCCTACGCTGGCTGCCCGCCTCTAACCCTTTGATACTGGCATTGTTATGTTCGATGGGACGCTCGATATGACGTAAGCTATCGTTAAGGGCCTTTTTCTGAGCCAGTTCATCGGCGTATAAATTGTCGATGCCAAACTCTTCTTGCAGCTTTTTGGCGGTTTTGCGCATGACGGCTAAGTCTTTCTGTGCCTGCTTGCGGCGTTCGCGATATAGCACAGGGGATATGCCATTGTTCACTAGCTCGTGGTTTACCGCTTCAACATAGGTCTCAAAGTCCTCGATGGGGTATAAGGTGGCGCGGCCAATATCATTAGGATCCACAAAGACGCGCACTTTTTTACGCTGCCAGGCGACTTCCATCAATTCTGGTGCGGTATATCTAACATTACCTGCGCGCACTCCACCCCGCGCCACTGTGCTGGTGCCGATGTAATTAAGTAGATAATCAAGCACATGCTCGTTAGTGATGGCGCGCTTTTTGTAGCCACTTTCTGCATACAGCTCAAAAGGTGTTTTTTGGGTTTTATCGTGGGGGACGTGGTTATAATCAAACTCAAGATAATCATTGAGCGCTTCTTGCAACTGGTGTGGCGTTAACGCCAAGCTTAATCGCGCTTGCTGCACTTGCTTTTTACCTTCGCCAATTCGCATAGCAAAAGTGTGCATGGCTTCAATTTGCTGACGATCATTCACGCTATGGCCGATATAACCGGGCATTTTTTCCATCAATACGCGGCTCATGGTGCCAAAGAAGCGCTCAATAAAAGGTTTTTCCCAGCCTGAAAAGGCCGCCGCCCGCGATTGTTTAAGCTCTAACATCTCAAAAATCGTGGTGGTGCGTTTTGACACGTAATCGCTACCATTGTCCGTACGCATAATGGCCCCCTCTTCGGGTATGCCCCACTCAAGCAAGCACTTACGCAGCAACAAACAAATCGCTTCGCTATGTGATGCAGGCGAGACAATCAGCTGTACACGACGGGTATACACATCAATAGCCGCGACGATACAGTGACGCTTAAGCTTGCCATCCACATTTAACTCAACATCGGTGGGGGTAGAATCAAACTCCCAAACTTGGTTCGGGCCATCCACTTGCGGGTACATGGTGCTAAATAGCGGCCTGTATTTGTCTGTGTATTGAGTAGGATTAGTGATATACGCCAGTGCCACCTCATTTTTAGCCGCATATTGAGCTAACCAGCGCTTAAACGAGCCGATAGAGGGTAACTCCCAATTGAACTCAGCGGCTTTCACCTGCGCCATTTCTCGCACTTTTTTGGGTTGATTCAATAAATGCGGCTTAGCTGTGATCAGCGCATTGATAAACTCATTTAATCGGTACTGAGTGTCGATTTTGTTTTTTTGAACATTCTTATGTTTATCAATTAGCCCTAAAATCCCATTTTTCTTATATTCAGCTCTCCAATTATACAGCGATGATTTTCCTACTTTTGGAATGTAATTACGTATTTCATTGATAAGTAATATTATTTCATCGTTATATTTTTTAATGAATAATTTTACTCCATTCATCCTATCCCCAGCCGCTTCGTAAGGTATTAAAAAATTTTCAAATTCAAGTACTATTTTCTCTCTAGCTTTAGCCTTGTTTTGAACACTTTCAGACAGGCCCATGAAAAACTGAATAGCAGTGCTTTTTTGTAAAATACTCTTTTTTCGTTCTTGAAATTGACTTGATGCGTCATTTTTTTACGCGATCACTAATAGATACATTTGTTAATAAATTATCACCTCCTGTATTTTTTACCCGTATAAAAGCTTGAGTTTCCAAAGGCAATGAATCTATATGATATTCAAAACCTTTTCCCTTTTCACACTTTCGTTTACTCCAAGATTTACTTTGAGCTTTAAGCCTCACACTCCTTCCACAATTAGGTGTATAAGGTAAAGCTGCAATTTCATTCGCTGTAAACCATTCTTTAATAGTCATTTTCACCACCCAACAATTGAACTCCAATCGTTTTTGAAAGATCACTCATTATTGAATTGGCAAGTTTTCGCTTAGGTCTACGGCCAGTATCAGGCGCAAACCACTGAATATACTTTTGTACAGTTCTCGGCTTGTAACCATTTTCAATTGCCCAGGAACGGCAACTCATCCCTTGTGCGAGTAAAGCAGCATGAATATGATTCGCTTTTTCTATCTGCATATTTGATTTCTCGTGTTACAATTTAAATGTTACGCACTGCGTACACTTTCCATATAAGCAACATATTACGCATTGCGTAATATATGAACAATATAGGATCGTTTTTAACGCATAGCAACACTTTTAACGCGATCAAGATCAACTTTTGGCGCAAAAGGAAATGATTAAAGAAGTAAAAACTTGATTTTATTGAAAATAAAAAGTAGAAAAATCTATGAATAACAAGACCAGTGTTACATCTGAATTAACAGACAGCACTCTTCATAAAAGAATAAAACAAGCAATAGGCTCAGATAGTAATAGGAGTTTTGCCTCAAAAATCAATATATCAGAAGGTACATTACGTAGAATATTGAAAGGTGAAGATCCAAAACTATCTATTATTAGTAAAATAGCCAATGAAACAGGCGTCGATTTGAATTGGCTAATTACTGGTAATTCTGATCAAATACGTACTGAGTCTTCATCACTATCTATAGAGAAATTTGATGATATTTTTAGTCTTATCCCTAGTTATAATGTTCGCATAAGCACAGGGCATGGTCACTTTCCATCAGATGAAGCCGTGAATCATCATCTAGCATTTAGGAAAAGATGGCTAAAACACCGAGGAATTAACCCCGAAAAATTAGCAGTCGTATTTGCCCATGGTGACTCAATGGAACCAACGATACAATCTGGCAATTCACTATTAGTTAATACTGAAGATGTTCAACTTACAGACGGTTCAATTTTCGCTTTAAGGTTTGGTGACGAGCTTTATG
Source organism: uncultured Shewanella sp. (assembly GCF_947495455.1). Taxonomy (GTDB): domain Bacteria; phylum Pseudomonadota; class Gammaproteobacteria; order Enterobacterales; family Shewanellaceae; genus Shewanella. The sequence continues at coordinate 17,458 of NZ_CANLZC010000001.1, read as the reverse complement.
CTAAGCGATTACAAAAACGATTCGATGGCTCAGTAGAGCTGATTAGTGACAATAAAGAATATAAAGATCAATTGGTTGAAAAAAAAGACATCAATGAATTAAAAATAATAGGGAAAGTCGTTTGGGTAGGGAAAGATCTCTATTAAAATCACTATAACGCCAATTTGGATGGCGTCTCGAACTCAAACAAAACATTAAGATTTTGATCGTACATGCCGCTATCTCGACGTAAAATGGGCGCTTTTCGTCCAGTATTAAAGCTTGCTTTTAAATGAAAATAATCACGCTGTCCGCACCTTTTATCATTACCTACTGTTTTATTTACTCTTTTTCTCATGAGATAACCCGCTCGCTCTAACTGCCTCAGATAGGCGTTAATGCTTTTAATCGATGCGGATGTGGTTAATTCGATTTGTAAATTGGTGAAGTGCCGATGAACACGCACCGCGTTCCAAATAGTTTGCTGACCAGGGGCTGATTGATTGGTTATTTGATTATAATTCCCCTTGCCGACTCTAGCCTTGGACACATCCACGACACGATATACATAGGGTCGTCGATACCAGCCTAGCCCATCGATAATAGCCACAGCTTCTTGTTTAACGAGTTTATTGATAAAAGTGCGGCATTGTTCCAATGGCATACTTGACTCATTGGCTATCTCAGAGACTTCAAAAGCATCTCTTTCAAGCATCAAATTCCATGCGATTTGAGTTTTGGATAATTCAGGCATATAAATACATCATATTTAAAACATGAATGAATTATGGCATTAACAACTATTCTTACAACTTCGGCTAATTTCAATAAATCTCATTTCATCCGATCTCTATGGCAATATGAGGATAATCTGTCTCATTTCATCCGATCTCAACAAAGAACATGAAATTTTAATCTTCACAGCTTCAAACCCGCATTCACACTGGAAAATCTCAGCAAATTTCATCTAATCTCGCTTATTCTCGGTTTCTCATGTCATGTGATCGGTTACAAATAGCATGCACTCTCGCTCACTTTCTCCAAATAGGTTCAAAGCTAATCTTCCCCTCTTAACTCCTTTAATCGTCACACTGACCTAGAGCAATAATCATTACCTAATGAGCTTTAAAATGAAAAATTATGTTTTCTGGTTACAAAACTGTTAAATGCAATGCAAAACTGTTAACTTAGCCCCTTAATTATTTAGGTTAGCTATTTAGGTTAGCCTTATTTTTATAAGAAAATGATGAGCAAAAAAACACCTAAAAAACGAATACACAACAGTTAATTTCAACTCTAACGATATGAGTGATAGATAAGGCCCCAAAGATCCTCACCTCTATCACGGAGCTCTTATGAAAAGTCTCATTTTGATTAGCGCATTACTGCTCAGTACCGCAACACACTCTGTTTTTGCCCAAGCGCAATGCGGCAAAGTCACCATCGCAGATATGAACTGGAGCTCAGCTTCATTAATTGCCAATATAGATCGTTTTATTCTAGAAAAAGGCTATGGCTGTGATGCGCAGTTAATCTCGGGTGATACTATGCCAACCACCACCTCTATGGTTGAAAAAGGGGAACCAGATATCGCCCCTGAACTTTGGAGCAATAATGTTAAAGAACTGATTGATAGAGGACTAAAAGATAAACGGATCATCATTGCTGGTAAGTCACTATCAGATGGTGGCGAAGAAGGTTTTTGGATTCCCAAATACATGGTCGATAAAGATCCAAGTTTAAAAACCATCGAAGGCATTAAGGCCAAAGTTAAGCTTTTTGAACATCATGAAAACCCTGATCGAGGGGCTTTTTATGGCTGCCCAGCAGGCTGGGGATGTCAAATTACTTCAGAAAATCTCTTTCGAGCACTTAAACTTCAACAAGCCGGATTTGAACTTGTCGATCCGGGCTCAGGAGCAGGCTTAGCGGGTTCTATCGCGCGAGCTTATGAGCATAGCGAGCCGTGGTTCGGCTATTATTGGGCTCCCACGGCCATATTAGGAAAATACAAAATGGTTAAAGTTGATTTTGGCAGTGGCATCAATGTCAAAGAATACCAAAACTGCATTTCCAAAGCAGACTGCACCGATCCCAAAGTCACCATGTATCCCCCTTCACTAGTCCAAACCGTCACCACTCGCGATTTTGCCAAAGGCTCTCCCTTAGCCTTCACTTATTTATCAAAACGTTCAATTACCAATAAACAAATGAACAACTTACTCGCTTGGATGGAAGATAATCAAGCCGATGGAAAAACCGCTGCTGAAAACTTCCTCATAGAACATGAAGAGATCTGGGCTCAGTGGCTCCCCCAAGATGTGGCAAACAAAGTCAAATCAGCGGTTAAAAACCTGTAATTTACCATGAAGAATGAGGCCAAATGTGCCTCATTTTTTATACAGTGCCTAAATTACCTAAAATGGCCCGCGACACTTTATTAGCGACACGTCAATATTTAGACGAAAGCTTGAATGATGATACAGGCCTCACAATCCATTATCCCCTATAAAAACCAATAATAGAGGTCACAGAGGTACCCATGACTGATTTTTCTTGGCTAAATACATTTCCTAACTTGCCTAAAATGGCCCGCGACACTTTATTAGCAACACGTCAATATTTAAATAGCAGCTTGAGTGATAATACAGGCCTGAATCTATTATCCCCTATTAAAACCAATAATAGAGGTCACAGAGGTACCCATGATTGATTTTTCTAGGCTAAATACATTTCCTACATTTCCAAAAATAGGTCGCGATACCTTATTAGCCATACGTCAATATTTAGACAGCAGCTTTCGTGATTATACTGTTCCCAATCCATTAACCCCCTATAAAAACCAATAATAGAGGTCACCATGGCTAATTTTTCTTGGCAAAATACATTTCCTAAAATGGATCGCGACACCTTATTAGCCGTACGTAAATATTTAGACGGCAGCTTTCGTGATTTTTCTCGTGAATATGGTGATGCCATTGAATCTTTTTTCGATCCACTACTGAGCTTTCTCATTTGGTTTGAAAAACTGCTAGTACAATCACCTTGGTGGGCTGTTCTGCTTTGCATTACCGTCTTTGTGTATCTCACAGGCCGTTCATGGAAACTGGCCTTGGGGGTTGTATTGTCATTTCTCCTCATCGGTTACTTAGGAATGTGGGAAAATACCATGCGTACCTTAAGCATTATTACCGTTTGCACCCTTATCGCCATTCTCTTAGGGATCCCTATTGGTATTTTGATGGCGCGCAGTAATCGCACTCAAACCTTAGTTACCCCTATTTTAGATGTGATGCAAACCATGCCCGCTTTTGTGTACTTGATCCCCGTAGTCATGTTGCTCGGCATTGGTAAAGTGCCAGGCGTCATTGCTGTCGTGGTGTATGCCATTCCACCTGTCATTCGACTGACCAGTCTTGGCATTCGGCTGGTCGATAAAGAGGTGCTCGAAGCCGCCACTGCCTACGGTGCCAATCCAATACAAAGATTATTGGGCGTACAGCTTCCTCTCGCCTCACCCACTATTATGGCAGGGATCAACCAAACGATCATGATGGCACTTGGCATGGTAGTCATTGCCTCCATGATTGGTGTAAAAGGCTTAGGCCAACCCGTACTTAAGTCCATCACTAATCAATACTTCACACTTGGACTCTTTAATGGCTTAGCCATCGTCGCTTTAGCGATTATTTTTGATCGTACTTCTCAAGCTTATGCGAAACGATCTCAGCAACACATTCAAGGTGCGCATCATGACTGAACAATCATTCCATTCAAAGACACAGAATCAAACCACACAGAGTCAGCCACCAAAAAAACAGCCGCTCATTCAAGTTAAAGAGCTTTATAAAATCTTTGGTAAAAAACCTGCCAAGGTAATGCCTTTGGTTAAAGAAGGATTATCTAAAGAAGACATTCTCGCTAAAACAGGCCATACCCTCGGACTTAAAGCCATCAACCTTGATATTCACAAAGGTGAAATTTTTGTCATCATGGGACTCTCTGGCTCAGGAAAGTCCACTTTAATTCGTCATTTCAATCGACTTATCGATCCCACTGATGGCCAGATTTTGGTTGAAGGTGTGAATGTGATGAAATTCAACAATAAAGAATTAGAACAATTTCGGCGTCACAAAATGGCAATGGTGTTCCAGCGATTCGGATTAATGCCCCATAAAAATGTGCTGGATAATGTCGCCTATGGACTCAATATTCAAAAGGTCGACAAAGCCACGCGCCATGCCAAAGCCACACAATGGCTTGAAACCGTTGGTCTGGCTGGATATGAAGCACAATACCCCACTCAACTGTCTGGCGGACAACAGCAACGTGTCGGACTCGCTAGAGCTTTGTGCACAGATGCAGAAATTCTGCTCATGGACGAAGCCTTTTCAGCCCTTGATCCTTTGATCCGCAGTGAGATGCAAGATCAACTTATGGAGCTACAACAAGCGCTTCATAAAACGATTATCTTTATTACCCACGATCTCGATGAAGCCCTGCGTATTGGAGACAGAATCGCCATTCTTAAAGACGGTCACTTAGTCCAAGTGGGAGAGCCTGTTGATATTTTGCTTAACCCTGCTGACGACTATGTTGAGGCCTTTGTCAAAGATGTCAATCGTCCACGGGCCCTCACCGTTGAAACGGTTATGAAGCCACCCGCCTATCGCCTCACCGCAGATACCATAGGAGATGCACTCAAGCAGATGAAACAAATTCCAGCAAATTATGCTTATTATGTCACTGATGAGGGTTTTCAAGGCGTTGTATGCCAAAGCGCATTAGAACACGCCGTTAAACATGATGAAGATGCCCCAATGGAGGACTTTCAAGTTGAAGCTATCACTCCCATCTCACAAGATGCACAACTTGAAAGTATTATTCCCGCCACCATGGAGTCTAACTTACCCCTGCCCGTTATCGATGCGGAAGGCGACTTGCAAGGAGAGCTGTCACGAACTCACCTCGCCGATGTGCTCTCTGATTTTTACAAAGACGACGAAGCAGGCATTGATGGAACTGATGACGACACCAATACCGAAAAATAAGCAGAAAAATAAAACAAACACCCCATTTAATCAGCCTATCAAAAAAGAAGGATAAATGATGATCCGTTACCCCGCAGCCATTTTTTGCATTGCGATGACTTTGTGCACTACAGTCAATGCAAGTGAAGTCGATGATGAAATAAAAGCGCTCAAAGCCCGTATCGAAAAACTAGAATCAGGCAATGAAGAAGTCGATGCCAATAAAGGTAACTTTGTTGAATTTGGTGGCGCCGCGCGGTTCCAATATTCTTATGAAGACTATAACTCAAAGAATGAAGATCGTGGTGGAGACATGGATTTTGATGTTTTTCGCCTCGATATTGATGGCAGCTTTGAGGAAATGATTTTTTCAGCCCAATATCGTTGGTATCAATACATGAATGTGGTTCAGCATGCTTGGGTGGGTTACAACTTCACTGAACAACAACAAGGCAAAATTGGAGTGACCCAAGTCCCTTTTGGTATTTTAACTTGGGCATCGAACAGCTTCTTTTTCAGCTCTAATTTCTATCTTGGATTAGAAGACGATTATGACTTAGGCCTAAATTACACTTATAAAAGTGATAAAAATCGCTTTGATTTGGCTTTCTTTAAAAATGATGAGCTCGGTGGACTCGATGGCTATGTTTCTGATCGTACTGACAGTTATTCTTACAATATTGTCGGCGTTCGATTACCCGGTGAAGACATTTACGACGCGCCCAGTGCAGGTTACGCCGCAGGTGAAACCAACACAGTCAACGTGCGATATACTCACGATTTTATATTTGATGACCTCTCACTGGAACTCGGTGGCTCGCTTCAAGCCGGTCAATTAGCCATAGAAAATGGTACCGATGGAAAAAATATGGCTGGAGCATTTCATGGTGTGATCAACTATGACCGCTGGAATGTTAAATTACAGTTCACTGAATACCAATTCGATGTCGACGGCATGGACACAGAACGTATGGTCGTGGCGGCCTATGGTTTTTATGATACCATTGCCGCCGAGGCCACCAGCTACATGGCTAACGTGGCGTACAGCCTACCTGTCAATATTGGCCCAATCTCTAACCTTACCTTTTACAATGATTATTCGCTGATCACCAATAAATCGGCCAATCTTGACGATACCTTTATGAATGTTACTGGTATCACCATTACCGCAGGCGATCTATACACTTATGTTGATTTTGTTGTTGCCGAAAACCAACCTTTTATCGGCGGCTCAATGGCGGGTGATGGCGGCGTTAACAAAAGAGTGAATATTAACTTAGGTTATTATTTTTAACACTTAATATTAAACATTTAATATTTATTCCATAACAATATTAAAGATTATCAGCCTTTATATGAAGGTTGATTATTTTACAGTCGCATTTAATCATTAAATAGTCCATATTCACTATTAATGCTGATTGGATTTTACCTTCTTAATTAAATCAACTAATACATCTAACTCTGATTTATTTTCCTCAATCATTTTAATGGCATACTTATCAATTTCAGCGATATTTTCTTTAGAGGCATCAAATGCAGCATTACCCGGTAATTCTGTCACTAATGTAAATCTATTATAATAGAGAAGCCGATTTTCAGGATTATTTTTGATTCTATGCATCGGCGTTGATTTGGCAAAAAATGTTTTTCAAGTTTGTGGCATCGAACACGCATTTACGCCACTTTAGACTTTAGGTTTAACAAAAAAATGCGCATTTATTGTGCCTTTACACGCAAAATGACTCTCTGAGATCTATACTCTAGAAAAAGACCATCCCCATCAATCAAGGTTCAATACCACAATCAAAGAGGTGATTATGTTAGGAGAAAGTCACGCCCTTATTTTTGATTTTCCTGAATACCGAGATGCCATTTCAGCCCTCAATAGCGAAGATAAAGATTTCTCTGACAAAGCTGCCCGCTATCATGAACTTGATCTTGAAATTAGACGATTAGAGCTCAAAGACTCTCCCGTCAGCGACGACACTATGCACCAACTCAAACACGAACGCTCAGTACTGAAAGATGCCCTCTATGAGAAAATGAAAGCACAAACGCAAACCTAGTGACAAAAATAATAACAAACAGATTGCTAAACGACATTCCCCTCATCCCCGTTAAGATTAACGTGTTTTCTGACAATCATAGCGGGGAATAATCACCAGTAGTTAACGTTTATCCCAGTAACAAGGCGAGCCAAATTTTTGGGATAAAAAGTCAATCACCACCCTCACTTTAGGTGCTAGCATTTGCGTATCAAGATACAGGGCATTAATCGTTTGTGCCTCTGTGGTGGTCGATAATTGATAGTCATTCATAATAGACACCAATTTACCAGCCTTTAATGCATCACCAATTAACCATGTTGGAAATAAAATAATGCCTCCGCCTTCAATAGCTGTCGACACCAGTGTATCGGCGTTATTGCAATAAAAGGCCCCTGTCACATGATAAGGCAATGGTTTATCTTTACCGATATACCAAGGTTGTAATCCATTTATCCCTTTAATAACAAGGCAGTTATGCTCCATTAATTCCTCTGGCGAATGCGGTGTACCGTAGCGTTTCAGATAGGAAGGACTTGCAGCCATCACATAATGTTGAGTCGCAAATCGCTTCATTCGCATAGAAGAGTTTTTGATGACGCCAATTCGAATAAGTAAATCAATGCCTTCAGTGACAGGCTCCACAAAACTATCGGTTTGCTGCATCTCTAACTTAATCAAAGGATAGCGAGATAATAACTCGGGAATATAAGGCGCAATATGTAAGTGAGCAAACGCAACTGGGGCACTGATCTTCACTAATCCCCGTGGGCTATTTGAATTTTGCTCAATTTGCTCCGTCACTAAACTGTATTGATGCATAATTTCACCCCCATATCGCGCAAAAGCCACTCCTTCATCCGTTAAAGAAATGGCTCTGGTATGACGATGCAATAACTGGGTGTTCATTTTTGTTTCTAATTGGGCCATTTTTCGAGACACCGATGAAGGTGTCATGTCTAACAGCCGAGCAACCTGTGAAAAGTTCTTGTATTGCTTGGTCATTAAAAAAAGTTTTATTTCAAAAAGCGATACATCATAATTCATAGTGATCTTTCAATTATCCATTTACTTGAAACAATAGTTTAAACCATTTTCTGCTCGACTTTTAATAGATTATTCAAGTCTTTTATTTGATAAATAAATACTCACTAACGCCAACCCAATGCACATAATGGCTAATAAACGCCAATAATTAAATGCAATTGGCGTATTGCCTAACCAACCAAAGGTATCAATCACTAAACTCATGCTCATCTGCCCAAAAATAATCGTCACTGTCGCAATGGCAACCCCTATTTTAGGCACAGCTACCACCATCATTAGAATATAGATAATACCAAATAAGGCCCCCATTAATTGCCATTTAGGCACAGCCAACAAGCTCACTTTATGTTGACCTTCAAAGAAGGCAATTAAGACGGCATTAATAATCAATCCAAAACCAAACGTCACCAGGGCGGTATCCAGCATGCCCACTTTCTTGCCTAACTGACTGTTTATCGCCGCTTGTGTACTCAGTGCCATGCCAGATAACACGGCCAATAACATTAACCCTATCATCATTTCGCTCCCATATAGGTGAACACCAATGCAAGGACAACCCAAAACATGCCCAAAATGCGTAACCGATTAATCGGTTGTTTTAACATGCCAAACCAACCATAAACATCAATCACAAGACTTTTCGTCACTTGACCAAAGAGCACGCCTATCATCGTCATGGTCACGCCTAAAGTCGGTGTCGCCAGTGTTAACACAACCACATAAATAGGGCCTAAAAATCCGCCAATGAATTGCCATTTAGGCACATTTCTCCATGGCTCTCTAGCAGTGCGTCCTCGAGAAATAAACAAACGCGATAATAATAAAATCAATGTTCCTATGCTAAAAATACTAAAACTGGCCCACAGGTGCCCCACTTGCTCACCTAAGGGCCCCAACAGGCCCGCCTCAATTGATAGGCCCATACCTGCTAGGGCCACACACAAAATATAAACAATATACATGGTTAACGAGACACTTTAACAGCAGCTTGGCGCTGATATGCTTTACCATTGGGATAGGTCGCAAACTCTAAGTGCATGCCCCAAGGCGTTAAAAAATATACCCACGTTTCTCCTGCTGTTGGGCCGTCAGTCGACTCGGTAGGCTTAGCCAATACCTTGATATTATGTTCATGCAAATAAGCCACGGCACTGTCCATATCCTCCACATAAAAGGCCAAGTGATGACCCCCTATATCAGCGTTACTTGGAACCTGTTTATTACGCGGAATATTATCGGCATATTCAAATATTTCAAGGTTGATATTATGTGCATTCATCACGGCAATTTTTTTCACTTCTGCGCGAGGATGTACATTTAAATGCGCTGCCATCCAATCATCATCTGATTTAAATGGGCCAAACTCATACAATAATTCAAAGTCAAAGTGCTGCTGAAAAAAAGCAATCGCTTCATTCAAATTAGGCACGGTAAAACCAACATGATCCACTTTTTTTAATCCTGGAATAGCCATTATCGATCTCCTCGTTCATGACGTAATTTATTCAAGGCACCCATAGTCGTCGCCCCCTTATTAAACCCGGTATATACTGAACTAAAAATAATCAGCTCTTCGAGTTCCTCATAAGTTGCGCCTTGCTTTAATGCCATATCCACATGAGCTGCAAAAGGGCTCCCCTCACTGCTAACATTCAATGCCATTTGATCTAGCGCAATGGTAATTAATGCCTTGGTTTTTTGATCTATGTGTGGTTGAGCCCACGCTTCACCCGCCACACGCACGGTAAAATCTCCCCATGCTGGATGGATTGATTTTAATCCCTCGATGAGTTCTGCATCATCTAACACGGCATTGGCTAACGGTTTCATATAAACTCCTTCGATATCAATTCACAGGCTGTATAAAACAGCTCTCTAACGTGGGAAGCATTATTAAAGAAAAACGCGGGTTGAAACACCCATCAAGCCGCAAATCACTTATGCAAAAATCGCACAAGTGCTACAGATGAGTTAATTGAATAAATGAAAACAAAGGGTGGTTCAAATAATAAACAAGAGTAACGGCATAAAAGAAATGATAATAATGCATGCAATAACACGAACATTCACCCTGATATACGCAGGGCATATGGCCAGTAAATGTATCACTCAGGTGCCATTCAAATGCAGAGCTGAATGATGTACTCGCTCAGATTTCACACTTTGCCTTCGTTGACGTAAATAACATCTCAAAACACAGCAAATAGCTTATTTCAAAAAATAACAAAGCGATTATAAGTACACGAAAACTATAGAATGTCGATAGCGGTAATAAACCGAGGGCGTTCACTATTTTGTGTTTATGTCATATTCGATAACATAATGATGGAAGTCTTGACTCTCGCCCGTTTTGTTATTAGTTGTATTATACCAATTCTATTATATAGATGATCAATTCAGAGCTTCTCAGGCTTTTCAATTCAAGACGCATTTATGCTGTAATGGTGATCCCTTTCAAATGAATGCAACGCTGAAGTGGAATGTCTGAGAAGCTCACTTTGTGCGGGTTTCAACATACTTTATGCTACGTTAGATGTTTTCGATATAGAATCACTGTTAGCTTCAATCATCCGCCTTGCCTACAGCATGTTGAATTCCCGCTGAAAGATCACTTATATAGTAGAATTGGTATTAGCCCTATTTTAAATGGTTTGTCAGCTGTTTGACCAGATCCCTGTCAGGTTAGCCGCATTAAACAATACGCCAGTTGCAAGTGGTGCAGTAAATAACACCATTAAACAGTAAACAAAGCATAACTGTTTTTTAGTAAGCCGCTTTAACTGTGTTTGTAAACTTGAGCTACGTAATCTTAAAAAAGAAGTGATAAAAATTAATGCCAGTACAAACCACCAAACACCCTGATTTAATATTGGAGTATGATAAGCTACGCCAAACACCCCCATACAACTCAAAAGAGCAATAAGCCACTCACCAAACCAACTTAATTGAAAATAGCGGTCTCTCACTAACCAATAGCCTCTAAAGCAAAGCGTTATAAAGAGGTAACTCACTAAAATCCAAAATAAATACTTAAATATTTCCATTTTCTTTTTAATAGTTGGCCTTTATTTAGCCTTTTTAAGACACCCTGTCTCACCCATCATTTCTTCACTCTTCATACTATTAAGGATTAAAGCTCAGAATTCCATCAGTGATTACCCTGCAAGATACAAGCTAAATGTAAATAAAACAAGCAGCTTGCTTTAAAAAAGTAGCATTAACCTACTAAAAATATTAATAAAACCAAATTTAATTCAATAAAACAACGCATATCAAAGACAACTGGGCCGTTACAAGCACAATGTAAAATAGAATGTAGGTAGTGAAATTAAAGGCCGTGAAAGCGAATATAACTCATACAAATTAGCCAGTACGGTCGCACCGTTAACATTGATCTGCTAACGATAAAGTGAGCTTGTACAAATCGTCATAGCATATTCCCATTTCATTATTCACTTTAATGCTTCACTCGCTTTTTACTGCTGCGAAGCAAACGTGCCTATTAACCAATTTTTAAAACAACGCACTTTAGCACTGTCTTGATGATGTGGCGAACTCACTAATGAATAACTCAGCCCTGTCAACACTTCACCTTCTGGGTGTGGAACTAACCAACCTTGTTGTAACGCATTTTCTATCAGAAGTTCACTCACCAATGCCACTCCTTGCCCCGCTAACGCCGCTTGAATGACCTGTTGTTCCTGATCAAAAGATCGCACTTTAAGCAACTTAGAATGGCCTTTATCATATTCCGCTTGTGCTTGAAAATAACCTTGCCAAGTTATCGGTTGCAGATCAGGGTTTTTCCATCTTGTTTCAATTAAGCTTGCCGCCGCTAAATTTGGCTGATTATTTAAATAAGTCTTAGTCGCGAACATACCAATACGCTCTGTGATCAATGTCTTAGTATGAGCCTGTCTACTGTCTGTTGACCCATATCGTATTGCGACATCCACTCGCCTATCTTTTAATAAATCATCTAAAGTTTCACCTGTTTTTACCACCACTTTAATGTTCGGATGACTCTGATAAAAAGAGGCCAATTTGGGCACCAGCCACTGCGCGGCAAAAGATGACGTCGTACTGACCGTCAACACTGACTGCTGATACGTAATATCACCAAATACGCCCGCCAATTGTTGCAACGACTGATGTGCCACTTTAGCCAATTGTTGCCCTTCTTGAGTTAATTCAATCGCACGGGTTTTACGCTCAAAAAGTAAAGTTCCTAATTTGTCTTCTAATGCGCGAATTTGATGAGACACTGCAGTTGCTGTGACATTCAATTCTTTCCCTGCCAACTTAAAGCTCAACAACCTTGCTGCAGCTTCAAATACGCGAATTGAATTCAACGGCGGTAAATGAGAAAACATAAACACACTCAGGTTAATTCATAGATGAATAAATCTCATCTATAATAAAATATTCATCTTTTGTCAACTTAACACTTTTCATTCAGTATCGAGTTATTCCATTTTCCCCCTTTAATAAAAATCAGTTAGAGGATATATGAGCACTATTCTTCATATCGATACAAGCGCACGCCCCCTTTCTCCTAAAGAGAATCGTTCAACATCCATTTCAAGAACACTCGCTCAACATTTTATTACATTGTGGCAAAATCAATTGCCGCAAACACAGTTTATTCATCGCGATTTAACCACTAGCCACGTCGGTTTCATTGATCAAAACTGGATTGAAGCCGCATTTACCTCAAAGGAAAAGCAAACCCAAGCACAAACTGCAATATTATCGCTATCCAATAAGCTTATTGATGAAGTGATTCAAGCCAATACCATAGTACTCTCCACTCCTATGTATAACTATGGTATGCCTGCCACGCTCAAAGCTTGGTTTGATCAAGTGATCCGCATTGATAAAACCTTCAGTTTTAATTTAAACCGAGGTGACTATCCACTTAATCCTATACTGTCAGGCAAACGCTTAGTGCTGATCACATCCAGTGGTGAGTTTGGCTTTGAACTTGGTGGGTTAAGAGAAAAAATGGATCATTTACATCCACATATTGAAACCCTCAGCCATTATTTAGGCGCCGAAAGTATGCACACTATTCGCGCAGAATACCAAGAATTTAATGATGAACGTCATCAAGCATCACTCAAGCGCGCCTATAAAGAAATAAAGCTTTTAGTCAATAAATTGACTCGTCAACCCTCACAAAGATCAGTCTAGATCCCTGAGTACTGCTAAGAATCGCCGCATTTGAAGTGCAAGTTATATTTTCAAAGCGGCCTGAAACTAGCTTGTTATCAGTTTCCATAGCGAGTAAAGAGGAGGTATATAGTCAATTTGACCTATTACAGAATTAGACTAAAGTTTAGTAAGAGCGATTCACTTCCGTTCTGTGCCTAAGGGCCATAAAGCCTCAGCTTCATACACTGAGGCTTTTCTATGCCCTATAAAAAATATTATTTATTTTTAGGAATAAAAGTATCACTATTAGTGATGATATGATCCCAATCATAGCTGTCCACTGTGCGCGCTAAATTCCATATCGTTTTAATAGTTGGCACACCTTCTTTAACGCCACACACACCAGACCAAGACGTCACACTCCCATATTCTCCCCAATTGACAGAAAATGATACCACCACCATACGGCTTAAAGTGGGACTCTCCTTCGTTGTCTTGGCTGGCGATGGTTTGGCATTCATCCAGCCAATCATAGCAACACTATTACCCGAAGTACCTGAAGGGGACGTGTAAGTCCCCGATAATTGTCCTGATTTTCTATCAACGCTCGTTATGTTTAACTTCGACCCCAATTCATTGATCCATTCTCCCTTTAATTGCTGACATGTTGGACTAGAGGGCTTAACAGGCTCGGCATACACCTGACCACTAAGCAGAAAGATCAATATAGGGGTAAGAAATCGCATATAAAAATAGTGTTTCATCATTATCTCCTTCCATGAAGTACATGCTACTCTAGAATTATAGGCGTTATTGGTATGTATTGAATGATTTAATAGAAAAGAAATACAAGCGATTTAATTCACTTAAACCGCTTTATCAGAATCCATACTGAGTGACTTGAACCGTCTTATACCATTGATATTAAATAAATGGCTTTTTAATCAAGTTGCCCTAAATGTTGAGACAACCAGTCATCATCAATATACGCATAGCCTTCGCCACTCACAGATTTGATTTTAGACTTGCCGTCTTGATTAAGAGGCAGTTTTTTTCGTAACCGACTGATCCGCACATCAATGCGTCGATTATGTTTATTAAAAACCTCCCCAAATGCCGCCATACTCAAACGATCACGACTGACAATCCCTCCTCGCTCAGAAAGTAACTCCTTCATCATGATCATTTCACAATAAGTTAGATCCTCTCTTATTTTTTTCTCCAAAATTCCCTCTCACACGTTCCCGTTAACATTTACGCTACAAACTTACACAATATTCACGCAATTTAAAATGAAAAACTGACAGATAACGAAAAAAATTCCATAGGATCAATAAAAAGCATCTAAACTTCTTACGATATTTCATGATCACCACTATGACCGTTAGTTTTATGCCTTGTATTGACTTTAGTTGCGCGAGAAAGGGCCACTTTAGAAAGCCAATAAATGGTCAAATTGATGAGAAGCGACTAAACATGATGCCCTATGCCTTAAAAGACATTTTTATTATGATAGGTGACTGACAATCCATGGGCTAATTTGATAAATACTGAATGGTTCTATTGCGTGATATGACTATCACTCACTTGTTATTATCATTTTATTACCTCTCACCTTATGCTTAATATGACAAAAATTAACACTATTTTTTACGAGCAATATTTCAGATATACTAACGTTATCTATCTAGGTTAACACCCTCTTGTAAAATAAATTGCTCAATAACCACTTCTGCCTCAGCATTTTTTTCTGCAGATTTTGTCTTAGAGAAACTGTGTACCATACCCGCCCCCTTTATCATCGAAGGCATCATATTGTCAGGAATTAACAATGAAGATAGCGACACGCCAACCCAAGTTAATGTCATTAACATAATCAAAATCCGGCAACGATATAAAATATAAAAAAGGAGTAAATACATAATGAACGCCAACCATATGTAATCAGTATGTTTAAACAAGGTTACACGAACAACCATAACACAACATCATGCTAAAGTATGAATACATTCCTATCCAAATGGCTATAAATACAAAACACAGTAATACTTTTATACTAATCTCAATATGATTGAAAAATAAGGTTAAGCGTCATATATTGATTTCCATCATAAATGAAATGATTATTGTTCCCATATTTTTATTGGTTTTGAACAATTCACGATCACAATAAGGCCTGCTATGAATCACACCATTGACACTATCCTTGCACATCGCTCAATACGAAAATTTACTCAACAAGCCATTGATGAGTCATTACTCACTACCCTTTTAAATTGTGCAATAGCGGCTTCCACATCTAGCTTTATCCAATGTGTGAGTATCATTCGAATCACAGAAACAGACAGTCGAAAAACCTTGACCCAATTAGCCGGCGGACAAGAGTATGTAGCATCAGCCGCCGAATTTTTCGTATTTTGTGCCGACTTTAATCGCCATAAACAAATTAATCCAGATGCTCAATTAGGCTTTACAGAGCAAACATTAATAGGCGCTATCGATGCCGCACTGATGGCACAAAATACGCTACTGGCTGCCGAATCATTAGGATTAGGAGGCGTGTATATTGGTGGTATAAGAAATAATCCTCAAGCAGTTTCCGATCTATTAGCTATGCCTTCTCATGTCATTCCACTTTTTGGATTATGCCTAGGTTATCCTGATCAAAACCCCGAAATAAAACCGCGATTACCACAGAGTCTTGTGGTCCACCAAGAACGCTATCAGGATAAAGTAGACAAAAAAATCTTAAGTAAATACGACGAACACACACGAGAGTATTATCGTCATCGAACTCAAGGTGCTAAAGACATGTCTTGGTCAGAGCAAATCACTACCACGCTGAATAAAGAGTCAAGGCCTTTCATGAAAGACTTTATCAATAAAAAAGGTTTCAGTACTCGCTAAAATCCTTCTTAAGGGACTGGCTGTCCCTTAGAAGCGCACCAGACTCGATACCATTGTTCATGATTAAGTGATAATGATTGGGACGCTACCGCTAACGCTGTTCTAGCAATATTACCACTGCCTAAAATAGGTAATGGATCAGAAGGATGCCGCATGATCCATGCATATATAACTTGCTCAATGGAGTCGGCATTCAATTCCTCTACTAATGTTTCAAGTACAGCCTTCACTCTGACACTTTGCGGATTATCAAGATTAAAAACTTCGCCTCCAGCTAAACAAGACCACGCCATAGGGCGGCACGCCACTCTTTGCAACTCTTCTAATATTCCGCTTTCAAATATACTTAAGTTTAACGGGTTCATTTCAATTTGGTTCGTCACTAAAGGAAAATCTAAACGTGACTGAAGTAATAAAAATTGCGCGGCAGTAAAATTAGAGACGCCAAAATGCTTGACCTTTCCTTGCTGTCTTAATAGCGAAAAAGCGTTAGCCACTTCATCTGCATCCATCAAATAATCGGGCCTATGTAATAACAATACATCAAGGTGATCAGTCCCCAATAGCCTTAATGAATTTTCCACCTGAGAAAAAATCACCTTTTGACTAAAATTATAATGCCCGATACTATCACCTTGGCTGGGTACAATACCGCACTTAGAGATAATCTCTAACTCATCTCGTAGCCCTTTTTTCAGCCTGAGTGCCT
The DNA here is from genome assembly GCF_947495455.1 of uncultured Shewanella sp. GTDB lineage: Bacteria > Pseudomonadota > Gammaproteobacteria > Enterobacterales > Shewanellaceae > Shewanella. The sequence continues at coordinate 584 of NZ_CANLZC010000001.1, read as the reverse complement.
GCCCAAATAACTGCTCACAAGAAGGATTACCATACACATGAGCATGATCCACACTGCTGATCCCAAGTGCTAAATGTGATTGAATGAAAGACAAACATTCCTGAGCAGATAATCCCCACTCATCTAAACGCCAATATCCCTGCACGAAATGAGAAAGATTCAACCCATTAGATTGCATCGGCGTTTTCAATACCCGTTCCAATTTAGTTGTCATCGCGAATTACCTATTTCAATTTGCATAATAAAAGGATCCCAGTAACACTTTATATACCCGTGACTGAGGGATCCCCACTTTTCTGGCTCATAAACAATGAATACTGATTGTGAAGTGAGCCAAGTTATACAGCACATAACTATATTCTTCCAAAGTCACTTCGTACCGCTCATCTTCTATCACTTCCCGACCGACATAAATGATCGACAACACAGGCCTGTACCTCGTTGTATTGGCTTGTAATGTTCGCTGCATATTTTTCATTACCGCAGCTTTACCTATGCACCAAAGACTAAATAAAGCTAGTGCGGCTACCAGTAATAAGTTGTCATATCTTAGGAGCGTTTTAGAGTTTGAGTATTCAATTGCT